>NZ_AZVA01000029.1:0-55592 GCF_000513975.1 Paracoccus sp. J55
CGAAGCCCAGGACCCAGGGCGCGATCACCGCCCAGAGGCCAAGGGCGACATTGGCCCATTCCTCAAGCCTGTGGAACGCGAAGAGCGCGGCCAGCGCGATCAGCGTCATCGCGGCCCCGACGAGCCAGGCGTTCCACGCCGCGGCGGTCTCGGCCGCGAAGCCGAGATACCAGGGCGACAGCAGAAGACCGAGACCGGCAACGACATTGGCGATGTCGAATGCCGTCCGGCGATCAAGAGACAGGGATTTCAGCATCGTTCACTCCTCCTTGTCGGTTGCTTGGTGATCCCGTCAATGGACCTTCCCCTGCGGGGGAAGGCTGGATGCGGCGGCGGCGGTTGTCGCCGCCGCGATGGCTCAGCCCTTGATGGCGATGCGCTTGACCTGCGACTGCGCCTTTTCCGTCTTGGGCAGGGTCACGGTCAGCACGCCGTTCCTGAAATGCGCATCGACCTCGTCCTCGCGGATCTCGGCGCCCAGCGGGATACGGCGCTCGAAACGGCCGTAAAAGCGTTCCGAGAATTGCCGGTCCTTATCCTCGACCTCCGAGCGTTTCTCGCCCTTCAGCGTCAGCACGCCGTCATCCAGCAGGACTTCGATGTCCTTCTCCTCAAGGCCCGGCACCTCGGCCGTCACCCTGATCTCCTTCTCGTTGTCGGAGATCTCGACGCTCGGCCAGCCGCCGCCAAAGGCAGGGACCGTGCCGACCGCGGGCAGGCTGAAGCCGCGGAAGACGTCGTCGAACAGCCGGTTCACCTCGCGATGCAGCGACAGGAAGGGATCGCGGTCGCCGTCGCGGAAGGCGGTGGGAAGCTGGTTGCCGCCATTGCGGTTCCAGGGGATCAGATCTCGGACATTCATGATTTTCCTCCTTCATGGCAACAGGTTGCCGGAGACGCCGGGCGCTGCCCGGCGGCCGGCAGGGATCGTGCGGTGACAGGGCCTCAGGCGGCCTGCTTGCCGGTCTCGACCTGCTGCGGCTGGGATTTGGGCAGGGCCTTGGCCGGGGCGATCTCGATCCGGCGCGGCTTCATCTCTTCGGGGATCTCGTGCCGCAGCTCGATCGTCAGCAGCCCGTTCAGCAGCTCGGCGCCGGTCACCTTCACATGATCGGCGAGTTGGAAGCGCCGGCGGAAGCTCCGCTCGGCAATGCCGCGATGCAGATACTCGCCCTTGTCCTCGCCAGCCTTGCGGCCGGTCACCGTCAGAACGGTCCGTTCCTGCGTGATGGCCAGCTCGTCGGGCGAGAAGCCCGCCACCGCCATGGTGATGCGATAATCGTCCTCGCCGGTCCTGGCGATGTCATAGGGCGGCCAGTTGTCGACCGTCCCGACCCGGCTTGCCGCTTCCAGCGCGTTCAGCATCCGGTCGAAACCGATGCTCGACCGGTAGAGAGGGGAAAAGTCGAAAGTGGTTCTCATAGCCACATCCTCCGTTGAGCAACATGGATACAAGTCTTTCACCGTGCGGTGCCATCGCATCCGCCCCGGCATGCCGGACCCGTCAGAGGCTTCCGGCGATCCACGATTTAGGGCGCGGAAATGGCGGTTCAAGGGGGTGAAAGCACCGCGAATGCGGCCTCTTTCGTGCGCCCGGAAAGCCCCTGTCTGGCTGATAAAAGGCACAGGAAAAGCGCGGGAGACTGTCCGCCGTCAAGCCGGCTAGCGCTGGCCTAAAAAAAGATGAATATCCCCTGCATCCCGTCCAATCGGAATCATGGGAAATGGATCGAGACATCTTCGCGCAGCGTTTCGGCGGTAGTGAGAGTCGGCGTTACAGCGAAGAAAGCAGGTGCCCCCGCGCATCCGCTATTTCTTGCGTTTTTTCGCAGGCACGCCGGTGGCGGCGTCTGCCGCCTCTTTCGCCAACCGTGCAGCCTTGAGGGATGCCGTCAGCTCGCTCCTCTTGCGGGCCTGTTCATCGACGATGAGCTTCGCCTCGGAAGTGGTGCGATCCATCGCCGTCAGGGGCGCAGGGTCGCGGAAAAGGTTTCTCGCCTTGGCCAACATACGGGTCTCCCGAAGGGGTTCAGCCCGGCCAGATGGCCAGGCTGTTCGACAGGATCAGGCGAGCGCCAGCCTGCTGGCCGATTCGCGACCATCGCGGCCCGACTCGATTTCGAAGGTCACGGCCTGACCATCCGCAACGCTGTTAAGCCCGGCCCGCTCGAGGGCCGAGATGTGCAGAAACACGTCCTTGCCGCCATGCTCGGGCGCGATGAAGCCGAAGCCCTTGGCGGCGTTGAACCATTTCACGGTGCCATTGGCCATCGTGATATCTCCTTGTGGATTTGTCGCTCGCGGAATGCAGCAACCCGGCCCGGTCAGTTCAGTTCAAAAGCAGACCGAAGCCGAAAGGAGACAGGATGCAGAGAGAATCAACGTAGCGCCCCCTGTATGCGCCTTCGCGCCGGATAAAGCAAAACATTCTTGCATCGCATTTGTCCGATGCCTGAATCAATGGAGCCAAACCTGGCTATTTTCCACTTGGCCAGACAAAAATTCCCGGAATCGCTCGAAAACCGATTGATCTGAGAATTTTCGACTGGAACCCGACCATGAGAATGGTGGGACATTATCTTCTGCCCCCATCTTCGGACGCACCTATAGCGTATACCTACTAAGCGCAGGGTTGCGCTTGTACGCCAAGGGCATCGGAATATCCGAGGCACTCGAAAGTCCCGGTAGCTTATCTTTCTTGCGATAGCTCTTGGCCGAGGCCCCACAGCCTGTTCAGGATCGACCAGCTGGCTTTCGGCTGGTCACTCTGCGGAGCATTTCCATTCCCGCACAGGCACCGCCATAGCAGGACCAACCCCGGTCTCAGATCGTCGCCATGCAAGCGGACAAGGGACGTGCGGATTGTGCGATCGAGGTTTCGGGCACGAAACCGGCAGCTTTTGCAGCAGCGATGAAAGCCCGTCGCGCCGATCCCACCGATACAAGGCAGTGCAGGGCGGCATCCAGCTGCTCCAGCGCATGGTGCTGGGCCGTATTGGAAACCGGCCACCTCCTGCGGAGCCAGTATCTCGCCTGCTCGATCGTGCTGAACTTCTGCACTTCGCCGGCAGACGAAATGACGAATGAAAGGGGCGTACCCCAGTGAATTTCCATAATGAAACTTTTCTGTCGGAACGGTCGGAATGGCGGGCAACGCATGCCCACCCTCCTCAAGGAAAAGCGGAGACGGCATGAAGCCGACCCCGCCTGTATTACCCTTCGGCGCTGCTCTCAGGAGAGAACGAGATTCGTTGCCGATTCCCGGCCATTGCGGTCACGCTCGATATCATAGGCGATCGCCTGGCCATCGTTCAGATGATGGATACCGGCGCGCTCGAGCGCGGAAATATGGATGAAGACATCCTTCGAGCCCGCTTCCGGGGCAATGAAGCCGAAGCCTTTATTGGAGTTGAACCATTTCACGGTGCCATTGGCCATCGTGCTGTTCCTTTCAAAAATACCGCTCACACAGCGCAGCGGCTCGGCAAAGCTGAAGATCGAAGCTGAGCCGCAAGGAACAGGGTCCGAAAACAAGAGATGCAGATCCTATATAGGTCATGCCGGCTGAGTTTACGAGGAAATTCCGGGGATCATGCGATCTCGGCCCATTACCCGTTGTTCGGCAAGGAAAGAATTTGCGACCCGCATCGGCGGAAAATTCCGAAAAGGCCGTTTTTACCGCAGACTCCAAACCTCAGCTTTCGCCCTGTTCCTTGCCGTCCAGTTCCCGGGCGTTCGTTTCCGCTATCGTCTCATGTAGCCGCGAATGGGCGGATTGCCATGCATCGAGCGCGCCCACGGCCTGGTCGAGCGCCTTTCTGTCCGGCCCATCGAATTGGGGAGCCGCCTCCTTGATCGCCCAGTAGAGCCGGCGCACCACCGGGGTCATCCGCTCCAGCCAGGCCAGGACATCCCTCAGGCTCTGCTCCTTGCCGCCGGGGTTGGAATAGACCCCGCCCTGGAGGCCCTGCAGTTCCAGCTCGCTCAAGCGGAGCTCGATATCGCTCAGCCGTTCCTTGATATCTCTGTCGCTGTTCTCGACCAATGAGACCATTTTCGCCCCCTCCCTTTATGCGGTCGCTCCTCTTGGGCCTGCCGGCCCATCGATCACGCCTGATCGGTCGTCGGATCGTCCATGCCGCTCGCAGCACGAACCGGCATGCCGCGCTCGTTCCCGTCCCTTTTCCGACGCCGGCGCACTCCTGCATCATGCTGCGGCTCGGGTCGTTTCTCGGGGGTGCTGGCGATGTCTGCGGAATCCACGGTCTGGGTCTCCCTGTTGCCGGACGAAAAAATTCGAACAGGCACGGCTGATATGGGGTGTCAGGGGGCTGCAGGCCATAGGAGACATGCGCCTATCGACCAACCTCCGGAAAGCCCGAGAAAGAAATCACGGTGACGACGAGGCGGTTCTGCAACGGCAGGATGAGGTCAGCGCAGTCGATGGCCGTTACGACGAGTTTTGCGTCGGTCGGCTTTTGCGATTCCTATTCAGGCGCGGGATCGGTTCTTTCCGCTGCCGCGTCGATCCGGTCGGCCCATTCGATCAGCAATCGCGCTGCGCCGAAATCTCCGTGCCTGTCGCGCTTCTGGGCGGCGAGAGCGAGGTGTTCCCGCAGATCCGTCGTCATGAGCAGGCCGGGCCGCTCGGTGGCCAGAAAGAGCATTTGCAGCAGGTGCTCTATGGCGGCTTCGTATTGATCCGGGCTTTCGATTGCCACCTTCCTGCCTTCCATCGGTTGCTGCCTGGCGACTCGTGTCAGGCGATTGCTGGTTGCCCCAAAGGACGAAGACCGGATACCCGTTTTGCAGCGGTATCGGCCGGCTTGACCGTCAGCATGGCTGGCGCGTGTCGCGTCACCAGTCCCGGAACCGCTCGAACAGCCCGGACGTGCAGGATCTGATCGGAATGAGCCGGGTTGTTCCGTCGTCATGGACGAGCTTCACCAGATCCCCATTCTGGAAATGGCGGATCCCCTCAAGATGCCACGGCGGCTGAGCAAAGATTTCGGTAGCTCCGGTGAGCGCGTCGGTCAGGGCAACACGTTTGGTCATGGAAACCTCGCTATCTGGACGAGCGAAAACGGCGGACCTGGATCCGCCGCTTCACCTTCCAGCTTTTGAATGCCGCATACCAGCGCAGATTTGGACCACGCCTTGGTGCGGCAATTTACCGGAAGATCGGGGGTCCGCAGGTTTCCGCCCGCTTCGCCTTTCGAATGGCAGCCGGCCGTCATCTGTGGTCAGCAGGCTTCCGCATGGGGTCGTCTTTCGGATCGTTGTCGCCCTGCTGCGGGGCTTCCGGCAGCTCGCCCTGCTGGCCCTGACGGGTGTCCCTCGGGTCCAGAGTGTCGTTCTTTGGGCCGGTGCCCACAATGGGGTCCTCCATGGCACCGCCCGGAGATCCCGCTCGGATGAACAAGACATGGGGTCGAAGGGGTGGAATTGCGCCCTCCGGATCGAAACTATCGTGCAAGCTGGTCATATGGCTGGAAAGAATGTTGCGCCGGTCTGGTGGCACCTAAAGCGCCGCCAGCGTCGTTACCGACCGTCGGGGTCCGCGCCCTCGAGATACGATGATGTCACGTCAGCTATTTCCTCCGCGCGTCCAGGACATGGGTAACGAGACTTTACAGATGCTGAACTGCGTCCGCTTCAAGGTTGACCTTCCGCGGATTCCCCGAGCAGCCGTCGTCGAGACGCACCTGCTGGCTTGACAACATCAGGTCTCACCTTCATTGTCTCAACATATCTTGAGGGGTTGATTCGATGGAAGAGCACCATGCCCTTGCCGTCTTCGCGGCGCTGTCGCAGGAAACCCGGCTGCGCATCGTCCGGCTGCTGGTCAAGGCCGGGCCGGAGGGCATGGCGGCCGGGGCCATCGGCGAGGCCCTGGGGGGTGCCAGCACCTCGCGGCTGTCGTTTCACCTGACCCATCTCGAACATGCCGGGCTGATCCGGTCCCGGCGCGAGGGGCGCTTCATCATCTACAGCGCCGTCTTTGCGACATTGGCCGGACTGATCGCATTCCTGATGCGCGATTGCTGCGACGGCCACCCCGAGATCTGCGCGCCGGTCGCGGCCGCGCTGTCCTGTTCCTGTGAACCCAGCAAGGATGCCCTGCATGGCTGACGCCTCGCCTCGTGTCTTCAACGTGCTGTTTCTCTGCACCGGCAACTCCGCCCGCTCGCTCATCGCCGAAAGCGTGCTGCGCAAGGAGGGCGGCGCGCGGTTCCGCGCCTTCTCGGCCGGCAGCCAGCCGAAGGGAGAGGTGCATCCGCGGACCCTGAAGATCCTGCAGAACTACCATTACCCGACCGAAGGGCTGCGCTCGAAAAGCTGGGACGAATTCGCCGCGCCCGATGCGCCGGTAATGGATTTCGTCTTCACCGTTTGCGACGACGCGGCGGGCGAGGCCTGTCCCTATTGGCCGGGCCAGCCGATGACAGCGCATTGGGGCCTTCCAGACCCGGCAGCCGCGACCGGCAGCGAGCTGCAGCGCGACATGGCCTTCATCGAGACGCTGCGCTACATGAAGGCGCGCATCCAAACCTTTGCCGCCCTGCCGATCGGCACCCTCGATCGCGCCAGCCTCGTCTCCAGGCTGCACGAGATCGGACGCTCCGAAGGCGCGGCCGGGGCGGGGGCCGACATGGATGTCGTGATCTATCACAACCCCGACTGCGGCACTTCGCGCAACGTGCTGGCGCTGATCCGCAATGCCGGGATCGAGCCGCATGTGGTGGAATACCTCAAGACGCCGCCCTCGCGCGCGATGCTGGAGCGGCTGATCGCCCGCATGGGCATCGCGCCGCGCGAGCTGCTGCGCCAGAAAGGCACGCCCTATGCCGAGCTTGGCCTGGACGACCCGGCGCTGACCGACGCCGCGCTGATCGAGGCGATGCTGGCGCATCCGGTGCTGATCAACCGCCCCATCGTGGTCAGCCCCAGGGGCGTGCGGCTTTGCCGGCCCTCGGAACAGGTGCTGGACCTGCTGCCGCCGCAGCGCGCCGCCTTCAGCAAGGAAGATGGCGAGCAAGTCGTGGATGCCCAGGGCAACCGCATCCGCCCGGCCTGAAAGGAGCAGGTGATGACCCCCGACAGCCCGGCCCGCCGGCTTTCCTTTCTCGACCGCTACCTGACCTTGTGGATCTTCGCGGCCATGGCGCTCGGCATCCTGCTGGGCACGCTGTTCTCCGGCCTGCCGGATGCGCTGAACGCCATGGCGGTGGGCTCGACCAACATCCCCATCGCCATCGGGCTGATCCTGATGATGTATCCGCCGCTGGCCAAGGTCCGCTACGAGGACCTGCCCAAGGTCTTTGCCGACAGGCGGGTGCTGGTGCTGTCGCTGGTGCAGAACTGGCTGATCGGGCCGGTGCTGATGTTCGCCTTAGCGGTGATCTTCCTGCGCGACCAGCCGGAATACATGACCGGGCTGATCCTGATCGGCCTGGCGCGCTGCATCGCCATGGTGCTGGTCTGGAACCAGCTGGCGCGCGGCGACGGGCAATATGTCGCCGGGCTGGTGGCCTTCAACTCGATCTTCCAGATCCTGTTCTTCTCGACCTATGCCTGGCTGTTCCTGACCGTGCTGCCGCCCTTGTTCGGGCTGGAGGGCAGCGTGATCGAGGTGGGTTTCCGGACGGTGACCGAGGCGGTTCTGATCTATCTCGGCATCCCCTTCGCCGCCGGCTTCCTGACCCGGCATGTGCTGATCCGGCGCAGGGGCGAGGAGTGGTATCGGGACGTCTTCCTGCCGAAGATCAGCCCGATCACGCTGGCCGCGCTGCTCTTCACCATCGTCGCGATGTTCAGCCTGAAGGGCGGCGATGTCGTGCGCCTACCGCTCGACACCGTCAGGATCGCCGTGCCGCTGGTGCTGTATTTCGCCATCCAGTTCCTGGTCAGCTTTGCCATGGGCCGGCTGATCGCCAGGGATTATCCGCGCAGCACCGCCATCGCCTTCACCGCCGCCGGCAATAACTTCGAGCTGGCCATTGCCGTCGCCATCGCCGCCTACGGCCTCGCCTCGCCCGTGGCCTTCGCCACCGTGATCGGCCCGCTGGTCGAGGTGCCGGTGCTGATCCTTCTGGTCAACGCCGCCCTGTGGCTGGGCCGCCGTTGGTTTCCCGAAGCAACCCCGCAAGAGGCCCGCGCATGATCCCCGACCTGCCGAACCTGTCGCCCGACTGCCTGCGCGCGCCCGCGATCCCGGACATCCCCCGCGCGACGCATCCGCCGCGCATCCTGCTGCTCTACGGCTCGCTGCGCGAACGCTCCTGCAGCCGCTTCGCCACGCTGGAGGCCGAGCGCCTGCTGCGGCATTTCGGCTGCGAGACGCGGGTGTTCCACGCCAACGGCCTGCCGCTGCCCGAGGATGCCGAACCGTCGCATCCCAAGGTGCAGGTGCTGCGCGACCTGTGCCTGTGGTCCGAGGGCCAGGTCTGGACCAGCCCGGAACGCCACGGCGCGATGACCGGGGTGATGAAGGCGCAGATCGACTGGATTCCGCTGTCGATGGGGGCGATCCGGCCGACGCAGGGCCGCACGCTGGCGGTGATGCAGGTCTCGGGCGGCTCGCAGAGCTTCAACGCGGTGAATCAGATGCGGGTGCTGGGCCGCTGGATGCGGATGCTGACGATCCCGAACCAGTCCTCGGTCGCCAGGGCATGGCAGGAGTTCGACGAGGCCGGGCGCATGCGGCCGTCGAGCTATTACGACCGCATCGTCGACGTGATGGAGGAGCTGGTGAAGTTCACCCTGCTGACCCGCGACCTCTCGGCCTTCCTGACCGACCGCTACAGCGAGCGCAAGGAAGCGGCCGCAAAGCTCGAGGAACGGGTAAACCTCAAGGCTGCGACATGAGGCCGGAGAGGCCCGATATCGGGTGGGAGCGATCGCGAGACGCACCCGGATCGCGCCGTGAAGGGCGACCGAACCGGGTCTGAACCGGGTCTGAACCGGGTAACCGTCTTGACATTCCATCGTCGTCGTCGGAATTTTCCGGCATGGGGTCTTGCGACGCCCCACGAGGCGCCAGCCGAAGTTCGCGTTCCATTCCGACGACTCACTCAATGGAGGGAACGCAGATGCCTGCTCCTGACACCATAACCTGCGACAAACTCGCCAAGCTGATCGGCACCGCACGATGCCCCGTCGTCCTCGACCTGCGCCGGGCGGATGCGAGAGACACCGAACCTCGTCTCATCCCCTCTGCCCGATGGCTGGCTGAGAATGAAATCGCCCCTGCAGCGCTTTCGGAGCTGGCCCGCAGCCTGGACGGTCCGGTGGTGGTCCTTTGCGCCGAGGGATACGGGCGCAGTCAGGGCGTCGCCGCCTGGCTGCGCCATGAAGGGGTCGCAGCCGAGTATCTGGAGGGAGGCATGGCGGCATGGCTCGCCGCCGGCCTGCCACTCGTCACGACCACGAAGATCACCGGCCATGATCCGCAGGGCCGCAGCCTGTGGGTGACACGGGCGCGGCCCAAGATCGATCGCATCGCCTGCCCCTGGCTGATCCGGCGCTTCATCGATCCACGGGCGGTGTTTCTGTTCGTCGCCCCGGCCGAGGTGCCCGCAGTGGCCGAGCGGTTCGGCGCCATGCCCTTCGATGTCGAAGGCGTGTTCTGGAGCCATCGCGGCGAGGATTGCACCTTCGACGCGCTGCTGAAGGAAACCCGGTTGAGCATCCCGGCGCTCGACCGGCTGGCGTTGATCGTGCGCGGCGCGGATACCGCCCGCCTGGACCTCGCCCCCGAAGCGGCGGGCCTGCTTGCGGCGTCCCTGGGCCTGTCGCGGATGTATTCCGACGATCTGGAGCAACTCGATGCCGGATTGCAGCTCTATGACGCCTTCTACCGTTGGGCGCGCGATGCCACGGACGAGATCCACAACTGGCCCGCCAACGCCAGGGGTCCGGGCCGGGGCGCGACATGAAACGGGGTGATGGATTTCCAACGCTGGGTCAGGCCACCGGGGTCTGGGCCAGGATCGCCGCGCTGAGTTTCGGCGGGCCGGCCGGCCAGATCGCGGTGATGCACCGGATACTGGTCGAGGAGCGGAAGTGGCTCGGAGATGCGCGATTCCTCCATACCCTGAACTTCTGCATGTTGCTGCCTGGACCCGAGGCGCAGCAGATGGCGACCTATATCGGCTGGCTGATGCACGGCGTGCGCGGCGCGCTGATCGCGGGGATGCTGTTCGTCCTGCCGGGCTTCATCGCCATGATGGTGCTGAGCTGGGTCTACGCGGTCTATGGCGACGTGCCGGTTGTGACCGCGCTGTTCTTCGGGCTGAAGGCCGCCGTGCTGGCGATCGTTCTGCAAGCGGTGTTCCGCATCGGCAAACGTGCCCTGAAGAACAAGGTCATGCTCGGCCTGGCCGCCGCGTCCTTCCTGGCCATCTTCCTGTTCGATGCACCCTTTCCGGTGATCGTGGCGCTGGCGGCAACCATCGGCTGGATGGGGACAAAGGCCGGGATTGCTGCCTTCCGGGGCGGCGGCGGACATGGCTCGACAGGTGGCGCACATGTCAGCGACGCCGACACGATCCTTGGCGAAGAGCTTGATCTTCCGCCCTCGGCGCGCAGAAACGCCTTTCGCGCGGGATGGGCGGCGGTCGCGCTCTGGCTGTTGCCGGTGCTGCTGCTGGTCGCCCTGGTACCGGGCAGCGTCTTTACCGACATCGCGCTCTATTTCTCGAAACTCGCGGTGCTGTCCTTCGGCGGGGCCTATGCCGTGCTGGCCTGGGTCGCGCAGGAGGCGGTCGGCAGCTATGGCTGGCTGCAGCCGGGCGAGATGCTCGACGGTCTCGGCATGGCCGAAACCATGCCGGGACCGCTGATCAAGGTGCTGCAATTCATCGGCTTCATGGGGGCAATGCGCGAGGCCGGATGGGCCATGCCGCTGCTGGCGGCAACGCTTGGGGGCATCCTGACGACATGGGTGACCTTCGCGCCCTGCTTCGCCTGGATTCTGCTCGGGGCACCGTTCATGGAAGGGCTGCGGGAAAACCGGGCGCTCGCGGCGGCGCTGGCTTCGGTCACGGCGGCGGTCGTGGGGGTAATCCTCAATCTCGCGATATGGTTCGCGATCCATGTGGTCTGGCGCGAGGTCGAGCCTTTCGACTGGGGGCCGGTCTCGACCAGCGTTCCGGTGCTGGAAACACTGGATGGCTGGGCGATGGCCCTTTCGGCGCTGGCGATCCTCGCGGTGTTCCGTCTGAAGCTCGGCATCGGCCGCGTGCTTGGTGGTGCGGCGCTGGTTGGCCTCGGCCTGCACCTGGCCGGGGCGATCTGACGGCGGATGGCGAGGCCGTTGCCCGAACCCTGAAGAAACCCGGCCATCCGCGATGCCAGGGTGGATGCAGGTCGCCCGCGGTCAGTTGATGGTGGTGCCTGCCCTGGTTCGCATCACCTGGGGAGGGTCGGGCGGCATGGTAACGGGCAACGTGACGCCGACTTGTAGCTCGGTAGCGAGTACAGCGGGTTGACCACACCTGGGAACAGTGGACGGAACTCCAGGGCCGATCACATGCGCCGGATCAGTTCCAACGGCAGCAATGGACTCTCGAGCAACATGCTGCGGGACAGCAAGTGGCAGGTTCGGCTGAGCCGGGCGATCTGCCCCCGGACAGGCAAGGTCGGCCCATTGCCGCCCGTCGGGTTCGCCCCATGCTGCGTGGCGGCATTCCTCTAAGTTGCCGTTCGTCTAGCACCGTAGGAGGAAACCGGTTATGATGGACGTGATGCGGGGCTTTCCTTCCGTTTGTAGCGATAGGCATTCAGTGCCAGGTTTGGCACGCGACGTCAGTCGATTTCGCGCCTGCCGAATAGTACATATCAAGGCGTTGCCAACTAGGTCATTGTCTAACATCGAAATAACAGCAAAGTCTTTTACGGGAAAATGAAGAAATGTCCGAGCGCGTCAGCGCAATGAGTGTCCCGCCGCTAGCAACCTGCGTCGCCTGTGGTAAGCGATACAGAGTATTGGTCCAGTTGACGGCTCGGACTGCAAGTTACAAATGTGCCTCGTGCTATGATGTCACCTGCGGGGAGATGCCAGAACTTAACAAGAAGATCATCTATCTTGATCAGCTAGCCATCAGCCAGATTTTCAAGATTAGGACGAACACCTACGAAATGAGTACCCCGCACTATGCCTTTTGGAAAGAGGCGGCAGACCTTCTTGAACAGTGTGTTCTGCTGCAGCAGCTACTGTGCCCGCAATCTGACATCCATCGAGACGAGTCGATGGTATTTCAAAGAGGGAATGAATTGTCTCTCGCCCACGAAATGCTCGGTGGTGACACGAGATTCCAGTCCACGTCGGATATTGAAAGGGAGCAAGTCTGGGCATATTTGGAGGCGTTTTTGTCCGGAAGCGAACCGGTGTTGGACCTCGCCGTGGATGAAATCCTTGATGGTCAAAGAAATAAGTGGCTTTCACGTTTCCATGTAACCGCCACGGTGGACTGGTCCAGCTTTGCCAAAGGAGTGCGAGACCATCGAGAGCTAGCCGCAGACAATCTGGCGCCTCTCTATGAACGCTGGCGCGCTGATCCCAACGCTTCATTCAAGAGCGTTCTGAAGACTGAACTAGAGGCTTTCGGAATCTCACGTATCAGCGCTTATTCGCATTTCACAGATCTAGCTCGGCGGGGTCTGGAGAACCGTGACATGGAATCTTTCATGAGCGGTGCACTCTCCGGGCCGGTTCGGGAATTTCGTGAAATCCGCGATTTCTTCCTGAATCTCGGTGTGAAGGTCGATCAGGCTGGGCGTCAAGTTGTAGATTTCTGGAATTGGCCAAAAAACAGTACTATCCCGCACCACAGGATACAAGCTTACCTGTTCGCCGCAATGGCCCGGAAAATATTGGCTGGGCAGAAGAAAAATCCAACGCGTGGTGCTACAAATGACATTCGGGCGATAGCCACCTATGCTCCTTACGTGGACGCCATGTTCGTGGATAGCGAGTTCGCCACGTTCCTATCAGAAAAGCCCCTTATGGATGACCTCACCTACCGCGCGAGAATATTTTCAATCCGTACGCAAAATGCGTTCTTGGACTACCTGCGCGAGCTGGTCAGGTCCGCAACCATGGAAATTGAGATGATCGCTGTGGCCCTCTATGGAGATGGTGCGCGAAGAGCCCCCGAAATGCGAACGGACGCAGGGTAACTTGACCGCTTTAAGTATATCAAACACGGGAAGGAGAAATTGATTGTTCGAAATTGATAGGATTAGATTTTATGCGTCAGTCACAAAGCACTCGTTCGTAAAACCCGGTGATTATAACTATATCCATGCCAGGTTCTGCAGGGCAACCGGACTGCATACCGAATTTTTCTGGCAGTCGGCCCAAGCCGTTGAGAAGTACCTGAAGGCAGCCATCGTTGCCAATGGAGCGACTTCACATGGATACTCTCATAAACTTGGAAAACTGCTAACAAATCTGAACGCCATCCTCGGTGATCTTGGCGTACATTCCCTTGAAAAGCCTGAGGAGCTGAACCCGGATCTGTGGACCGATCAACCGCTTCCCAAAATGATGGAAAAACTTGAGACCTTCGGTGATCCCGCTAATCGCTACGGTCTAACATCATATCAGAATGATGGATGGGACATTTTCGTTCTGGATAAGCTTGTTTGGGAACTGCGGCGTAGATCGGTGGGAATGAGTTGGGTAATCGGCACCGACTGGATGGATGAATCAATACCGGATCTGAATGGGAAGACGATTGGGTATGTGATTTCTAACAGGAAAGACTACCAACCACGGCCCATCACGATCCCTAAAGTCGACTTCAGCGTCATGGGGGTGAACTTCGAGGATGCTCTCTATTCTTGGAATCTTAACTTCAAGAGAAATTCGGAAGACATTTCCAAAAATCCACCACGATCAATTTCGGTGCGCCATGGTGGATTTGGCAACTCCATCTTGCCAATGTATCTGGATAGAGCCGAACTGCACGCCAAGTCCAGCAAAGAAGATGCAGCAGAAGTTGCATACCGGATTCAATGGATTCTTCAGAATATTCAATTCTCCAACGACATGCAAAACTGGATCAAAGGCATCTTGGAGAAGGTTGTACTGCACACATGAAACGACGCCCCGCTATGCCATGCTTGAACGGCCGCTTTGCCGTCGTCGTCGCCACCGCTATGCCGCACCGCCGCGTGTCGGCTCCCCGCCCAGTGCGGCGATCCTGACCTGCCCCTGAACTTTCATCCAGCCGCGACCGGAGCCCGGTTAGTGTTTACGCCAATTGGCGCAGGTTGAGCAATCGCCCGACGCGCGGAGCTTTCATCTCGCGCAGCGGGGCGGGCGATTGCGGCGGTCAGGGTCCGCGCGTAGTCAGCCGGGGTCTGGTAGTCCAAGGCCGAGTGCGGGCGTTCGGTGTTGTAGTCGGCAGCCCAGGCGGCGATCACGATACGGGCATGGGCCAAGTTGCGGAACATGGTCTCGTTGAGCAGCTCGTCCCGCATCCGCCCGTTGAAACTTTCCACAAATCCGTTTTGCATCGGCTTGCCCGGGGCGATGTAATGCCACTCAATGTCGCGATCGGCGGCAAAGGTTAAGATCGCGTTACTGGTCAGTTCGGTGCCGTTGTCAGAGACGATCATCCCGGGCTTTCCGCGGCGTTCGATCAGGGCGGCCAGTTCTCGTGCCACGCGCCGCCCCGAGATTGAGGTGTCCGGGATCGCCGCCAAACATTCCCGGGTCACGTCATCGACGATGTTCAGCACCCGGAATCTTCGCCCGCAATCGAACTGGTCATGGACGAAATCCAGCGACCAGCGTGCATTGGGCCGCGCCTCGACCAGGATAGGGGCCCGTGTTCCGACCGCCTTGCGCCGCGCCTTCCGCTTGCGCACCGTCAGCCCTTCTTCGCGGTAGAGCCGATAGATCCGATTGATCCCCGAGGGCTCGCCCTCGCGGCGCAGCAATACGAACAAGCGCCGGTAACCGAACCGCCGGCGCTCGTTGGCCAAGTCCCGCAACCGACCGCGTAACGCCGTATCCGGCGCGCGTCGGGATCGATAGCGGATCATCGTTCGATCCGCGCCGACGATGTGACAGGCCCGCCGTTCCGAGAGGCCATGCTCGGCCCGAAGATACGCAACGGCTTCACGCTTCACGGCGGGCCCTACCACTTTTTTGCAACCAGGTCCTTCATCGCCGCCAGATCCAGCATCTGCTCGGCCAGCAGCTTCTTCAGCTTGGCGTTCTCATCCTCGAGCCCCTTCAGCCGCTTCGCCTCCGACACCGTCATGCCGCCGAACTTGGCCTTCCAGTTGTAGAAGGTGCCTTCCGACATGCCGTGCTTNCGGCACAGGTCAGCGCACTTCGCGCCTGCCTCNTGCTCTGCCAGGATGCCGATGATCTGTTCGTCCGTGAATCTCGTTCGCTTCATTGTCCGTCCTCAAGTTGGGCCGGACTCTAATCGCATCTGGAGGAAAAATCCCGGGGCAGGTCACCCCGCCCCCGTAGACCAAAGCCTACGGCAAGGTCGCGACTGACGCCCATGCCCGATCAAATGAGGCACCGAGGCCGCGCTTGCCCCATTCGGACTGCTGAGGTCACGCAAAGGCGGCAAGGGTCCGTTTCAGCAGATCCGCGGCAGCTGTTCGCCCACAAGGCGGTCGACGATGCGGCGCCCGCCGAAGGAGGTCACCATCTGCACACGGGCCGTATGGGCGCCTCCCTCGGATGCGGCCACAGCGCGGCCGATGATTGCGGCGCCCTGCCCTTCGGGGCGGGAACGCATCGCGGTTAGCGCGGCCTCAGCCTCGGCCTCGGGCACGAACAGGACCATGGTTCCCTCATTGGCCAGATAGAGCGGATCAAGGCCAAGAATCTCGCAGACCCCGCGCACCTCGGGGCGCAGGGGCAGCGCATCTTCCCTGATCTCGATGCCGCATCCTGCCGCCAGCGCCATTTCATTCAGCGCCGCGGCAAGCCCTCCGCGGGTCGCATCGCGGGCGGCGCGGGTGCCGGGGGCGGCGGCCAGCACCGCCTCCATCAGATGCCCAAGCCCCTGACAGTCCGAGACCAGATCCGTCGACAGCGCCAGATCGCCGCGCGCCGCCAGAATGGCCGCGCCGTGATCGCCCAGCACGCCATTGACCAGCACGACATCGCCCGGCCTGATCCGCGCCGCAGCCAGATCGCGACCTGCCGGGATCACGCCGACGCCCGAGGTCGTGACGAACAGCCCATCCGCGGATCCGCGCCCGACGACCTTGGTGTCGCCGGTCACGATCTGCACCCTCGCCAGCGCCGCCTCGCGCGCCATCGAGGTGACCACGCGTTGCAACAGCGCGATCTCGCAGCCTTCCTCGATAATGAAAGCCGCCGACAGCCACAGCGGCCGCGCCCCGCCAACAGCCAGATCGTTCACCGTGCCGCAGACCGCCAGCTTGCCGATATCGCCGCCGGGAAATTCCAGCGGCGTGACCACGAAACTGTCGGTGGTGAAGGCCAGCCGCGCGCCGGGTTCACGCAGCGCATCCGCCGTCAGCCGCGCCTGATCCTCACCCGATCCGGCACCGAAGGCGGGGAAAAAGACGGCATCGATCAGATCACTCATCGCCTTGCCGCCACCGCCATGCGACAGGGTCACATGGCTGTCGCGCAGGGTTCCAAAAGCCATTGCGTTCATGTTCTGCCCGCCCTATTCCGCTGCAACCCGCGCACCGCCATATTGCCAATAGGCCGCACAGGCCCCTTCCGAGCTGACCATCAGCGCCCCCAGCGGCATCTCTGGCGTGCAGCCCTTGCCGAAATGCGGGCAGGCCGTAGGTTTGACCCGCCCCGTCATGACGGCGCCACAGGCGCAGCCCTCGGGTTCCGGCGCCGGGTTGCGCGCCACCGCATAGCCGATGCCGAATTTTTCCTCGGCGTCGAAGGCTGCGTATTTCGGGCGGATGCGCAATCCGCTGGCGTCGATCTCGCCGAGGCCACGCCATTCAAAGCTGGGGCGCCGTTCATAGACATCGGCAATGGCGGCCAGACTGACCGGATTGCCCTCATCGGGGACCACGCGGGCATATTGGTTTTCGACCTCGGCGCGCCCTTCGGCAATCTGGTCCAGCACCATCAGCACCGATTGCAGAAGATCGGTCGGCTCGAACCCTGCGACGACAAGCGGTTTCTGGAAATCCCGGGCAATGAAATCATAGGGATGCACCCCGATGACCATCGAGACATGACCCGGCCCGATGAACCCGTCCAGCACCATATGCGGATCCTTCAGCAGGGCGTGGATGGGTTCGGGCACGGTGATATGGTTGCAGAAGACGCTGAAATTGCCCAACCCTTCCCGCGCGGCCTGCTGGATGGCCAGCGCAGTCGAAGGAGTCGTCGTCTCGAAGCCCAGACCAAAGAACACCACGTCGCGTTCGGGGTATTTCCGGGCCAGAGCCAGGGCATCCAGCGGCGAATAGACCATGCGGATATCCGCCCCCGCCGCCCGCGCCTGCAACAGCGATTGCGACCGGCCCGGCACCCGCATCGCATCGCCAAAGGTGGTGAAGATGACGGCCGGACGCCTGGCGATCTGGATGGATTCGTCGATCCGCGCACGCGGCAGAACGCAGACCGGACAACCGGGGCCGTGGATGAATTCCACGCCCTCATGCACCAGCTTGTCCAGACCATAGCGAAAGATCGAATGGGTGTGGCCGCCGCAGATCTCCATGATATGCACCGGCTTTTCGCGGCTGGCGCCGATCTGGTCGGCGCGGCATGCAATCGCGGCCAGCAACGCGCGCGCTGCCTTGGGATCGCGGAATTCCGAGGCAAATTTCATCGTGCCATCTCCCGGTCGGCTTCGGCCATCTGTTCAAGCGCCTCTTGCGCCTCGCCCAGTTCATGCAACGCGGCCAGCGTGCGCGCCGCCTCGTCCTCGTCGATCAGGCTCATGGCGAAACCGACATGGATCAGCACCCATCGGCCGATCAACCCCTCAGGCAGCCCTTCGGCCACGCAGGCGATATTGACCTCGCGGCGCACACCCGAGATCTCGGCCACGGCCATCATCCGCGCAGGATCGGTCATGGCTGTGATGCGGCCCGGGATTCCCAGACACATGGCTATTCCTCCTCTTCCGGGGTGGCATGACGCTCGGCCGGATCCTTGACGCCATAGCGGTCCAGCTTGGCGCGCAGGCCCACCCGCGACACACCCAGTTCGGCCGCCGCGCGGCTTTTGTTCCAGCGGTGGCGGGTCAGCGTCTCGCGCAGGATGCGCATTTCGATCAGTTCGACCCGCTCTTTCAGGCTGCCGTCTCCGACAAGCACCGCTTGGGTCAGGCGGCCGGCGCCGTCTTCACCCGGCGGCCCCTGAAGGATCCGGCGAGAGATCAAATCGGCACCCAGAACGCTGTCTTGCGCAAGGATCAGCATCCGGGTGATCTCATTCGACAACTCGCGCAAATTGCCAAGCCAGTCATAGTTCTCCAGAAACTCCAGCGCGCGTCCGTCAAAACCATGCACCGGCTTGCCGTGGCGGGCAGCCAGTTCGGCCAGAATGTGCTGGGCCAGCATGGCGATATCGCTGCGTCGCGCGCGCAGGGGCGGCACCGCAATCTCGGCCACCGCCAAAGCGTAATAGAGGTCGGGACGGAATCGCCCTTCGGCCACCAGCGCCGCCAAATCCGTGCCGGCCCCGGCGATCAGGCGCAGGTTGCTGGTCAGCGTCTCTTGCCCGCCGACCGGCGTGAAGCCGCGCCCCGACAGGATCCGCAAAAGCACAAGCTGCAATTCGGGCGTGATGGTCTCGATCCCCGACAGATAAAGCGTCCCGCGATCCGCCTTTTGAATCAGGCCGATCCGGCTGGTTCCTCCAGCCACCGCCCCGCGCCGCGCGCCCAGCAGTTCGATCATGACCAGTTCATCGGGCATTCCGGTCAGATCCAGCGCGTAAAAGGGCCGGTCAGCCCTGAGTGAGGCCAGATGCATCGCCTGCGCAAGCTGTTCCTTGCCCGTGCCCTGCTCGCCCGTCAGCAGCACCGGGACATCGAAGGCCGCACATTGCCGAGCCGCGTCAACGGTGCCGTTCATCGGCGAGTTGGGCGCACGCAGCACGCTGTCGAAGCCCTGCTCCTGACGCAGCGCCCGCCGCCGCTTTTCCAGCCGGCTCTCGGAGGTCGAGGCAAGACGGCGCATTTCCAGCGCCAGACGTTCATTCTCGCGCGCGAGATGGAAAAGTTGCGCCGCATTGCGCACCGCCATCAGCAACTGGTCGGGATGCCATGGCTTGGCGATAAACTGATGGATGCCGGCGAGATTGATCGCATCGACGATGGCCGACGGATCGGTATAGCCAGTTATCAGAAGCCGCACCGTTTCCGGCCAGCGCTCGCGCAGCCCGGTCAGGAACTCCACCCCGGTCTGGCCGGGCATCCGCTGGTCGCAGACCACCACCTGCACCCATTCCTCTTCCATCAGCCGGGCGGCGGCGGCGGCGTCCGGGGCGGTCAGGATTTCGAACTCATCCTCAAGCGCCATGCGCATCGCCGAAAGCGAATGCGGCTCGTCATCCACCAGCAGGACAAAGGGGCGCGGCGTGGGCATGGCTCAGGCCTTTGTCGCCAGACCGGCGCGCAGCCAGTCGATCCAGGCCTGCATCCCCTCGCCGGTGCGGGCCGAAAGGCGCAGGATGTCTATGCCGGGGTTCACCCGCCGCAGATTGGCCTCATAGACCTCGGGATCGGCATCGCAATGGGGGGCAAGGTCGATCTTGTTCAGGATGGCAAGCCTTGCGGCCGTAAACATATCCGGGTATTTCAAGGGCTTGTCTTCACCCTCGGTCACCGACAGGATCGCGACCTTGGCATCCTCGCCCAGATCAAAAGCCGCGGGGCAGACCAGATTGCCGACATTTTCGATGAACAGCAGCGAGGCCGGTTCCAGCCGCAGCGCATCCATCGCACCGCCCACCATCTGCGCATCCAGATGGCAGCCCTTGCCGGTATTGACCTGCACCGCCCGCGCGCCGGTGGCGCGGATCCGGTCGGCATCGTTCTCGGTCTGCTGGTCGCCCTCGATCACCGCCAGCGGTTGGCCTTCCAGCATCGAGATGGTCCGGCACAGCAACGTGGTCTTGCCCGAACCGGGCGATGAGACAAGGTTGACCGCAAAGGCTCGCAGCGCCGAAAGCACCCGCCGGTTGCCCGCAGCCAACCCGTCATTGCGGGCCAGAAGCGAGGTCTCGACCTCGATCAGCCGCTGCTGGGTCAGGCCCGGCACCGACAGACCCGCCGCGCCCGCGCCGTAGTCGTGATGGTGACCATGGCCCGGCGCATGGTCGTGATGATGATGGTGGTGGTGATCGCCGGAACCATGGTCATGCGCGTGACCATTCGCGGCATGGCTGTGCCCGTGGCCATGGCTGTGATCCTGCGCGTGCTCATGGGCCAGGCCCAGCCGGTGTGCCTCGTCATGGCTGATCTCGCGCCCGTCCACCGTCACCGTGCTGCCGCAACCGCAAATCCCACACATCAGATCACCTCCATATCCCTGATCCGCATTTCGTCCCCCGTCTCGGGCATCAGCCTGCCACCGCCACAGAGGGGGCAGGGCGACAGGCGGTCGTCCAATTCCACCTGTTCGGCACAGTCGAAACACATTGCCCGGCCCGGCAGGTCGATCATTTCCAGGGCCGCGCCCTCGGCCGGGCTGCCGCGCATGACCACGTCAAAGGCAAAGCTCAGCGCGGCCTTTTCCACCCCGGCAAAGCGCCCGACTTCCAGCCGCATCCGGGTCACGCGGGAAAAACCGTGGCTGCGGGCCTGATCCTCGACAATGCCGCGGATCCCTTCGCAAAGCGACATCTCATGCATGGGGTCCGGCCTCCAGATGCAGAGGGATACAGGGATCAAGGATCATGGCAAGCAAAGGCGCCCGATCCGCCTTGTGCGGCGGAAGTGTCGCAAGGCTGGCCGCCAGCAGCCCGCCCGGCATCAGCAGGTGATCGGTGGGTGTGCGGCGCGAAAAGCGGGTCACGATGCCGCCGGCCGCGCGCAGTTCAAGCGCGCAGAGACCACGCGAACAGGGCACCAGCGCCGCCCCTTGTGCCATCCGGCGGGGCGGCGGGAAAGCCCCGCGCGACAGGGCGTCGAGATCGACCAGCCGGGCCAGCAGATGCACCAGAGGCCCGTGACCATATGCGCCCCGCACCGCCATCAGCAGCGGATGTCCGGCATGGCGTGTGGCAAGGCTGTTCTCGACAGGGCCGTGGCCGAACGGATCCGTCATCGCCGGCAGATCGCTGACCGCCTCGCCCGGCGCGAAATGCCCCTGAACCGCCGCGACAAGGCGCGCAAACGGCGCGGGGCCCGCGCTCCATGCGGCCAGATCACCGGGTCCGGGCAGGCCATCCTGCCCGAAAAGCGCCACCCGCAGCGCGCGCCCCCCCGCCTGCCAGCCCTGCGGCAACGCCAGGGGCGCAAGCCCAAGCTGCGGCGGCAGATGCAGGCACAGCCTGGCCAGATGGTCGCGGATCATGTCGCGGCGCAGATCGTCCAGGGGCGGCAGCGGCAGCCCAAGCGCCAGCGCCATAGCCCATTCCTGCACGGACCGGCACAGGCCGAACAGGGCAGGTAGCATCTGCCTGACCTCATCCACCCTGCGCCCCGTCATCAGCGCATCCACCGCCAGCCCCGCCTGCGTCCCCTGCGCAAGGGCAAGCCCTCCGTCGCGGGGCAAAAGGCGAAAGCTGACGGCGGCAGAGATCATTCCACGCCCCCGGATATCTCCGGATCGTCGCCCTCTGCCGGAGCAGCGGCCAGCCCGCCGGTCAGCAGCGCCCGGCGCGTGGGGCGCGGATCGGGGATCGGTGCATCCGATGCCGGTCCGGCCTCGGATGCGGCCTCGGGCGGCGGCGCAAGCTCGGCCTCGCGGGCGGCGCGAATCTCGGCGGCGCGGTCGGTCCCGTCGCGGTTTTCGGGTTTGAACAGCTCGACCATCACCGCGCGCGCGACATCGACGGCCTGCAACTGGCTGGTGAAATCTGCCATCGGCGAGAACAGCGAACAGGCCTTGTAAGGGCCGGTCATCTCACGGCTGTTATGGATGAATTCATATTCGCCCGAGGGAAAGGCGACCACCTCTTTCTCGCCCGCCTTCAGGGCCGACCAGTCCTGATCCTCGCCCGGCAGCCAGATCAGGTTCATGAACCAGGGCGCGATCAGCACCCCCAGAAAGCCGCCCTGCCAGGGACGAAAGGCCAGCGCCTCGACATGCAGCGCCTGATTGATGATCGGCACGTCGCGCATCTTTGCGTTGAAGACCTCGCGGAAGTCGGCGACCAGCCGGGCGCAGCGCCGCTCGATCTCGGCCGCGATCCGCATCTCGTCAGAGCCGGGATCCTCGCGCACGATGAACTGTTCCTTCGGCGCGTCGCAGCCGGGACATTTCCAGTCGGCGGGCAAGGCCGCGAACGGCGTGCCGGGCAGAACCTGCCGGTATTCATCCCCCTCGGCCGGGTCATAGCTGGTCCAGCAGATCTTGCATTCCATGATCGCCTGCGGGCTGATCCGGTCATTGGCGCCCAGATAAGACCCCTCGAACCCGCCCCGTGCGGTCTCGACGCTCATCGGATCGCCCCCAGCACTTCACGAATGCGGCCCGCGCTGTCCGCCAGATCCTCGGCCGCGGCCAGCACCACCTCGGGCATGGCGGTCACCTCGAAGGTATCGAGGATCAGCACATCCATCGAGTTGAAGAACTGCACCCGCCACAGACGATCCTGCGCGGTCGCGGTGATGCGGCAATTGCCATAGCCGCGCGACAGGATGGTCACCGACCCCTCGCCCAGAGCCTGATCGAGCCAGAGCAGATCCTCTTCGGTATGCGGAAGCAGGGTCAGGTTCACCACATGCAGATCACCGGGGCTGCGCCATGACAGGGATTTGTCCATCAGTTCAGCCAGCAAGGCAGGGGCGTTCACCACCCCCGGCG
Source organism: Paracoccus sp. J55 (assembly GCF_000513975.1). NCBI lineage: Bacteria > Pseudomonadati > Pseudomonadota > Alphaproteobacteria > Rhodobacterales > Paracoccaceae > Paracoccus > Paracoccus sp. J55. The sequence goes on from NZ_AZVA01000029.1 coordinate 22,969, forward strand.
CGCGCGGGGCCAGGGCCCCGATCGCCGGGCGCTGCGCATGGAACGCCCGCGTCAGGGCAAGCTGCGGCACAGGCGCGACCTCGACCCGGTCGATCCCCTCGGCCTTCAGCACCCAGACCCCGGCAAAGACGCTTTCCTGCACGGCCACCGCCGGCACGCCGCGCACGCGCAGCGACACCTCGCCCTGACCCAGCGTTTCCGCCATCAGCGCCCGGTTGGCCGCATCCAGCGCGGACAGATCGAACGACACCGGCGCCGCCCCCTGGGCCACACGATCGCAGGCCGCGGCGATTTCGGCCAGCATCGCCAGCGCGGGCGCCAGAGGCGCGACATTCCCGACCTCGGGCAGATGCATGTCATAGGTGCGCATCCCGGAAGGCAGCGGCAGCCATTCCAAGCCCTCGCCATCGTCAGGCTGCGATCCGGGGCCGAAACCAACAGGGGGCAGGTGAAAATTCTGGGCCATTGTCTTTGCCTTTCAACCCGGGAGGGAGAGGATGTGGCGGGTGCGGGCGATGTAATCGTTCCAGTCGCGGATCTTCTCGATCGAGCCAAGATAAGAGGCATCGCGGAAGAACAGAAAACCCGGCGTTTTCAGCGCCCTGTGGGTTTCGCGGACCGTTGCTTCGATGGCGTCATCCACCACGGCGCAATCAAAGGCGTTCTGAAAGGCCATGCGCAGTTCCGGCAGGATCACCGCCGCGTCCACCGTCTCCAGATTGCGGGCGGGGTCGCCCGGAACGAACAGGCAATGCAGACCGGGGCGGGCTGTAAACTCTGCGACGTCATGCAGCGAATGCAGGCGTGGCCAGCCGAATTCGGCCTCCAGCCGCGCCAGCAGCGGGTGCAGGGCGCCCCCGCCGGGGCTGTGCAGAATGTCGTGGGAATGGTCATGCATGGGTCAACCCGTTTTGCGGCCTGCGGCCAGCGCCGCCTGAAGATGGGACGGAAGCGCCGGGGTGCGACCCTCGAGATCGGCAAAGGCGCCCGAAGCGTCGCCCCCCGCCATGACCGCCCGCAACCCCTGCAATGCCGCCGCGATCCGTGCGGCGCGGTCAGCGTCGATCACCTCATGCGCCGTGCCGAGGAAGGTCAGCACCCAGTCGCCGGCTTGCGCATCGGCGGTCAGGCTGAGGTCGATCAGATCGCCGCCCTCGCTTTGCCCGGCGATGCCGTCGACCTGCGCCAGCCGCATCGGGATGCCCATGCACATCAGCCGGCCCCCGGGAAAAAGCGCGCATCGCCCTCGCGGCAGGCATCAGAGGCGGCGGGGCGGCCCGTCTCATAGGCCTCGCGCCGGATCGCCGGATCCGCAAGCTGGCCCGAGGTCGCACCCTCGCCGGCCTGAACGCCCCATTCGGCCAGCTTCGCCAGCGCAATCCCGATGGCAGGGTCGATCTGCGCGGCCACTTCGGGGCGGAGCCCTCCTCCGTAATCCTCCAGTTCGACCGGCTGGCAGCCGATCAGCATCAGCTGCGCCGGGCAACGCCCCAGCAGCTGGGCGGTGGCGATCACCTCTTGAAAGCCGGTCTGGTGCAGGCTCATTTTTTTGGCGCCCAGAAAGGCCGGAACCTCTGCCCCTTCGACCAGTTTCAGTGTGCCGGGAGGCAGGCCGTAATCCACCGCGTCAAAGACGATCAGCGCGTCAGCCTCTTCAAGGAAGGGCAGCAGATAAAGCCCCTGCGTGCCGCCATCAAGCAGCCTCACCCGTTCGGGCAAGGCATGGCGCGCGGCCATCTCTTCGACGCAGCGCACCCCGAAGCCCTCATCGGCCCAAAGCACATTGCCGATCCCCAGAACAAGGATATTTGCAGGCGCTTCCGCTGGCATCTGCCCCCTCCCCGAAGCATTGCTGGCAGGCGGTGCGGTCATGTGCCCCACCCCTATGAGCCGAAAGTATAGCCACCAGTTCCGAAAGCAGAGACAAAAAGTCGCAACCCTCGAAATTCCTTGCAAGATGATGATATAAAAATGAAATCCCACCAATGCGGGCGGGATTTCTGGATATGGTGCGGCAAGTGACCTGCCGACTTGTCCTGAAACCGGAAACGATCCTTCCAGTTGCCGCCAGCCGCGTTCAGTCGGGGCGATCATCCTTGAAGGTGCGGTGCCCCGAGATCATCGTCGAGACCATCGACTGGCGCGACATGATGTCTTCGCGGATCGCCACATAGATATGGATGATCATGAAGATCACGATCCACCACATGCCGATATGGTGCAGCGTGTGCAGGCGCTGGGTGTTCTGAACAAGGTCCTGAACCCAGCCGAAGACGGCATGGAACATGCTGTCCTTGCCCGCCCCTTCGGCATAAAGCGCAAATCCGGTGACGATCATGAAAGTCAGACCGACCGTCATGAACAGAAACATCGCAAGCTGCGCCAACGGGTTGTGGCCGACATATTTCTCTGGCTCTTTTTCCAGAAAGAAATACCAGCGCAGCTCGAACAGCAGCTCTGCCCAGAACCGGCGCGAGAAGATCGGCACATAGAAAAGCTGCTTTGCATGGTGATTGCCGATCAGCGCCCAGTAGAGACGGCCGAAAAAGCCGACCGTCAGGATCATCGCGGCCGCGAAATGGGCAAAGCGGATATAGCCGAAGACGAACTGGTCATAGGCTTCGGCGATCTGCATCGAAGGCGGCGGGCTGCCGATAAGCCAGCCGGTCACGCACAAGACCATGATGCAGGCCGCGTTGATCCAGTGCCAGATGCGAACCGGCGCCTCATAGACATAGACCGAGGTTTGCCGGGTAACCTGATGGGGGGCGCCCAGAGGGCGGCCCTCGAAGATATGGTCATCGCCGGGATGGATGTCGCTCATGGCATCACCCGGCGGCCATCAGGGCAAGGCCCGCCACAGCGATCCCGGTGCCGGTTGCCGCCTGCACCATTCTGGCCGCCGTGGCGTTCGAGATCGTGCGGGCGATGAAAATGCCGACGATATGCAGCGCCGCCGTCGAGATCAGGAAGCCGATCATATAAGCTGCGGCATTGCCGTGGGCCTCGGTCGCGTGGGCATGACCGTGGCATATGGCGAAAAGGGCGATCGCTGCCAGCGAGGCGAAGGTGATCTGGTCAGATTGCCCGCGGCGCGAGAACGCCGTCAGAAGACCGAAGGCCACGACCGACAGCACGATCCAGCTTTCCACCATCGGAATCGGAATCCCTGCCCACGAAATCAACGCCCCCACGGCCATCGCGCCCATGAAGGTCGCCGCCCCCAGCCAGAAGCGATGCGGCAGCACGAAGCCCGACCAAAGCCCCACAGCCAGCATCGCCAGCAGGTGGTCCGGCCCAAAGATTGGATGCGAGAGTCCGGCCATGAAGCCCGAGGTCTCTCCCACCCCGGTATGGGCCAGAACGGGTGAGCCCATGAGTGCGGCCAGCGCGGCCAGCATCAGTTTTTTCATTGGATCGTCCCTTTCTCAGCGAATTTTGACGGCGGCAAGCTCGTCACCATCCGGTGACATGACATGGGTAGAGCAGGCCAGGCAGGGGTCGAAACTGTGCAGCGTCCGCAGGATTTCGACCGGCTCATCCGGGCGCTCCATGGGCGTGTTCATCAGGCTGGCCTCGAAGGCACCGATATTGCCCTGGCTGTCGCGGGGCGAGCCATTCCAGGTGGTCGGCACCACGCATTGGTAATTCTCGATCCGGCCGTCCTTGATGCGGATCCAGTGGCCAAGCGCGCCGCGCGGTGCCTCGGTCATGCCGACGCCCTTGGCCTCTTTCGGCCAGGTCGAAGGATCCCATTTCTCGACATTGGCGGTGCTTTGATCGCCATTCTTGATGTTCCGCACCATCTTGTCGAAGAAATGCCGTTGCAGGCGCCCGCAATATTCCGATTCAAGCGCCCGCGCCGCCGTGCGGCCCAGAGTCGAGAACAGCGCCTCGAAGGGCAAATCCATGGTTCTCAACAGGCCATCGACCTGATTTTTGATGTCCTCATGCCCCTTGGCGTAGCCGATGATATAGCGCGCAAGCGGGCCGACCTCCATCGCGTGACCTCGCCAGCGCGGCGCCTTGATCCAGGAATATTTCGCGGATTCATCCAGCTGTTCGATGCGGGTTTTCGTGCCCTTGTGGTTCGGCCCCAGCTCGAATTTCGGATTGGTTTCACCATCCCAGGGATGCAGGCCGCGGCCCGGCTCGCCATAGGAATACCAGGAATGGTCGACGAATTCCTGCACCTGCTCGGGGTCGCGCGGATCGACGTCATGCACCACGTTGAGATTGCCGTTGATGATCGCGCCGCGCGGCAAATGCAGTTGCTCGGGCGAAAAGTCATTCGGGTTCTCGGGAATGTCGCCATAGGCCATGACCGCCTGCGACGACAGCCCGCCCCCGTAAAGCCAGCTTTTGTAAAAGCCGCCGATGGCGATCACATCGGGAATATAGACGTTCTTGTTGAACTCGTCGCACAGATCGATGATCGAGGAGACGAGGTTCAGCCGCTCCATATTGATCGCGCCGACAGATCCGGTGCCGTCGATATTGATCGGGCATGGCACCCCGCCCACCAGCCAGTTCGGATGCGGGTTCTTGCCGCCAAAGATCGTGTGAACCTTGACAATTTCCTTTTGTAGATCAAGTGCTTCCAGATAGTGCGTCGTCGCCATCAGATCGGCTTCGGGCGGCAAAAGATAGGCCGGATTGTCCCAATAGCCGTTCTTGAACAGCCCCAGTTGCCCGGATTCGACGAATTTCTTCAGCCGGTTCTGCACATCGCGGAAATAGCCCGGCGATGACATCGGATGTGAGGGCGAGACCATCTGCTGCAATTCACTGGTCGCCTTGGGGTCGGCGCGCAGGGCATTGACCGGGTTCACCCAGTCCAGCGCATGCAGATGATAGAAATGCACGACATGATCGTGGATCTCCAGCGCCAGCTGCATCATGTTACGGATCGAATTGGCATTGTCGGGGATCATGATCCCAAGCGCATCTTCGACCGCGCGTACCGAGGTCAGCGCATGTGTGCCGGTGCAGACGCCGCAGATCCGTTCGACAAAGGCCCAGGCGTCACGCGGATCGCGCCCTTTCAGGATGACCTCCAGCCCGCGCCACATCGTGCCGGTCGAGACCGCATTGCGGATGACACCCTGATCATCCACGTTGACCTCGCAGCGCATATGCCCTTCGATCCGGGTGACCGGGTCCACCACGATGCGGCGCCCGGAATTGTCGAGGGTAAAGCCATTCGGCGTATTGATCGTCATGGCCTAGGCCTCCACCTTGTCCTGGGTCTTTTTCTGCGCCCGTTTCAGCGCCGAAATCGCGGCATGGACCGCAACGGCCCCACCGACCGCACCCGCCGCGATACCACCCAGCTTGTCGGCATTGGCCTCGACCCCGAAGGCCTTGATATTGGTCAGCCGGTCATAGAACGAACCCTGATCCCAGAACCCGTCTTCCGAGCAGCCGATGCAGCCATGGCCCGACTGGATCGGGAACGAAACGCCCTCGTTCCAGCGCACGGTCGAGCAGGCGTTATAGGTGGTCGGGCCCTTGCACCCCATCTTGTAAAGGCAATAGCCCTTCTTGGCGTTTTCGTCGTCCCAATGCTCGACGAACTGGCCGGCATCGAAATGCGGGCGGCGATAGCATTTGTCGTGGATGCGCTGGCTGTAGAACATCTTTGGCCGGCCCTGGCGGTCAAGCTCGGGCATGCGGTCGAAGGTCAGCATATAGGTGATGACGCCGGTCATCACCTCGGCGATGGGCGGGCAGCCCGGCACCTTGATGATCGGCTTGTCCAGAATGACCTTGTGGACCGGCGTCGCCCGCGTCGGGTTCGGCGCGGCGGCCTGAACGCAGCCATAGGACGCGCAGGCCCCCCAAGAAATGATCGCCTTGGCGTCCCTGGCCGCATGGCGCAGCTTTTCGACAAATGGCTTGCCGCCGGTGATGCAATACATCCCGTCTTCGTTCAGCGGCGGGTTACCCTCGACGGCAAGGATATACTGGCCCTTGTATTTCTGGATGGTGTCCTCGAAGGCGGCCTCGGCGGCATGGCCGGCGGCGGCCATCAGCGTATCGTCGTAATCAAGGCTGATCATCGACAGCACGACATCCTTGGCCAGCGGATGGGCCGAGCGGATGAAACTTTCCGAACAGCAGGTGCATTCCAGACCATGCACCCAGATCACCGGTGTGCGGGGCTTGGTTTCCATCGCATGGGCGATTTTGGGCACGAAAGCCGGGCCGAGGCCAAGCGCCGCCGCTGTCAGCGAGCAATATTTCATGAAACTGCGGCGGGTGATCCCCTGCCGGCGCATGACATCGTAGAATGTCTCGATTTGCGACAAGACGTCCTCCTCCTCTCAGCCTGGCGGCCCGGCAGCGCGGACCTTCGCGTGGTCTTTCAAGGCATGCCAAGGCAGGGGGGCGCAGGGCAATGACAGAATGTCGCAGATGGAGAAACAAATTTTATGGCGTCTTTTCAATCGGCTGCCGAAAATCCCGCGTCGCCCGGATGGTCAGGGTTCAGCCAGAGGACGCGCCCGCCGGTTACAAGCTTTTCGCCGCAGCCATGTGCTGCGCCGCAGCAACCAGCGCCTGACCGAAAGCAAGCCCGCCGTCATTGGCGGGGATCTGGCGATGCAGCAGGACCGGCAGACCGTCCAGCGCCGCCAGACATTCGCGCAACAGGAATGCGTTCTGTAACACACCGCCCGACAGGGCCACCGCCCGCGCCCGGTCGCCCTGAACCAGCGCGCGGGCCGGCGCACAGAAGGCACGCGCCAGCCCGGCATGAAAGGCCCCCGCCATATCGCCCCGATCGCGCCCGGCCGCCAGATCGGCCGCGGCGGCGCGCAACATCGGCGCGGGGTCGATGATCCCATCCCGGCATTCAAAGGGATAGGGCGCAGCAGGGCGCGCCATGGCCTCCAGCCGCATCGCGGCCTCGCCCTCGTAGCTCTGCGCCCCGGCAAAGCCCGCCAGCGCCGCAAAGGCATCGAACAGCCGCCCGGCCGAGGATGATCGCGGCGCATTCACCCCCGCACCGACCGCCTGCCGCAAAAGGGCGCGGGGCGCGTCGGGGAACAGCCGGTCCGCCACGGCGGAAAGCCCCGCCTGATCCAGACGGGCCAGCCCATTGCGCCAGGGCTCCCGGCTGGCGCGGTCGCCGCCCGGTAGGGGGGCGGGGGCCAGATGGGCGAGGCGCTCGAACCCGGTGTAATCGCCCAGCAACAGCTCTCCGCCCCAGATCGTGCCATCCGGTCCAAGGCCAAGGCCGTCCATCACGATCCCGGCCACCCTGCCCCCGTCCAGCGGCCACAGATTATCGCCAAGACACGAGGCCAGATGCGCGTGATGATGCCAGACCCGGATCAGCGGCAGGCCTGCGCCTTCGGCGGTGATCGTCGCGCGATAGCCCGGATGCGGGTCACAGGCGGCCAGTTCGGGGGCATGGTCGAACAGGGCCGCCAGATCGCACAGCGTGCGGTCGTATTCCAGCGCGGTCTCGGCATCGTCCAGATCGCCCAGATGCTGCGACACCATCGCCTGACCGTTCTTGGTCAGGCAGATCGCCGCCTTCATCTGACCACCAAAGGCCAGCACCCGAGGCGCTCCGTCAAACCCCGGCGGCAGGGGCAGCGTGCCCGGCACCCGCCCACGGGCGCGGCGGATCACCATTGGCGGATCGGCGCGCTCGACCCCGTCATCCAGCCGCCGCGCAATCTCGCGGTTGTGCATCAGGAAACCATCGGCAAAGCGCGCCAGCGCCTTGCGCGCCTCGTCATTGCCGGTGACCTGCGGGGCGCCCGAAAGATTGCCCGAGGTCATCACCAGCATCCCCCCGAACGCGGCAATCAGCAGGTGATGCAGCGGCGTATAGGGCAGCATGACGCCAAGCGCGCGCATCCCCGGCGCCACATCCTCGGGCAATGTGCCCCGGGCGGGCACCAGCACCACCGGCGCCGCCGGGTCGCGCAACAATCGCCAGCAAGCCTCGGATGGCGTCGCATGGGCGCGGATCATCGCCGCGGTCCCCATCAGGGCAAAGGGCTTCGACGGCCGCCTTTTGCGCGCCCGCAACAGCGCAACGGCCCTGGCATCGGCCGCATCGCAGGCAAGGTGAAAGCCGCCCAGCCCCTTGACCGCGACGACCTGCCCCGCCTTCAGCGCCGCCACCGCCAATGCGACAGGATCGCCCGCGACCTCTTTTCCCCCGGCCTCATACCACAGGTTTGGGCCGCAGGCCGGGCAGGCGATGGGCTGCGCGTGAAAGCGGCGGTCGGCGGGATCGGCATATTCGGCGGCGCAATCGGGGCAAAGATCAAAGCCCGCCATCGTGGTTCGCGCCCGGTCATAGGGCAGTTCGCGCAGGATCGTATAGCGCGGCCCGCAATGGGTGCAGTTGGTAAAGGCATAGCCCTGCCGCCTACCGGGCGCTAAGATCTCGGCCCGGCATTCCGGGCAGGTCGCGGCATCGGGCGTGACCCGCGTTTCGGCGCCTGTGCCCGCGCTGGCCGCGATGGAAAACCCCTCGGGCATCGCGGCAAAAACCTGTGGCACGGCCTCGATCGCGTCGATTCTGGCCAGAGGCGGCCTATCCGCGCGCAAGGCCGCGATGAAATCGCCGCAATCCTGCGCGACCAGACGGATCAGGACCCCTTCGGCATCGTTCAGAACTTCGCCGCGCAACCCCGCCGCCCGTGCCAGCCGCCAGACAAAGGGCCGGAAGCCGACCCCCTGCACCTGCCCGCGCACCCGGATGGCGAAGCCCTGTTCCATGGTCGGCAAAGTCATGTCCGGCGGGCACTCCTTCCTCAATGCACGGTGCAGACCATGCAGGGGTCAAAGCTGCGCACCACATGCTGCACGCCAAGCGGGGTCGTCTCGCCCGGCTGGACCACAAGCCCCTCAAGCGCCGCCTCGACCGGACCGGGCACGCCGCCGGCATCGCGCGGGCTGAAGTTCCAGGTGGTCGGAGCGACGATCTGATACGAGGCGATCCGCCCGCCTTCGATCCTCAGCCAATGGCCAAGCGCGCCGCGCGCGGCTTCGACCAGCCCTTCGCCGATCCCATCGCTGATTTTCAGGGGGCCGGCCATGAAGCGGGCCTCGGGCACGATCCCGCGCGCCAGATCCTCCATCAGAACCTGACTGCGCGCCAGTTCCAGCAGACGCCCCGCCACCCGCGCCAGCACCCCGCCGCCGCCATCGCGGACCAGATCCAGCGCCAGCGGATGGCCGTCGATCACCTGCCGGGCCAGCGCGCCGGTTTCCATGGTGCGTCCGGCCAGTCTGGGGGCCTTGCACCAGCTATAGGCGGTGTCGCGCATATCCTCGTCGGGATCGGTCACACCCTGGGCCGGATGCGCCGCAGGCCCCAGCATCCAGCTATGCGACAAATCCTCGCTGATCGCCGCGATGTCGAGAGGCTGCGCCCCGCCATCCCAGATGCCGGGGGCAAAGCCGTGGCCGCCCTCCAGCGGATAGGCGCCAAAGGACAGATAGCGCCCCGAGCCGCGCCCCAGATCCGCCAGATCCAGATCGGCGGCGATGCGCAGGAACAGGCCGGCATCGCCCCCTTGCCATCCCATCAGCGCCGGGACCGAGGAAAGGGCCGCGAAATCCTCGACCGCTGCCCCAAAGACCGTATCCTCCAGATAGCGGCGAAAGGCCGTCAGGCTGGCCAGAATACGCAGCCGGTCGCGTTCGGACGGGGCGCGCGTCACGCCGCCGGGCTGGATCGCCAGGGTATGCGGCCATTTCCCGGCCATCAGCCCAAGGATATGCATCAACCCCGCCCGCGCCTCGACCGCGCGTTTCAGGGCCGATCCCTCCATCGCCGTGAACCGGGCCACCGCCCGATCATACCAGCCCCGCGCCTGATATTGGGGTCTGGTGAAATCGGGCATGAAGAACAGGCTGAAATGCGTCAGATGGTCCGAGACATTCTCGACCGCGTGGATCAGCGCGGCCATCCGCTCTCCTTGCGGTTCGGGGACCTCGCCCACCGCCATGGCCAGCGCCCGCGCCGCCGCCGCCGACTGGCTGATCGAGCAGATGCCGCAAATCCGCGGCACGATGGTCAGCGCATCGCGCGGATCCTTGCCGGGCAGCATACGCTCGAACCCGCGATAAAGCGGCGAGTTGATCCGCGCCGCGCTGACTCGCCCCTCTGCGATGTCCAGCCGGATCTCCAGATCGCCCTCGACCCGGTTGAACGGGCCGACGATCAACTGCCCCTGCCCCGTTTCGCCCCCTGCCCCGCTCATCGGGGTTTTCTCAGCGTCGGCGGGGTGACGATACGATCGGCCACGGCATTCTTCGCGATCCGCTCGGGCGTGGCGGCCTTGGACAGCGATGCCAGCGCCATGAACCAGGCCTTGGGCATATCGGTCGGCAGGCCAACCGGAATGCCGGCGATCTTGGGCGTGGCGGTGAACAGGTGGCGCGGCTCTTCAAATTCCGGCGCGGTGCAGTTGATGCAGGGATATCCGCCGCGTGTGCAACTGCCCTGACCATTCCAGGGCCGGATATTGCAATCGCCCACCGCCTGTGTGCCGATACAGCCCAGATGCTCCATCATGCAGCCCATTTCCGACAATGCGCGCGCGCTGGCCTTGTACTCGTAGAACTCGTTCTTCGGGCAGGCATGATGGACCAGATGATCGGCATAGAACCGGGGCCGGCCAAGCGCATCCAGATCCGAGGCCCCCAGCCGGCCCGCCGCCAGCATCAGAAGCGTCTCGGTCACCCAATCGGGATGGGTCGGGCAGCCGGCGATATTGATGACCGGCAGACCGGCACGGGCGCGGAACGTGGCCGGCAGGGCGCCGCCGGGATGGGCACCGTCATATTGCACCCCCACCGCATCCGAGGGGTTGCCCCCTGCCGTGGTCACGCCGCCATAGGTCGCACAGGTGCCCACCGCCACCACATGGGCCGCCAGCGGCGCCAGGTCCCGCATCCAGTCCAGTAACGGACGCCCGGTGCCCGACAGGATTTGATAGCGTCCGGTGCCACGCGGCCCGCGTGCAATCGCGCCCTCGACGCAGAGAATGTCCAGCGGCACCTCGCCCGAAACAAGGCTGGCCAGAATCCCGCGCACCTCGGCACCGCTTTCAAGGCTCAGCGCCGGATGCCACAGAAAGGTCAGCCCCGCCCCGGCAAGCAGGTCAAAGACATTCGGCCCCTCGGCACATAGCAGCGACATGGTGCAGCCACCGCAACCGGCGCTTTGCAGCCACAGAATGTTCATGCGCCCTCTCCTGCCAGCGGCAGCTCCAGCCGAAACAGCGCCCCACCACCAGAGGCGGGGCTGTAACTCAGCCTGCCGCCATGATCCTCGGCGATCTTGAGGCTGATCGACAGGCCAAGTCCGGTGCCTTTTCCCACGGGTTTCGTGGTAAAGAACGGGTCAAAGATCATTGCGGCCGTTGCCTCGTCGATGCCCGGCCCGTTGTCGTGGATTTCCAGCACGCCACGGCCTTCCTCGCGCATGATCCGCAAGGCGATCTGCGGGGCTGCGGTTTCCGAAACCGCATCCAGCGCGTTCTGCACCAGATTCATCACCACCTGCTGAATATGGCCCGTATGCCCCAGAACCATCACCGGCCCTTCGGCATTGATCTCGGGCACGGTGCTGTGGCCTGCCCCGCGCATGATCCAGAAGGCGGCGGTGCGGGCGGTCTCGACCAGATCGAAGGCCGCCATCTCTCCGCCCCCATCCGAGGACAGTCGGCGCAGATCCTCGACGATATCGCGCACCCTTTCGGCCCCCTCGCGCGCGCCCTGCACCGCCTCGCGCAGGTTGCGCAACTCGCGGTCCAGCCGCAATTCTTCCCGCAGGCGGACCAGTTCATCCCTGTCGGCCCCGGCCTGAACCCGGTCGAAATAGGTCTCGAACTTGGCGGCATAGCGTTCCAGCGCATGGGCATTGGCATAGACAAAGCTGATCGGATTGTTCAGCTCATGCGCCACCCCGGCCAGCAAACGCCCCAATGAAGCCAGCTTCTCGCCATGGACCAGCTGCGCCTGAGCGGCCTTCATCTCGGCATGGCTGCGTTCAAGCTGGGCATAGGCGCGGCGCAATTCCCCCACCGGACGCCCCGTCAGCACCAGCCCCTCGATCCGGCCGCGATCATCGAGGCGCGGCGACAGGACCGCCTCGACCGGGGCCGGCTCGCGCGAACTCACAAGCGAAAGCTCCATCCGCCCCGGCGCCCGCGTGCGCGCAATCTCCGCAATCAGGGCCGAAAGACCCGCGCGATCCTCTTCGCGCACCAGATCCGCCACGCTCCGGCCGACCAGGGCCGCGACAGGCAGCCCGGTGCAGACACAGGTCGAGGCATTGACCTCATCCACCCGCCCGTCGCGATCCAGCACGATCAGCACATCGGAAACCGAGGTGATGACCGAGGACAGGAACTGGCGCAGCGCCTCAAGCTCGCGGTTCTGGGCCTCAAGCCGCTCCTGATGTTCGATCAGCTCGGCATAGGTGCGATCCACCGCAATCAGCACATCGGACCAGGCCGCATCCGTCAGCGCAGCACCCGCCCTGTCGTCCTTTGCGTCCATTGCCCGTGGCATTTGCAATCCTCTCCTCACCCTTGCGCATCTTTCCATCCTGCATGTCAAGCCTGATAGTATGCCAAGCCTATGCTGCACCCGGGCGGGGGGCTAGAAGTGGGCGGGAGACATCACCTACATCTGGACGCGCGAGGGCTGGGTTTATCTGGCCGTCATCATCGACCTGTTCTCGAGGCGCGTGATTGGCTGGGCCATCAGCAACCGGATGAAGCAGGATCTGGCGATCAGGGCGCTGAACATGGCTGTTGCCCTGCGACGACCGCCACCCGGCTGTATTCACCACACGGATCGCGGCGCGCAATACTGCGCCCATGACTACCAGAAGCTTCTACGCAAAAACTGGTTCAAGGCATCAATGAGCGGCAAAGGCAATTGCTATGATAACTCGACCGTCGAAAGTTTCTTCAAGTCCCTGAAGGCCGAACTGGTCTGGAGACGCAACTGGCAAACCCGCCGCGACCCGGTGTCGTGGCAATCAATGCATGCAGAAAATGACGCCTCGTGATTGACGCATCGCAGGAGCCCGCCTAAGTATGTTTGTGACCGATCACTAACTAACGAGGTGCCCCGTGCGCAAGTCAGCGGAGCTTCGCAAGGCCGAGATCGTGGCCACCGTGCTCGACCTCGCCGACAGGATCGGGCCGGACCGGGTGACGACAGGAGCGGTCGCGTCGCAGATCGGCGTCACGCAGGCTGCGCTGTTCCGGCACTTCCCGACCAAGGTCGCGCTGTGGCAAGCGGTGGCCGAGCATGTGGCCGAGGGGCTGGCGACGGCCTGGGACGATGCATTGCGCCTCGGAGACACGCCGATTGTCAGGTTGCGTGCGCTGATTTCCGCGCAGTTCACGCAGATCCACGCGACCCCCGCGCTGCCGATGCTGCTGTTCTCGCGTGAGTTGAACGTCACCAACGCCGAGCTGCGCGCCACCTTTCACGGCAGGCTCACGACCTTCCACGGCCTTCTGGCGACCGAGGTCAGAGCCGGTCAGAAAGCCGGCGTGTTACGTGGCGACATTGCCGCAGAGGATGCGGCAGTGCTGTTGACCTCGCTGGTGCAGGGCGTGGCGATCCGCTGGTCGCTCGGCGACCGCGATTTCGACTTGCGTGCCGAGGGGCTGCGCCTGTTCGACGCGCAGTGCGGGCTTTTGGCTGCTGAAGGAGAATAGACGATGCGGCGCTTCTGGCTGTCGGGTGTTCTTCTGGCGGCGGCCGTCGCTGCCGGCTTTCTGTTCTTCACCGAACGCCCGCTGACGGTGGCGGCCGTTCAGCCCGAACATGATGTAGCCCTTCGCATCTACGGGCTGGGCACTGTCGAGGCGCGGATCCTCAGCCGCGTCGGCTTCGAGGTGGGCGCCGCCCTGACCTCGCTGGCCGCCGATGCCGGGGACAGCGTGGCGAAGGGGCAGGAACTGGCCATCCTTCACTCTGCCGAACAGGAAGCGCGCGTTGCCCGCGCCGGCGCAGCGGTGACAGCCAACGAGGCCAATCTTGCCAAGGCCACCGCAGCCGTGATGCGCGCCCATGCCGTTCTGGCCGAGCGTGAGGCAGCGAACCGCCGCCAGCAAGGGTTGGTGCAGCGTGATATCGCCTCGGTCCAGCGCGCCGAGGAAGCGCAACGTGACGAGGATGTGGCCCGCGCCGATCTGGCCGTGGCCGAGGCAGATGTGGCGGTGATCCGGGCACAGAGCCTTGATGCGGCGGCGGCGCTGCGGCAGGAGGAAGCCCTTCTCGCCCACCACCGGCTGGTCGCGCCCTATGATGCGCTGATCGTCGCGCGCCATGCGGAGCCGGGCACGGTAGTGAAAGCCGGCGATGCGATCTTCACCCTGATCGACCCGGCCACCGTCTGGATCCAGGCCTATGTCGACGAGGAGCGCGCCGGCCAGCTTGCCCCCGGCCAGCCCGGCACGATCCGGCTGCGCTCGCAGCCTTCGGCCGAGTTCCACGGCACCATCATCCGCATCGGCCTCGAAAGCGACCGGGTGAACGAGGAGCGCCGCGTCTGGCTGACCTGCGCCGACTGCCCCGCCGAGATGTTTCTTGGCGAACAGGCCGAAGTGCGCATCCTGACTGGCACACGCGCGAGCGCACTGATGGTGCCCGAGGTCGCCATCACCGGCTTCGACGGCCATCGCGGCACGGTCTGGACGGTGCAAGACGGTCGTCTCGCACGGATAGGGCTGACCTTCGGCGCCCGCGATGATCGCGGCCGCGTCGAGGTCGCGGGCGGCCTACCCGAAGGAGCCGCCATCGTCACCAGCCCGCCCAGGGGCGCCGCAGAGGGCCGGCGCGCCCACCTTAGCGAGGCGCCATGAACCTCGCGCTCAAAGATATCCGCCACGGCCTGTTCCGGTTCGTGCTGACCTGTTTCGGGCTGGGGCTATTGATGACGGTCGTGCTGGCGATGATCGGTATCTATAACGGCCTCGTCTCGGACGCGCTGGCGGTGGTAAAGGCACCGACCGCAGATGTCTGGGTTGTGGAGGCTGGTACCAAGGGACCGTTCGCGGAAGCCTCCAGCATTCCGGTCGACACGCGCGATGCAGTGGCACGGATGCCCGGCGTGGCCGAGGCCGGCGCGGT
Organism: Paracoccus sp. J55; assembly: GCF_000513975.1. Taxonomy (NCBI): domain Bacteria; kingdom Pseudomonadati; phylum Pseudomonadota; class Alphaproteobacteria; order Rhodobacterales; family Paracoccaceae; genus Paracoccus; species Paracoccus sp. J55. The sequence goes on from NZ_AZVA01000029.1 coordinate 38,104, forward strand.
GAACTACCAGAACGTCGAAGCGCCTCATGCCGGGCACACGCTGAGACTCTACGTCGTCGGCTACGAGCCGGGGCGTCCGGGCGGGCCGCAGGCGATCGCCGAGGGGCGCGGCATCGGCGCCAGCCATTTCGAGCTGGTGGCCGACCGCAAGACCGGCCTGCTGCCCGGCGAGACGATCCGGCTCGGGCGCAACCGCTTTACCGTGGTCGGGCTTGTGGAAGGCGCGATGAACTCGGGCGGGGATCCGGCGGTCTATGTGACGCTGGCCGACGCGATGGCGCTTCAGACTGAACTCAACCCCGCCGCCCAGCGGGTGCAGGCCGCGCGCGGCGCCGTTTCAGTCAAATCCGCATCCGTCGCCGCCGTCATCGCCCGCGTGGCGCCGGGCGCCGATGTCGATCTGCTGACCGCGACCGTGCGCCAGTGGAAGCACCTCGCCGCCATGACCCAGGCCGAGCAGGAGCAGTTGCTGCTCGCCTCGGTGGTCGACAAGGCGCGCCGCCAGATCGGGCTGTTCCTCGGCATCCTGCTGTCCGTCAGCGCCGTGGTAATCGCCCTCATCATCTACACGATGACCATGGAGAAGCTGAAGCAGATCGCCACGCTGAAGCTGATCGGCGCGCCCGACCGCACCATCATTGCGCTGATCGTGCAGCAGGCGCTGATCCTCGGCGCCTCGGGCTGGGGGATCGGCCTGATACTGATCCTTGCGGTGAAGGACTATTTTCCCCGCCGCGTGGTGCTGGAGCCGTTCAACGTCATGGTCCTTGCCGGCATCATCGCCGCGGTCTGCCTTCTATCCTCCGCGCTCGGCGTGCGGGCGGCGATGAAGGTCGACCCGGCCACCGCGCTAGGGAGCTGACATGGCGCTCGGCGACATCCTCATCGAGGTCTCGGGCGTGGCCAAGCATTTCGGCGAGGGCTCAACCCGCGTCGATGCCCTGCGCGCGGTCGATCTGACCGTGCGCGCCGGCGAGGTTGTCGCGCTGCTCGGCCCGTCCGGGTCGGGCAAGACGACGCTGCTCAACATCATCGGCTGCATCCTCGCCCCATCGGCGGGACGGGTGGTGCTTGATGGCGAGCCGGTGTTCGACGGCAGATGGCTGCGGCGCGACCTGAGGCGCCTCAGGCTCGACAAGATCGGCTTCATCTTCCAGGCGCACAACCTCCTGCCCTTCCTCACCGCGGAGGAGAACGTCGCGGTCGTGCTGGACCTTGCCGGCTGGTCCGCCGACAAGGGCCGGGCACGGGCGCGCGAGCTGCTCACCTATCTGGAAGTCGGCCACCGGGCGACGGTCAAGCCGGCGCTGCTTTCGGGCGGCGAGGCGCAGCGCGTGGCGATCGCCCGCGCGCTCGCCAACCGCCCCCGCATCATCCTGGCCGACGAACCCACCGCCGCGCTCGACGGCGCGCGGGCCGGGCTGGTGATGGACCTGTTGCGCAGGCTTGCCGTCGAGCAGGAGGCCTGCATCGTCACCGTCACCCATGACGAAAAGATCTTCGACCGTTTCGACCGCCTGATCCACCTGCGCGACGGCCGCCTCGCCGACGCCTGACCCCGGAGCTATCCATGCCCGCAAGACCCCGCACCCTGGCTATCGCCGCCGCCGTCGCAGTGATCTTCGGCCTGCTCACCCTCGTCTCGGGCGGCAGGGCGCTCTTCGGCGGCGTCGACATGGGCGCGGTGGTGCCCTTCGTGCTGTGGTTCAATTTCGGCGCGGGGTTTGCCTATGTTCTGGCCGGCATCGGCCTGTGGCGCGGCGCGGGCTGGGCGCCGGTGCTGTCGCTCGCCATCGCCGTGGCGACTGCGGCCGTCTTCGCCGCCTTCCTGTGGCATGTCGGCTCGGGCGGCGCCTGGGAAGCGCGCACCATGGGCGCGATGATCCTGCGCAGCGCCATCTGGATTACCATCGCGGCCTTCGCATCGCGGTGCCATAAGCCATCCGATTGATCCATTCACCCAGCCAGCGATGGCGGCTGCCAGCAGCCATCTCGCCAGCCAGGAACCCGACATGAGACGATTTCCAACCATTGATCTGTCATTGACCCTTTCGCTCGTCACCGTGCTCGGCATGGCAATGGCGGCGGCCGGCAGGTGGCTGCCCAGCGGAGCTTTCGACGCTCTGGAGCTGCCGGGGCTAGTGCTAGTCTATCTGGCTGGCGGCCTGCCCACCGGCTGGCGCGCGCTGTCGGAACTGTGGCGCGCGCGCGTGCTTGACATCGACCTGTTGATGATCGTCGCGGCAATCGCCGCCGCAATCGTCGGCGCCCCGTTCGAGGGTGCGGTGCTGCTGACGCTGTTCAGCATCTCGACCACGCTGGAGGAACGCGCGCTTGGCCGCGCCCGCCGCGCCATCGAGGCGCTGATGGCGCTGCGCCCCGAGACCGCCTTGCGCAAGTCCACCAACGGCGCTGTGGAGGAAGTTCCCGCCGAGGTGCTGGCCGTCGGCGATGTGGTGGTGCTGCGCCCCGGCGCCCGGGTGCCCAGTGATGGCGTGGTCGTCACCGGGCGCGGCGGCATCGACGAGGCCAATATCACCGGCGAATCCATGCCCGTGTCAAAAGAGGCCGGTGCGCAGGTTTTCGAGGCCACGATCAATCTGGACGGCGTGCTGGAGGTCGAGGTCACGCGCAGCGTCAGCGACAGCACCATCGCCCGCATGATCCGCCTGGTGACCGAGGCGCAGGCCGCCCGCGCACCCTCAGAGCGGTTCAGCGAATGGTTCGGCCAGCGCTACACGGTCGCGGTGCTGGCGGGTGCGGTGATCGCCTTTGCCACGTTCTGGTGGCTGGGCGGCGACTGGGAACTGGCGCTTTACCGCGCCGCCACGCTGCTGGTCGCCGCCAGCCCCTGCGCCATCGTCATTTCCGTCCCCGCCGCGATCCTGTCGGCCCTGTCGGCGGCGGCGCGCGGCGGAGTTCTGTTCAAGGGCGGCGGCGCGCTGGAGACGCTGGCCGAGGTCGATATCTTCGCCTTCGACAAGACCGGCACCCTGACCACCGGCCGCGCCGAGGTGACGGAAATCGTCGCGCTGGATGGCGACGAGGCCGGGTTCCTGTCGCTGCTGGCGGGGCTGGAGGCGCATTCCGAGCATCATATCGCCGCCGCGATCCGCCGCGAGGCCGACACCCGCGGACTTGATCCGGCGCGCATTGCCGACGTGAACGCAAGGCCGGGCATCGGCATCGAGGGCTGCGATGCCTCTGGCCCGGTCTGGGCGGGCAACCCCTATCTTGCCAGGGACATGGGGGCCGCGACGGATCACCCCGCGTTGCAGGCGCTGGCGGATGGCGCCAATTCGGTCGTCTATCTGGGCCGCGGCGCCACCGTGCTGGGCGCCGTCAGCGTGGCGGATGAGGCGCGGGCCAGTTCCGCCGGGGCGATTGCGGCCCTGCGCGACAGTGGCATCCGCCGCATCGTCATGATGACCGGCGACCGCCGCCCGGTCGCCCTGCGCATCGGCGCCGAGCTTGGCCTTGCCCCCGACGAGATCCACGCCGAAATGCTGCCCGAGGACAAGGTTCGCGCGGTGGGCGATCTGGCCCCAACCGGCTGCGTCGCCTTTGTCGGCGACGGGGTGAACGACGCCGCGGCGCTGGCCCGCGCCGATGTCGGCATCGCCATGGGCGTGGCCGGGTCCGAGGTGGCGCTTCAGGCCGCCGATGTGGCGCTACTCTCCGAGGATATGGAGCGGCTGGCCGATGCGCAGCGCCTGTCGCGCCGAACCTCAAGGGTGATCCGCCAGAACCTGACCTTCGCCATCGGCGCCATGGTGGTTCTGGTCATCGGCGGGCTGTTCTTCGACCTGCCCTTGCCGCTGGTGGTGATCGGCCATGAAGGCGGCACGGTGCTGGTGGTGCTGAACGGGCTGCGGCTGCTGTCGGACCCGATCCGCCGGCCCAAGGCACCGGCGAGCCGACAGGCATTGCCGGGTGTGGCGCTGCCGGCCTGACTCGAAAGGGGCGTCACTCCCTGAAAGCGCGCTGATGGGGGAAATCACCCCCTTGCAGATACGCCTCCTCTTCGGGCGTCGGGTTGCGGCCCAAGATGGCGTTGCGGTGCGGGTGGCGGCCAAAGCGGGCGATGACGCGGCGCACCTTGCCGGCCTGATCGACCAACGAGGCATAGAGCGGTTGCAACGTTGCCGGCGCGCGGGCGGCGATGTCGTTGCGCAGGGCAATCAGCCGGTTGATGCGGGCCAGATGGTCCGGCCCCTCGGCATGGCCCAGGGGCTGGGTGAAGCCGATCTGGAACCACGGCAGGCCAAGGGCCGCCCAGTCTCCGTTGTCCAACCCCGCCAGCGCCTGCGCCAGAGCCGCCGGATCTTGCGCATATGCAAGCGCGCTCCCCCGCCACAGCGAGCGCGGGAACTGGTCCAGCACCACGATCAGCGCCAGCCGGCCCTCTTGCGTCCCGGCCCAGTGATCGAGGTCCCCCGCCGCGCCGCGTTCGGTCAGCGGGCCAAAGCGCGCCGCAATCGCACCATCCGCGCCGCCATGCATCCGCCAGCGCCAGTGCTCGGCATGGCGGTCGGGGTCAATGTCCAGCGCGCGGCCCTCGGGGAACCAGAAATCCAGAACCTCGCCGATCTGTCTGGCATCATTGCTATCGGCCATGTCATCCCCCCATTGAAAACGCCCCCGCGCCATGGGCACGGGAGCGGATTTGCCGATGAAGCACAAGCGCGCTCTATGCCGTCGCGGGCACCGTTGCCGGCACAGGTCGGCGCCCGCCGGGCCCGCGCGGGACGCGCAGCAGGCGCATAGCGTTGGCGATCACCACCAGTACCGAAAGCTGATGGATCAGCATGCCCTCGGCCATATGCACATCGCCGTTGAACACGCCCGCCTGCAGCCCGGCCACAGTCAGCAGCGCGATGGCCAAGTTCTGGCGCATATTGCGCAGCGTCGCGCGGGAAATCGCCATGGCCTCGGGCAGTTTCTCCAGATCGTCGGCCATCAGCGCAATGTCGGCGGTCTCGATCGCCACGTCCGAGCCCACGGCCCCCATGGCAACGCTGGTGTCGGCGGCAGCCAGCGCCGGCGCGTCGTTGATGCCGTCGCCGATCATGGCGACATGGCGGCCCTCGGCCTGAAAGTGGCGGATCAGCTCCAGCTTGTCCTCGGGCAGCAGCCCGGCATGAACCTCGTCGATGCCGATTTCGGCGGCGATGGCGTGGGCGGCCTGCGGCTGGTCGCCGGTCAGCATGGCGATGCGCCCCACCCCGATATCGCGCAGCCGGGCGATGGCGCTCTGGGCCGAAAGCCGGGGCTGGTCGGACAGCCCGAAGATGCCCGCGATGCGCCCGTCCAGCGCCACGATGATCGGCGTGCAGCCGCGGCCCAGAACCCCGGCCAGCGCGGCCTCGGCCTCGGCGTAGAAACCGATGCCCAGCCGGTCGAACAGCCGCCGGTTGCCGGCCGCGACCTGCCGCCCCTCGTGGTGGACCACCAGACCCATGCCAGCCACTTCCTCGACCGTCTCGGGCGCGGGAATCTCGCCCTCGGCACGGCCGGCCTCGATAATCGGGCGGCCCAGCGGGTGGTCCGAGCCGGATTCGGCGATCGCCGTCCAGTGCAGCAATTCGGCACGATCGATGCCGCCAAGAGGCACGATCTCGACCAGGCTGGGGCGGCCCTCGGTCAGGGTGCCGGTCTTGTCCAGCGCCAGCATGTCGATGCGGCCGGCGCTTTCCAGATGCTGCCCGCCCTTGATGAGGATGCCCGAGCGCGCCGCCCGCCCGATGCCGGCGACGATGGAGACCGGCGTCGAGATCACCAGGGCGCCCGGACAGGCCACCACCAGAAGGGTCAGCGCGAGGCGAATATCCTGCGTCACCGCCCAGGCACCCAGCGCCAGCATCATGATGCCGGGCGTATACCATTGGGCGAAACGCTCGATCATGCGCTGGCTGGGGGCGCGTTCCTCCTGCGCCTCTTCGACGCGGCGGATGATCCGGGCCAGCGTGGTATCGGCGCCGATGCCGGTGGCGCGGATCCGCAGCACGCCATTTTCCGCGATGGTGCCGGCATGGACGTGGGAGCCGGGGGCTTTCTCGGCCGGGATCGGCTCGCCGGTGATGGCGGCCTCGGACACGGCGGCGTTACCGTCGATCACCTCGCCATCGACGGGGATGCGGTTTCCGGCGCGCACCAGCACGACCTCATTCGGCTGGACGGCACTGGCGGCAATCTCGACCGGCTGGCCGTCGCGGATCACGGTAGCGACCTCGGGCGCGGCCTTCAGCAGATCGGCCAGTGCGCCACGGGTCTGGCGCAGGGTGCGGGCCTCAAGCCAGGCGCCGAAGCTGAACAGGAACGTAACGGCGGCGGATTCCCAATATTCGCCGATGAACAGCGCGCCGATAGCCGCAACGGTCACCAGCAACTCGATCGAGAAATGGCGGATGCGCAGCGCCTGCACGGCGCGCCAAGCGATGTCGGAGCCGGCGACAAAGGCCGCCGTCACCATCGATGCCGCCCAAAGCCCGCGCAGGCCGAACCCGTAAAGGGCGATCAGGCCAAACACGATCAAGGAGCCGCTGATGATCGTCAGCCATTTGCGCTGGCTGGCCGGCTTGCGAAGGGTTGTCAGGATGGGGGTCAACATGCGGGGCCTCATGATGTGAAGGCCCGGCAGCGCGGGCAGGCACGGCCGGGCTGGCAGGGATGGGTCAGAATGCGGCGGGGCGGGCCTCGTAGCCGGTGGATTTCACCACCGAGACAAGGGCCTCGACCGGGGCGGATGCGGGGTCATGCTCGACCTCGATGCGGCCGGTGTTGAAGTGCACCTTGGCGGCGGTCACGCCAGGAGTTGCCGCCAGCGCCTTTTCGATTTTGGTGACGCAGGAGGGGCAGGAAAATTCGTCGCTGCGCAGGATGGTCTTGGTCATGGCTGGTTCCTTTCATGTCGCCGCCCGGTGGGCGGTCATTGCTTGTGAACTCAAGATATGCTGTCCTTTCAGGATCAGGATTGGCAACTCAGGCAAAGATTCATTGCATGAATGCACAGGCGCAGGATTGGGACGATCTGCGGTTGTTTCTGGCCGTGGCACGGGCGGGGTCGCTCTCGGGGGCGGCGCGCAGCCTTGGCGTTACCCATTCCACCGTCTTCCGCCGCATCGGCGCGTTCGAGGCGCGGCTGGGGGTGCGCCTGTTCGACCGGCTGCCCGGCGGTTACGCGCTGACCCAGGCCGGCGAGGAGATGCGCGATTCCGTCATCCGCATCGAGGAAGAAATCACCGCGCTGGCGCTGAAGGTTACCGGACAGGACCAGCGGCCCACTGGGACGATCCGCATCACCACGACCGACCTGCTGGCGGTGGGGGTGCTGCCCCGCCATGTCGCCGCCTTCCGCGCCGAATGGTCCGAGATCGAGATCGAGGTAATCGTTGCGGATACGGTGCTGGACCTGACCCGGCGCGAGGCGGACGTGGCCCTGCGCATCGGCAATCCGGGACAGGAAACACTGATCGGGCGGCGGGTCGGGCGGTTGGCCTTTGCCGCCTATGGTGCGGCGGACCGGCCGCCGGGCGATCCTGCCAAGGGTGACTGGATCGGCTACGGGTCTGCGCATGGCCCGCTCAGCCGCAATCTGACCCGCTGGTGGCCGGATGCGCGACAGGTTTACCGGACAAACTCGATCATCGCCGCCCATGCCGGTGCGAAGGCGGGGATCGGACTTGCTGCCTTGCCTTGCGTGATTGCCGATTGCGACCCCAGCCTGATCCGCGCCGCCGCGCTGCCCGAGGATTTCATGCTGGACCTGTGGTTGCTGATTCACGAGGATCTGCGCCAAACCGCGCGCATCCGCCTGTTTCTGGACTTCATGGCGACGGCCCTGGCGGCCGATGCCGACCTGCTGGAGGGGCGCTGCCCGTGCAAGACAAGGCCGGCGCAGGCGTAACGCCCGCGCCGGCCCATGCCTGCGCCCGTGGCGTCAGTCGATCATCTGCCAGCCCGGATGCTCGAAATGCTCGCCATATGCGTTCAACGCCTGAACGATCGTCACCGCGCCAGTCTCGACCTCGCCGGCCTCCAATGCCGAGATGCCGGTCATCACCTCACCAAGGACGATATGGAACTGCTCGTCCACCTCGGGTTCCAGCACACAGTTCTCGACCATGAAATCGACCTGCTTCTGGACATCGGCAGCGACCCCATTCGCGGCATCGGCCGGCAGGGTGCCGTTGTGGATCGCGTCCAGGTTCGCGGCCATGGTTCCGTGAATCGCGGTCATGCCGGTGATCATGTTCTGATCGCCCTGCCATTTGGCGCCATCGTTCAGCGTGATCTCGATAGCCCCCGCGCCATGGCTGTCATGATCATGGGATTGCGCGGCTGCAATGCCAGCTGACCCCAGCGCAAGGGCGAGAGCAACAGCGACGGCGGTGAAAGATTTTACAGTCCTCATAGTGATCTCCTGTATCTGCCAAGTGGTTCTGGCCGCAGCGGGCATCGACAGACGCCGCCGGGCTTGGGATAGACATAGGCTGTCCGTTTTCGCACGAGAATTGACGAAAACTGCAAAGACCCATTGCACGAATGGACAGACCTCAGGCACGAACCAGACCCTCGCGGCCTGCCGCCGATACCATCGGGCTGTCGAACAGCGCCCCGACGGCATGGGTCCGGATGCCGCCTGCCTCGCGCATCAGAAACAGCGCATCGAGGTCGAGACGCGCGGCGAGTTCGCCGCCAGCTTGCGGACCCAGCACCATCAGCGCGCTAGCCCAGGCATCGGCCTCCGCACAGGTTCCGGCGACGACCGTAACCGAGGCCGGTGACGAGCGCAGCGGGCCGCCTGTCGCGGGGTCCATGGTGTGTGACAGGCGCTGGCCCCGAACGGTCACATGATGCCGGTAGTCGCCCGACGTGGCGACGGCAGCATCCATCAGCGTCAGGATGGAGCGGGGCGCGCGGCGTTCGGGATCCGGCGTCTCGACGGCGACCGTCCAGGGCATGCTATCGGGCCGTAGTCCGGATGCACGCATTTCGCCGTCGATGCCGACGAGGAAAGCCGTGATGCCGAAGCCTTGCAACGTCCCTGCCAGCTTGTCCACGCCGAACCCCTTGGCGATCCCGTTCAGGTCCAGCGTGATCGGCGTGTGTTTCCGGACTAGCCCGGCCGCGCGGTCGATCTCCAGCACCTCATGCGCGGGCCAGCGCGCAGCAGCCATCACCGCGCGGATGGCCCCGGCGCTGACCGCCTCGGGTCCAAACCCCCAGGCCCGCACCGCATCGCCCATGCCGATGTCAAAAGCACCGCCCGATAGAGCGCCGATCCTTACCCCAAGATCGAGCACTTCGGCCAACCCAGCGGGAACGGCCACCCAGACATTTTCGGACGTCCGGTTCAGGCGCATCAGGTCACTGTCGGGTTTCCATGTCGACATGGCGGCATCGACCTCCGCCACGGCCGCCTGCAAGGCCGCCTGCACCGGGGCGGGGTCCAGCCCGGCATCGGCATGGAAAAGCGCCGACCAGCGTGTCCCCATGGTCGGGCCATTCAGCGCGTGGCGGATCGGGTCAGTAGACGTCTTCGGCATAGCGTCCCTCCGTTTTCAGCGTGAGCGGGGTGAGGCCGACCGGCGCGAGAATGTCCGTCAGCGCCTCGGCCACGCCCGCCGCCATGTCGCGCCCGCCGCAGACCATGATGCGCGCCCCGTCCCGGATCAGCCGGATCAGTTCAACGCTCTCAGCGCGCAGCACGTCCTGCACATAGCGCGGCTTCGCTCCCCGCGAGATGGCGGTGGTCAACTGGGCAAGACGGCCATCGGCCTGCCAGGCGGCCAGATCCTCACGATAGAGGAAATCGCTGTCGGGGTGGCGCATCCCGAAAACGAGATGAACCGGCCGCTTCCCACTGTTGCCCCGGATGAACCCTGCAAGCGGGCCGATCCCCGTGCCGGCGCCGATCAGGATCAGCGGCGGCTTTCCTCCTTCGTTATGGAAAGCAGGATTGTGCTGGACGAAGGCGTGGATCGCCTGATCGGGCTCCAGTGCCAGAAGCTGCCCGGAGCAGAGGCCGCCGGGATGCTTGCGCACCACGATCTCGACGAAGCCGTCGCGCCATCCGGACGCCAGCGAGTAGAAGCGCGGGAGGTCCGCACCCTCGGGCAGGACGCCGAGGAGATCACCGGCCTGAAACCGGCCAACGCCCCGACCTGTGAGCCGTTGCAGGAGCGTCGTCTCGGGCAGGGAAAAGCGCAGGATCGCGGTTGGCGCCTGCACGTCTATCCCGTAATCGCGGCGCGAGACCAGGACAAGCCGCTCCGTCACCGGCGGGGTTGGCACATGTTCGAGCGTAAGCTCGATCCCCAGCGCCGCCCCCAGGGCGCGGCCCCAGCGGGCGAAATCCTGCGGCGACTGGCGATCGACCGCGTCGAAGGGTATCAATTGCGCCCAACCTTTGGCAGCAGCCAGCCGCACGACTTCATCGGCGAACGCGCAGAACGCGGGGAAGCTGCGATCACCGAAACCAAGCACTGCAAGCGGGGCCTCAGGGACGGATTCCAGCGCCGCGAGGCGTTCGATGAACCCCTTCGCCGTGGCGGGAGCCTGTCCCTCGCCCCAGGTGGCGGCGAGAATGACGAACCGTTCGGCCTGCGGATAGCGCGCCGGCTCGAAACCGGACATTGGCGCGACATGAACATGCTGGCCCGCTGCGGTCAGCGCATGTTGGAGCGTCGCAGCGAAACCCCAGGTGCTGCCGCCCTCCGAGCCCACCAGCAAGATGGTCCCAGCGCCTTTTGCAGGATGATTGCCACGGAGACGCGGCCTTGACCGCCGCCCCGCGAACCAGAGCACAAGACCACTCACCCCCATTGCCGGCACGCCGAGCGCCATCACACCCAGCACGAGGCCGAGAGATGCGGCCCCCTGTCCGGTATGCAGCATGTAGATAGTTTCAGATATCCGTTCCCACATCGTCAGCTCGGCCCAGGCCAGAAGCTCGCCCGTCCCCTGATCAAGATAGCCGGTGCCGCGATCCGTCTTCAGGGTGAAAGCGTCCGTGGCGTCGCCCGGATAGGGAAAGCTCAGTTCGCGCAACGCAGTGACAGGAATCACGGAGAGCGGCTCCATCGCAGCAAGGGAGACCCCGGTGCTGCCGCTGACCTCGGTCGGAAAGGCCGGCGGCGCAGCTCCATCCGGCAGAAGATCGAAGGTCGAGGCGGCCATCCACAGTGCGGTCGCCGAGGACAGGATCAGCCCCGCGACCGCCACGCGGGAGATCCCGGTATGGATGCGGCTCGATGCCGGCCCGCGCAAAGGGGCGAACCAGCGCCGCCAGCCACCCATGCGCCGCGCGACCAGCATCGCGCCAGAGACCGACAGGACCAGCATCGCCGCCGCACCGGCGGCCATGACGATACGGCCGGCATCGCCAAGAAACAGCGAGCGGTGAAGGCTGGTCAGCCAGCGTTCGACCGGGTTCGGATCGGCGCTGGCGATGCCCTTGCCGGTCGCGGGGTCGATCACCGCCGCGCCGGGCGTGCCGTCGTCGAACCAGAACGCAGTAATCCGACCCGAGGGCGCACGCCGGATCTGCTCCACCCCCGGATAGGCAGTCCGGATGCGTTCTGCGAGATCGGCAACGGTCAGGCCGGCCTCGGCCTGCGGCGTGGAAAACCGCTCGGCCACGGGAAAGACCGAGAGCGCCGCCCCGCTGATCGCGAGGACCATGACGAGAGCAAGGGCCAGCAGACCCGGCCAGCGATGCAGCATGCGGATCATGGCGCCGTCTCACATGTCGTAGCGGAGGCTGGCGAGATAGCGGCGGCCGGGCACGGGCCGCCCTGCCCCTGCCGCCGTCAGCGGCACGGCCACCTCGTTCGGACTGTCGCGCATGTCCTCGACGGCGGCATCGACATGCAGCGTATAGCCGGCATCGAACAGCGCATCGGCAAGATCGAGGGTGATTTCCAGCGACCGGCCCGCGCCGACACTGGCGCCGGTGATGCCGTCGATCTGCGCCAGGTCGCCGCCGCTGGCGCGATACCAGTCGCTGAGATGCTCGTAATATTTCGACTTGCCGCCGGCCATCCACAGGGTTCCGGCATATGCCCCCTGCGCATCGGTAACGTAGAGAACCAGATAGGCACCATCGCCGCCGTAAGTGTTCAGCGTGGTGGTGAGGGTGACCGGCCGGGCCATGGCGAGGCCGGGGGCCACCAGGGCGGAAGTCAGCGCAAGGGCTGCGAGGATGGATTTCATGTCTCTGCTCTCTTCTGCCTGATTTGTCAGTTCACCCGCACCACGGGCGGGGTGCCGTTCTGGAACAGCGGATTGGCGGGCGGGGCCGAGGGGGCGACAGGGGTTGCACCGCCGCGATCCCGCTTGCGGTCCTGCTCGCCGTCCCGGTGGCGCAGCTTGACGACCTGCAACGTCGCGGGATCCAGCTTGGCCTTGATGCGGCGGCCCTGGGCATCGCGTCCCTTGACCTCCCAGCAGCCGTCATCGGCCTCGATCTTCTCGACATGCCAGCCGAGGCCGGCGGCGGCCTGCATCACCGCCTCGCGCGGCTGCCAGGCGCCGCGAGGCACATGGCAGTCGTCGCCCGCCAACGCCCCCGCCGCGGGCAATACCGCGAGAGCGGTTATGGCAATCAACAGAGTCTTCATGGTTCGAATGTCCTTTCCGATCATCTCGGGGGCATTTTCCCGGCTATGGCCGTGGCGAACGCCTGCGTGGGAAAGGCTCCGCCGCGATGACGGGGCGGAGCCTTGCGGCGATCAGTTGCGCTTTGCGGGCCTGGTGCCGTCGCTCCAGCGCTTGACCTTGCCGTCGATCACCTCGAGCGTTCCGGGATCGACGGTCATCTTCAGGCTGTTGCCGCCCTGGTCGATGACGTTCAGTTCGTAGCAGCCGTCGTCGAGTTCCATTTTCGAGATGGTCCAGCCGAACTCGTCGGTCACCTGGATAAGGGCTTCCCAGGACTGCATGTTCTCGGTCGGCACGTTGCATTTCTCGTCGGCGAGCGCGACCCCGGCGGGGATCGCGAGGGCGAATGCGGTGGCGGTCAGGATAGTTTTCATGGCTATGCTCCTCAGCCTTGGTTGCCTGATGAAACCAATCTGGAGGGCGCGGCTGACGTGATCCTGATCGCCGCGAAAAACCTGCGTCAGCTTTCCGTCAGCCTGCCCCGACGAACCGCAACGGTCGCGCAAAACAAACCGGCCCCGCCAGACAGGCGGGGCCGCAACAACAGTGGGAATGCGTAGCGATCAGGTCATGTCATTTGCGCCAGGGGCGCGCTTTCGGCCCGTGACCATGGCACGGGGCAGGTTCTCCCGATGGCGCCATGAGGTGAGCGCCACACCTCCGACATGCAGGGCCACGAGGACCAACGCCAGGTTGGCCAGCGTTTCATGCACCTCCTTCAAGGCCTTGTCCCCCCTGACTTCCCGGCCGCCATGCTCGCCCACAACCGTCACGGCACGGGCTTCCTCGATCGACTGTTCGAGCAGCCAGCCGCTCAGCGCGGTGCCGGAAAGCGTAACCATAAGTGCCACGATCATCGCGGCGCCGGCCGGGTTGTGCCCGAGATGGCGCCGCTCCCGCCCGCGCAGCATGTCTCCGAGATAGACCAGCGTCGCGGCAGGGCCACGCATGAATTGCGCGAAGCGGGCATGGTGACTGCCGACAAAACCCCAGATCAGGCGAAGCACAAGCAATGCCGCCACTGCATAGCCGGCCGCCTCGTGAAGCGGCTGCACCTCGTCCGCCGCGAGCCATGCCACTGCAAAGGCGGCAACCAGGCCCCAATGAAAGCTGCGCACCACCGGATCCCAGACCCGCACCATGCGCGTGGTATCGGCAACGTCCGAAATACCGCCGTCCCTTTTCGCCTCAATCATGTTTGCGTCCCCTGCCCTCACGGAAGTGCCGTTCACCTCCGTCCTCGTATTCGACCTCGATCACCTGAAGCGTGCCGGGATCGACCGTCACCTCGATGCGGCGTCCTTCCCGGTCCGTGCCTTTTATCTCGTAGCAGCCGTCGTCGATCTTGATGCGCCGCACCACCCATCCGTTTTCTTCCGCGAGCCGCACCACCGCGCTTCTTGGCTGCCAGTCTGCCAGCGGCACGGCACAGTCGTCGCCGGCAAGTGCAGCCCCGGACGGAAGGGCCGCGAGAAAGGTCAGAATTGTCAGCGATCTCTTCATGGACCACACTCCGTATAACGGCCATCGGATGACATTCTGCGTCGCGAACCTGACGGGATGCTGAAGCCTGGGGCGTCCCGCCATCAGCTTTGCGTCAGCCCGGATCGCCATAATGGCCAGAGGTAAATGAGTAGGAAGATCATGCGAATCCTGCTGATCGAGGACGACACCGTTCTGGGCGCCGCCGTGCGGGACCAGATCGCCGCGGGTGGCCAGTCGGTGGACTGGGTCACGCGCCTGGATGCGGCCGGCGATGCGATGGCCGGCGCCGGCTATGATCTGGTATTGCTGGACCTCATGCTGCCCGACGGACGCGGCATCACCTTCCTTCGGTCGCTGCGCGCCGGCGGCGACGTGACGCCGGTGATCATCCTGACCGCGCTGGACCAGATCTCGGACCGGATCGAAGGCTTGAACGCCGGTGCCGACGACTATCTGGTGAAGCCCTTCGATCTGGCCGAGCTTTCCGCGCGCATCGGCTCGGTCGCGCGGCGCTATAGCGGCAATCCCAACCCGATCATCGTCCACGGCGCGCTTGCCGTCGACCTTGCCTCGCGCAGCATCCGCCGCGACGGCCGGCCGGTGCAACTGACGGCGCGCGAATGGGCGCTGTTCGAGGCGTTCCTCACCCGCCCAGGGCAGCTTCTGTCCAAGGCACAACTTGAGGAAAAGCTTTATGCCTTCGATACCGAGGTGGAAAGCAACACCATCGAGGTCCATGTCAGCCGGCTGCGCAAGAAGCTGGGCGCCGAGGTGATCGAGACCGAGCGCGGATTGGGCTACCGGCTGGGTTCGCCATGACCATGCCACGCAGCCTTCAGATGCGGTTGGGGGTGTCTCTGGGCATCCTTCTGACGCTTCTGTGGATCGCCGCCGCCGCCACCACGGCGGTCATGCTGCGGCACGAGATGGACAGGATCTTCGACTCGTCACTACAGGAGGCGGCGCAGCGCCTATTGCCGCTGGCCGCTGTCGAGATCGTCGGACGTGAGGAGGAAGGTGTGACGCAACACCTTGCCGACCTGCGCGACCACGACGAATTCCTCACCTATATCGTGCGGGATGACATGGGGAGAATCCTTCTGCAATCGCATGAGGCCGACCCCTCCATCTTCCCGGAATGGGATGGGCCGGGCTTTCACACGACCGCAACCCATCGCCTGTATGGCGAGGACGCCCTGCAAGGCACGATCCGTCTCACGGTCGCCGAGCCGCTTGCTCATCGCGCGACGGCGGCACGCGATGTCTGGGCGGGCCTGGGACTGCCGCTGCTGGTGTTCATCCCTGCCGCTCTGCTGGCGATCGTATTGACCGTCCGCTCGGGCCTGGCCCCGCTGCGCCGCTACCGCGACCGGCTGGCCGAGCGTTCACCGCGCGACCTTGCCCCCGTCGCCTGCAACGATCTCCCCGTCGAGGTCGCCCCGGTGGGGCTGGCGGTCAATGTGCTGCTGGCGCAACTCAAGTCCACATTCGAGGCCGAACGCACCTTCGCCGCCAACGCCGCGCATGAATTGCGAACACCGCTGGCAGGCGCAATCGCGCAGGCCCAGCGGATACAGGTGGAAACGAAAGATACCGGCGCCGGCCACAGGGCCGCCGAGATCGAGGCCTCGCTGAAGCGGCTGGCCCGGATCGCCGAGCGGCTGCTGCAACTGGCTCGGGCGGAGGGCGGGCGGTTGCGGCTCGATCACCTATCCGATCTTCGTATCACCGCCCGCCTGGTCGTGGACGATATCGAGAGGACCGCACCGAACCGGATCGCACTCGCTCTGCCGGAGCACCCGGTGATGTCCGACCTCGACCCCGATGCGTTTGGCATCATCTGCCGCAACCTGGTCGAGAACGCCCTGCGGCACGGCGCATCTGACGAGCCGATCGAGGTAAGCCTCGGTGAGGATGGCACGTTCCGCGTCGCCAATGACGGCCTTGTTGTGCCGACAGAAGCACTTGGCCGGCTGGCCCGCCGTTTTGAGAGGGGGACAGCCGGAACGGAAGGCAGCGGGCTTGGCCTTGCCATCGTCGCCAGCATTGCGGACCGGATTTCGTCAAAGCTCACCTTGCAGTCGCCGAGACCGGGAAGCTCGTCTGGCTTTGAAGCGGCGGTGGTTTTGCCGACAGCTTCAAAGCAACCAATACCGCCCAGCCAGGCGAGCGCAGTCTTTCGTTGAGCCGATAGCCGGCCAGCAGATCTGAAAACTATTGGGCTGGCTGTGTCCGCCGGAACAGGATGCATCTGTATATAAGGGGCGCAGAATGTTGATCTCGAAAGGACAAAGCCTAGCGCGCGCCCGTGGTGACAGTAGCCCTGCCGACAAAGGCGGACGGGGCAGCATGACCAGAAAATTGGTTACATCTTCGGATGCTATTGAATTTCGCCACCTACGTTACTTCATAGCCGCTGCCGAGCACGGCAGCTTCCGAAAGGCAGGAAATTCACTGGGTCTGTCGCAATCGGCAATCAGCCGCTGCATTGCCGACCTCGAAGTAAGCGTCCGGCCTGAGCGCTACCCGGGCCATTTCCAAGGCAGCAGGTCATCGACCTTTGTGATCTTGTAATCAGGGATACGGGCCAGGGTGTCGGCGAGCCAGGCATGGGGATCGCTGACGTTGAGCTTGGCTGTTTCGATCAGGGTGTAGGCGATGGCGGCGGCCTTTCCACCTGCCTCGGAACCGACGAATAGGTAGTTTTTCCGCCCGAGGGCCATCACCCGTTCATTCTGCCCATGTCGGGCAATTTGTTGAGGTGCATTACCGGTGGCACGCGCTTTTCGGCCGACAGTTTCGGGTCGAGCGTGTCGACCGACGCAAGTCCGGTCAGTTTGTCCATATCGAGGTGCTGCCTGGNATNTTNANGGTCGTGGCCGCNTGGATGCTCGANCCGGNNGCNTGCNCNGGCATGNACCTCGGCACACCGCGCGTATCGCTCGCGGCCCTGTCGGATCTCGATGACCTTCTGANTCGGCNCGGTCTTCGGCGAAGCTCTTCCGGTGATGTCATCGCCGGAAAGGAACAGACCGATGCAAGACCTGCCCACCGGGCCGTCGAGCCCCAGGCAACTGCAGATGCAGTTCGACTCGGAGCGGTTGCGCGGAATGAGCCCACGGGAGCGCCAGCAGGTNTTGACGCGCCTGGCCATTCTGCTGGCCGAAGCGGCGGGAACGAGCAAGTTGGAGCAAGACGATGATGGACGGTGATCTCCTTCCACCGGCCATCCTGCAGCGCAAGGCGGTGGTCTATGTGCGCCAATCGACCCCGGCCCAGGTGGAGCTCAACACCGAGAGCCGGCGACGGCAATATGAACTGGTCGAGGTCGCGCGTCGTCG
>NZ_AZVA01000030.1:0-55591 GCF_000513975.1 Paracoccus sp. J55
GGATCAAGCTTTGGCCGCCTGACCTCGGCCGTCCGTCGGTAGCCCGGTGGCACCGAGAAGGTCATCATCTTCGCAACCGTGTCACGCGAGATGTTGAACACCCGCGCCGCTTCCCGCTGGCTCATGCCTTCCGCGCAAGCCTGGCGAACTCTCAGATATAGGTCCACGCTGTAAATCCTCACGCCCTCCCTGCCGCCGCAGAAAGGGAATAGGTGGACGACTTTTACGCCGCCCGCAGCAGCACCAAGCCACCGCTACCGTGGACGAATTTCTCACCGCCGTTCTCACCCGCCCCGGTCTGTTTAGCTGGCCTCGCGCAGGGCCTGCCGACGCTGCATGCGGCGCAGGTCCCATCTCCACATGTGCGCGTCATCCTTTGCCTTGGCGTGAGCCCACCGCAGTTCCGTCCACGCCTTGTCCGCCGCGTCGTATTCGGGACCCCTCGGGGCCTGCCGCGCCACCCTCCGCGCCGCTTCGACCTGAATCTTGAGGGCTTTCTGACGTGCCATCGCCTCGTCGAGTTTTGCCTGCGTCCTGTGCATTTCAGTTCCCTTTCTTGATGGCCCGCGCGCCTGCGCGGATGGTGATAGCAGTGATCCGCACAAAGGCGGTGATGATGATCATGCTGACGGCCAGACCGGCGAAGAGCGCCCCGCTGATTGCTTGGTTGTTGCGTTGTGCGTCCCGCAGCATCATGCCAGCGCCTCACCGATCCGTGTGGAGGTCTGTTTGACTTGCGTCAGCACCACCCCCAAGGCTTTGATCTGGACCGGGTTCAGAGTGCCCTTTGCGTTGCAGGCCCTTGCGATCTGGTTGAGATTAGACCCAACCCGATTCAAGGCCGCTACGGCCTCGGCATCGACGCCCGCGCGCCGGGCGGGCGGCTCTACGCCCAGAACGACCGACCGCATATAAGCTGCGACGGGCAAGCCCAAGGCGTCGGCCCGGCCTTTGATCTCGGCCCGTTCCGGATCAGTCAGAGGCACTTGCAAAATCCGGTCCCGTTTCATTTTATGCGCGATCATTTCTTTTCCTTCGGAGCGTTTACGCGACAAACCCAGCTGTGGTTCGGATTAAGTCTTTGTGTATGTAATACATAAAAGACATTGCTTGCTTATTAGGCTTTCTTTTCTTATTTATAATATATCACGTAGTAGATACGTATCAAGAAAAAGGTGTAATAATGGCGGATAAATCCACCCACTACTCCGTGATCCGGGATCACCTCAACGCCCTGATATTGGCCGGAAAAATTATTACCATCCACACCCGTAATCGTCCCGATGATATGCATCAAGCCATTAATGGCATGTCGTTTCCGGGTCGATCCATTCCTAGAATAGATGTGTATTATCCATTAAATGGGGGTGATACGCGCGAGGACGTTATTGCTCATGAGTGCGCTCATGTTTGCTATGCCGATATGACGCTGGATAAAATTAATCCGGAAATTGAAGCGATAAAAATTATCCAAGATTTGGAGCCGGAATTGTTGGACCTTTACGCGGGTCGCAATGATATCGGAGAAGAGTGCGTTGTCCGTCTGGCGGATTTCAGGCGGCAGGGTGTGCGGCTTCCGCCGATGTCGCGCCGCCTGTCAGCGATTGTCCGCACCCTGTCAAAACCCAAGCCGGTGCGGGTTGGCATGTGGGGCTTGATGCTGATTGCGGGCATGTCTGCTGTGGCGGTCCCCCTGTCCGGAGTCCTGTCATGATCTTCCGCATCTGGCCCCGGCCCATGCGCCTGTCACCGCTTGGCATGGTGACGCGCACCAGAGTCGTCCGGAAAGGGTCAAGCGGCGGCAAAAAAGACCCGGAATCCGGTTCGGAAACCCGCCCTGCAAAGGGTCTCCGGGTCCTGTTTGGGGGTGACGATGGGCGGCGGCAGAAGGTGCTGGACCAATGGCGCGCGAGCCGCCGCGTGGATTCCGGGAAGGGAAAGAAAAAGGGCGCTGTAGCGGCCGCGTTGGCGGGTGGGGGAAAAGCCCTTCGCGCGGACTTCGATGTAACTGCTGATATGACCCGGAAAGTGTATCGCGACCTCAAAAAACCGATGGCTTCGGGTTGATGCTGCCAGAGGCAGGCGGAAAGAAGATGTTGACGCGAACCAGATCGCAAGATGATGGGGACAATCCACCGCCGGGCACCGGCGGCGGATTGGCGCCAGAGGCGCCAGCGATATGGGGCGGGTCAAACGTAGGGGAAGGTTCCGCGCACCCAGACCGAACGGCCCGGATTCGGGCAAAAATGCAGGCAAGTGACTGCATTTTTAGTTTGGTCTGGGGGACAGATTTTTGCCAGGACGGGCTTGCCCGGCCTAGCGGAAATCTGGGCGTGGAATACCCGGAGAGGACATCTTGTTTCTGCCTGCCGGAAGGTCCGCGATGCGTATAAGATACGTAGGTTATCCCCAAAATTGCGACATTCGGTCTATTTCCGAGCGATTTTGGGGGTCGGGATTTTCCGGATTGCGACATATTCTCATACGCATGAGCAATCGCCCCGCCGCCTTTAAGCAAGCTGATCTGACCCGCGCCCTGAAAGGGGTCGCGGCGGCTGGCATGCAGGTGGCGCGGGTGATTGTCCGTCCGGACGGAGGGATTGAGATCATCCCTGCGGGCGTTCCGGGTGCCAGCGGGGGCGGCAATCCGTGGGATGAGGTGGCGGCATGAGCGCCGGGCGCAAGGGCGCGGCACGGTGGCCGCTGGCAAGGTCATATAAGGACCGGCACGGCAAGCGCCGCTGGCGGTTCCGGTCTGGCTCCTTCAGCAGGGAACTCGGGACGGATTACGGCTCCGAGGATTTCGCCCGCCGGTATGAGGATGCGGCGCTTGAAATGGCCGGGGAGAAAAAGGCCGGGGCGGGTGCATCCCGGACCGTCCCCGGTTCGGTCAATGACCTGATCGCGCGCTGGTATCAGTCGCCCGATTACCGAAACCTCGCGCCCCTGACGCAATACGGATACCGTGGCGTCATTGAGCCGTTTCGGTCAGAGCATGGCGACAAGCCGGTGAAGCTGCTGGCCCGTCGCCATGTGGCGGCGATCCTTGCCAAGAAGGCGGACACCCCGGCGGCGGCGAACAATCTGCGGAAACGCCTGAATCAGGTGTTGGACTACGCAGTCTCGCTGGACTGGATCACGGTAAACCCGGCGCGCCTGACCAAGCCTTACAAGGTCGATGGGGACGGGTTTCATACCTGGACCGAAGATGAAATCGCCCGGTTCTTCGCGGCATATGAGCCGGGAACGCTGGCGCACAGGGCGGTAACGCTCATGCTCTATACGGGCGCGGCTCGTGTGGATGCGGTCGCTATCGGGCCGATGAACATCAAGGGCGGGCGGCTGGAATACCGTCGCCAGAAGATGCAGGGCCGCGACGGGATGCTGATAAGCGTCCCGCTGCATCCGGACCTTGCGGCGGTCCTTTCCGATCTCCCGAAGGAT
Source organism: Paracoccus sp. J55 (assembly GCF_000513975.1). Lineage (NCBI taxonomy): Bacteria > Pseudomonadati > Pseudomonadota > Alphaproteobacteria > Rhodobacterales > Paracoccaceae > Paracoccus > Paracoccus sp. J55. The sequence goes on from NZ_AZVA01000030.1 coordinate 3,445, forward strand.
CGGCCATATCTGGCGACGGCTTATGGCAAATCCCGTTCACCGAATGGGCTTGGCAACCTCATGCGCGAATGGTGTAATGCGGCGGAATTGCCTGACTGCTCGTCGCATGGTCTGCGTAAGGCTTGCGCTCGCAGGCTGGCTGAGGCCGGGGCAACGGCGCATGAAATCATGTCCGTCACCGGTCATAAAACTTTGGCTGAGGTGCAGCGATACACCGAAGCCGCATTGCGGGAAGGTCTGGCCGATTCTGCTTTTGAAAAGCTATTGGCAAGGCCGAACAGGGAAAAAACGGCGGTGAACCTTGCAGGAAGGTTCACCGAAAAAACGGCCAAGTGACTGAAAGGAAACGGAAAAATGATGGGGTTTGGTAGGCCCGGAGGGACTCGAACCCCCAACCAAGGCGTTATGAGCGCCCTGCTCTGACCATTGAGCTACAGGCCCTGACCGGCGACACCATTGATCGAGCCGGCCGCCCGCGTCAAGGATCGGATCGCCCCGGCCAGCCGGAAAATGCCGCAACCCGCGCCTTCGGCAACCCCCTTGATCCGGCGCAGCACCTGTGGGCTGATAGCGCATGAAGCCGCAAGCCGCGGCCCGCCCGCAGCCCGAAACCGGAGTTCCGATCATGTCAAGAACCACGCCGCTGTCCCTGCTCGCCCTTGCCCTGGCCGCCACGCCCGCCCTGGCCGAGGACCCCGCCAGCTGCCGCACGGTCCGCTTCTCGGATCCGGGCTGGACCGACATCACCGCCACCAATGGCGTCGCCACCGCCCTGCTGCAGGGACTGGGCTACCGGCCCGATATCCGCACGCTCTCGGTGCCCGTGGGCTATGAGGCGCTGAAGAACGGCGATACCGATGTCTTCCTGGGCAACTGGATGCCGGCTCAGCAGAGGTTCCGCGACGACCTCGAAGCCTCGGGCAAGACCGAAGAGCTGGTGCAGAACCTGGAAGGCGCCAAGTTCACCCTGGCGGTGACCGATGCCGCCGCCGAGCTGGGCGTCGCGGATTTCGCCGATCTCGATGCGCATAGGGAGGCCTTCCAGGGCAAGATCTACGGCATCGAACCCGGCGCGCCTGCCAACCAGACCATCCAGGCCATGATCGAAGCCGACAAGTTCGGCCTCGGCGACTGGGAGCTGGTCGAATCCAGCGAACAGGGCATGCTTGCCCAGGTGCAGCGCAACGATGCCGCCAGGACGCCCTCGGTCTTCCTGGCCTGGGCGCCGCATCCGATGAATGTCACGCTGAACATCACCTACCTGTCGGGCGGCGACGAGGAGTTCGGCCCGGATTACGGCGGCGCCACCGTCCACACCCTGGCCCGCAAGGAATGGATCGCCGCCTGCCCCAATGCGGCGAAGCTGTTCAGCCAGCTGGTCTTTACCGTCGATCAGGAAAACATGCTGATGGCCAAGATCCTCGACGAGGGCGCGGATGCCACCGCAGCCGCAAAGGACTGGATCAGCCAAAATGCCGAGACGGTGGCGAAATGGCTTGACGGCGTGACCACGCTGGACGGAAAACCCGGTGCGGAAGCAGTCATGGCATCGGTGAACTGATTGAAGAAACCTAATATTCTGGTCGTCATGGCCGATCAGCTGTCGGGGGTGCTGTTCCCCGACGGCCCGGCCGAATTCCTGCATGTGCCGCATCTGCGCCGGCTGGCGGAGCGTTCGACACGCTATGCCAACTGCTACACCGGCAGCCCGCTTTGCGCGCCCGGACGCGCCAGCTTCATGTCCGGGCAGTTGCCGCGCCGCACCCGGGTCTATGACAACGCGGCCGAGTTCTGCTCGGACATCCCGACCTATGCCCATCACCTGCGCCGGGCCGGCTATCACACCTGCCTGTCGGGCAAGATGCATTTCGTCGGCCCTGACCAGCTGCACGGTTTCGAGGAACGACTGACCACCGACATCTACCCGGCCGATTTCGGCTGGACCCCGGATTACCGCAAGCCGGGCGAGCGCATCGACTGGTGGTATCACAATCTGGGTTCCGTGACCGGCGCCGGCGTGGCCGAGATCACCAACCAATATGAATATGACGACGAGGTCGCCTATCACGCGACGCGCAAGCTCTACGACCTCGCGCGCGGCGGCGACGACCGGCCCTGGTGCCTGACCGTCAGCTTCACCCATCCGCACGACCCCTTCGTCGCCCGGCGCAAATATTGGGATCTCTATGAGGGCATCCCGGAACTGGAACCGCCCGAGGCGATCCCCTACGAGCGGATGGACCCGCATTCGCAGCGGCTGATGGATGCCAGCGACTGGCGCGGCCTCGAGGTCACGCCCGAGCATGTCCGCCGCGCCCGCCAGGGCTATTTCGCCAACATCTCCTATATCGACGACAAGCTGGGCGAGATCCTGGACGTGCTGGAGCGCACCCGGCAGGAGGCGATCGTGGTCTTCCTCTCCGACCATGGCGAGATGCTGGGCAGCCGCGGCATGTGGTTCAAGATGAGCTTCTTCGAGGGCTCGGCGCGGGTGCCCTTGATGATCGCGGCCCCTGCCATGGCACCCGGCCGCGTGGACACGCCGGTCTCGACCATCGACGTTCTGCCGACGATCTGCGACCTCGCGGGGATCTCGATGGCCGAGGTCGCGCCCTGGACCGACGGCCGCTCGCTGGCGCGGGGCGCCGAGGGGCGCGGGGCGGTGGCGATGGAATACGCGGCCGAGGGCAGCATCGCTCCGCTGGTCTGCCTGCGCGACGGCGACTGGAAATACATCGCCTGCGCCGCCGACCCGGAAATGCTCTACAACCTGGCCGAGGATCCCGAGGAACGGCAGAACCGCGCCACCGACCCGGCGGCGGCCGAGGTGCTGGCACGGATGCGCGCTATGGCCGGCGAACGCTGGGACCTCGCCGCCTATGACGCCGAGGTGCGCGAAAGCCAGGCCCGGCGCTGGGTGGTCTATGAGGCGCTGCGCAACGGCGCCTATTTCCCCTGGGATTACCAGCCGCTGATGAAGGCTTCGGAACGCTACATGCGCAACCACATGGACCTGAACGTGCTTGAGGAATCCAAGCGATTCCCGCGGGGCGAATGATGGTCCCGCTCTCCTCCGGCCGCTATGCCACGATCCGCCTGCGGCCGGGCGAGGACCCGCTGGCGGCCCTGCGCGCCCTGCAGCGCCGGATCGGGGCGCCGGCCATGGCGCTGGTCACCTGCGTCGGCAGCCTGACCCGCGCCATGATCCGCCACGCCAACCGGCCGGGAGGCACCTGCCACCAGGGCCATTTCGAGATCACCGCGCTGACCGGCACCATCGACCCGGCCGGCCAGCACCTGCACCTGACCATCGCCGACGGCGAGGGGCGGGCTTTCGGCGGCCACCTCCTGCCGGGCTCGGCGGTCCATACCACGGCCGAGATCGTGGTGCTGGTCCTCGACGACCTCACTTTCAGCCGCGCGCCCTGCCCGCTTTCCGGCCATGACGAGCTGGTCATCCGGCCGGCCGCCGGACAGGAATAGCCGCCGCGGGCCAGGACCCCGGCATGGCTGCGCTTCTTTCTTGAGAAATATCCTCGGGGGTCCGGGGGCAGACGGCCCCCGGACCGGCGGTTCAGGCAAGGACGCGGGCGAAATCCTGGCGCAGCAGATTCTTCTGCACCTCGCCCTTGCTGTTGCGCGGCAGTTCCACGCCCGGCCAGCAGCGCCATCAGGGCACCCTAAAGCGGAATGCCCATTACCGGCTTCCTCCCTGCCTGTCCGCCCCCCCCCCGTTCCGGCCAAGGCCCGCGCGTAAGGCCGTTTCGTGACCCCGCGTCGCGGCGGGAACCCGCCAGCCCGCGCCGGCGTTGCGCCCCGTCATCAGTCAACAAGGATCCCGCTATGTCCGACCTGCTTGTCATCGCCTTCGACGACGAGGCGACCGGCTTCGAGCTGCGCACCGAACTGGTCAAGATGCAGAAGGAATACCTCATCGAGCTCGAGGACGCGGTGGTTGTCACCCGCCCCTCGGCCGAGGACATCCAGCTGCATCAGGCCGTGAACCTGACCGCCGCGGGCGCGCTTGGCGGCGGCTTCTGGGGCACGCTGGTCGGGCTGATCTTCCTCAATCCGCTCTTGGGCGCCGCGGTGGGCGCGGGCGCCGGCGCCATCGCCGGCAAGCTCTCGGATATCGGCATCAACGACGATTTCATGCGCGATCTGGGCCAGTCCATCCCGCCGGGCGGCTCGGCCGTGTTCATCCTGGTGCGCAAGATGACCGCCGACAAGGTGCTGGCGCGGCTGGAAGGCTTCCACCTGCGCGGCCGGGTGCTGCAGACCTCGCTGCCCGAGGCCGAGGAAGAGCGCCTGCGCGAGGCCTTCGCGGGCGGCAGGCTGGGCGCGGCGCTCGGCGTGCCGCAGATCGATCATCCCGCGCCTGCGGGCACGACGGCGCCCCCGGGCTCGGCCTGACGCTTGACGCAAGGGGCATGGGCGTGACAGGACGCCCCCATGCCCCGACGCATGGAAACCCTTGACGACCCCGAGGCGCTGACCGAGCCGCCGACGACCCGCGCCCGCCGGCGCTGGCGGCCGCTGCGCCGCGCGGCGCTGTGGCTGGGGTCCTGGCTGCGCTGGATCGGCTTGCGGCTTCTGGGGCTGATGGCCGTGCTGGTGCTGCTGTTCTCCTTCGTCAACCCGCCGACCACCTGGACCATCATCCAGGGCCAGCGCGAGTTTCCCGGCCGGGCGGCGCGGCAATGGGTCGATCTGGGCCGCATCTCGCCCCATATGGTGCGCGCCGTGGTCGCCGCCGAGGATGCCAATTTCTGCAACCACTGGGGTTTCGACATGGTCGAGATCCGCCGGGTCATCGCCTCGGGCTCGTCGCGCGGCGCCTCGACCATCACCCAGCAGACGGCCAAGAACGTGTTCTTGTGGCAGGGGCGCAGCTGGCCGCGCAAGGTGATGGAGACGGTCTACACACCGATGATCGAGGCGCTCTGGTCCAAGCGCCGCATCGTCGAGGTCTATCTGAACATCGCCGAATTCGGCCGCGGCGTCTTCGGCATCAAGGCGGCGGCCGAGCATTACTTCCAGACCACGCCCGACAAGCTGACCCTGCGCCAGTCGGCGGCCTTGGCCTCGATCCTGCCGGCGCCGCGCACGCGCAACCCGCAGACCGGCTCGGCCCGCACCCGCTCGATCGTCAGCGGCGCCGAGACGATCCGGGCGGATGGCCGCGATTTCTGCCTGAGGTTGCCGCGCTGATCCGCCCATGCCCGCCATGGCGGTTGAAACCGGGCGCCCCGGGGCGTATCAACCGGAAGCCCGAGAACGAACCGGTTTTCCCCTGATGAACACGCCCTCGCCCAGTTCCACGATCCGCCTTTACCATGTCGCCCTGTCGCCCTTTTGCCGCAAGGTCCGGCTGGTGCTGGCCGAAAAGCGCATCGAGGTCGAACTGGTCGAGGACCGTTTCTGGGAACCGGGCTCGGAAATCATGCGCCGCAACCCGGCCGGCAAGCTGCCGGTCCTGCGCATGGACGGGCGGCTTCTGGCGGAAAGCCAGGCGATCTGCGAATACCTGGACGAGATCCAGCCGCAGCCCTCGCTGATGCCGTCCCTGCCGGCCGAGCGTTACGAGGTGCGCCGGCTCTGCGCCTGGTTCGACGACAAGTTCAACGCCGAGGTGACCCGCCCGGTGATGACCGAACGGGTCTGGAAGAAGGTCATGCGCCTGGGCTACCCGGACAGCCGCACCGTCAAGGCCGGCCTGTCGGCGATCCGCTATCATCTCGACTACATGAGAAGCCTGCTGGAACACCGCCGCTGGCTGGCGGGCGACGTGATGACGCTGGCCGATTTCGCCGCCGCGGCGCATCTGTCCTGCCTCGACTACATCTCGGACGTGGACTGGACCCATTCGGCCGAGGTGCAGGAATGGTATGCCAAGATCAAGTCGCGGCCGGCCTTCCGCAGCCTGCTGGCCGACCACCTGCCGGGCGTCCACCCGGCGCCGCATTATGCGCTGCTCGACTTCTAGGCCGACCGACCCGGCGGAGATCCGTTCCCGGCTGGAACAGCAGGCGCGGGCCGAGGGTTTCTCGGCCCTTGGCATTTGCGTCCCCGACGCCAACCCGCAACTGCCCGAGCGGCTGGCCGCATTCCTGGAACGGGGCCGGCACGGCCAGATGGGCTGGATGGCCGAGCGCGCGCATTGGCGCGCCTCGCCCGCCAGCCTCTGGCCCGAGGCGCGCTCGGTCGTCATGCTGGCCGAGCTCTACACGCCCGAGCACGACCCGATGGAGGCCATCCGCCGCAAGGATCGCGGCGCGGTCAGCGTCTATGCCCAGGGCAAGGATTATCACGACCTGGTCAAGAAGCGGCTGAAGCGCCTTGGCGGCTGGCTGGTCGGGCTGACCGGCTGCGAGATCAAGGTCTTCGTCGACACCGCCCCGGTAATGGAAAAGCCGCTGGCGCAGGCGGCAGGGCTGGGCTGGCAGGGCAAGCACACCAACCTGCTGTCGCGCGAGCTGGGCAGCTGGTTCTTCCTGGGCGCGATCTTCACCACGCTGGACCTGCCGAAGGATGCGGCGGAACGCTCGCATTGCGGCTCGTGCCGGGCCTGCCTCGACGCCTGCCCGACCGGGGCCTTTCCGGCACCCTATCAGCTGGACGCGCGGCGCTGCATCTCCTACCTGACCATCGAGCACAAGGGGCCGGTGGACCCCGAGCTGCGCCCGATGCTCGGGAACCGCATCTATGGCTGCGACGATTGCCTGGCCGCCTGCCCCTGGAACAAGTTCGCCCAGGCCGCGACCGAGCTGCGCTATCACGGCCCGCACGGCGCCCCGGCGCTGGCCGAGCTGGCGCAGCTTGACGATGCGGGCTTCCGCGAGCGTTTCTCGGGCAGCCCGATCAAGCGCATCGGCCGCGACCGCATGGTGCGCAATGTTCTTTACGCCATCGGCAATTCGGGGCTTGCGCATCTGCGGCCGCTGGCCGAATCCTTGCAGCATGACCCCGACCCCGCCGTTGCCGATGCGGCACGCTGGGCCTGCGAACGATTGCCATGATCCACACGCACCCAAGCCCGCTGCGCGGCATCCTGCTCAAATGCCTTAGCGTGCTGGTCTTCACCATCATGGCCTCGATCGTCAAGGCGACCGCCGAGGGCGGCTTGGGCGTGCCGCCGGGCCAGCAGGTCTTCTTCCGCTCGTTCTTCGCTATTCCGGTGATCCTGCTCTGGCTGGCCTTCCGGCATGAGCTGGGCGTGGGGCTGAAGACCTTTCGGCCGATGGGGCATTTCTATCGCGGCATCATCGGCACCGCCGCGATGGGGCTGGGCTTCTGGGCGCTGGCGCTGCTGCCCTTCCCCGAGGTCACGGCCATCGGCTATGCCGCGCCGCTGCTGACGGTGATCTTCGCCGCCATGTTCCTGGGCGAGGACGTGCGGCTGTTCCGCCTGTCCATGGTGGTGCTGGGACTGGTCGGCGTGGTCATCGTGCTATCGCCCCGGCTGAGCTTCGGCGCCGACATGGGCTACAAGGAAAGCCTGGGCGCCATGGTGACGCTCTCCGGCGCCGCCTGCGCGGCGCTGGCGCAGATCTTCGTGCGCAAGCTGGTGCAGGAGGAGCGGACCTCGGCCATCGTCTTCTGGTTCTCGGTCACATCGACGCTGCTCGGACTGCTGACCATTCCCTTCGGCTGGGTGATGCCGGATGCCGGGACGGCGGCGCTGCTGGTGACCATCGGCCTTCTGGGCGGGCTGGGGCAGATCCTGCTGACCTCGGCCTATCGCTATGCCGACGCCTCGCTGGTGGCGCCCTTCGAATATGCCTCGATGCTGCTGGCGCTGCTGATCGGCTGGTCCATCTTCGACGAGGCGCCGACGCTGGTCATGCTGGCGGGCGCGGCGCTGGTCATCACCGCCGGCATCCTGATCATCTGGCGCGAGCGGCAGCTGGGGCTGGAGCGCAACCGCCAGCGCAAGGCCATGACCCCGCAGGGCTGATCAGGGCGGGGCCGGGTCAGGGCGGGGCCGGGTCAGGGTTGGCCGCCGAAGCCGAAGGCGACGTAATCGCGCAGATAGGCCTTCTTCGCCGCGCCGCGCAATTCCTGCTCGTTCAGGAAGTCCGGGAAGGGCTCCGGGTCGGGAAAATCGGCCGGTGCCTTGATCCCGGCGCTGGCGGCAAGCCAGGACAGGTCGCGCGGCAGGTCCGATTCGCGCAGCAGCATGTCGGGGGCGCCGAAGCGTGCGAAACCCGCCAGCACCTCGGACTGGCTGGCCCAGCCGGGAAAGGTCGGCAGCGTGGTCTGGCCGTTCAGGTTGCGGCGCAGGAAGTCCAGGAAGGCCGCAAACAGCTCGGCCTTGCGGCTCTGGTCCAGCGCGCCCAGCTCCGGATCCGGCGGCAGGGCGACGCGATGGATCTGCCGCATCAGCTGGCGCAGCTCGGCATTGCGGCCGCCGATCAGCGATTCGAAGGCCGCCCAGGCGCGCAGCAGCGGGTGGCGCAGCACGGTGAAGCTGCGATGGCCGACATGCTGGCGCTTCCATTGCCGCAGGCTGTTCTGGTTGAAGTCGCCGACGACCTCGCCCATGGCGCGCAGCCAGCGCGTCACGCTGTCCGCAGGCCCGCCCTTGACCGGCATGAAGATCAGCCCCCTGCCCGCCTCGGCCCCCAGGAACGAGGGCACCGCCGGGCCCTTCCTCGGCTCGAAATTCGGGATCTTGCGCAGCATGAACGGGTCGAGCCGCGCCAGTTCCGCCTGCATCTCGTCGAAATTCTCGACCTTCTCGGACAGTTCGCGCGGGTTCTGCGGCACCTGGTCGCTGGCCGGCTCGACCCGTTTCAGGTCGGTGCGGCCCAGCCAATGCAACAGGCCGGTCATCACCTCGGCATCGCGCAGGTCCTCGTAGCCCAGCCAGAAACCGGCCTGGCCGGTCACCTGCAGCCGGTGCATGACCTTCAGCTGGAACTCCTCGATCTCGCCCGCCACCTGCCGGAACTCGGCGCCGTCGAAGCGCACGGCGGCGGGAATCGGCGTCTCGGTCTCGTTCAGCTTCCACTGGTTGGTGGCCCGCGCCAGCGCGGTCGAGACATAGCTGTCCACCGGGTTGCGGGTCAGGATGATCTTGGCGCAGGCCCGGTCCTCGATGATCGCGTCGAAGACCCGCGGGTCGTGGTCGTGGAAATAGCGGAACCCCGGCAGGTGGTTCGGCTTGTCGAAGATCGCCGCCAGCAGCCGGTGCGGATCGGCCTCGCGCTCGGCCATGGTGATGCCCTTGAGCTCATCCTTGTCGGGCCAGCCCATCATGTAGGGGTTGAAGGCCTCGCCGAAGCAGGTGACGCGCTTGATGGCGTTCAGCGTCGCCTCGAGCAGGTTCGAGCCGGTGCGCATCTCGGCGAAGATCACGAAGCTGCGGAAAGACTGGGTCATGGCGCGGTTCTTTCATGGACGGCGGCGGTCGGCGGGTCGGGATCGGTGGCGGGGAAATCCCCCATCAGCTGCGGGCGCAGCCCGGCATTGCGCAGCCTTTGCAGGAACCGCCCCATGCCGGCGATGTCGCGCATCGGCGGCAGGTCGGCCGCGGCCTCGGGCTCGCCGCCCAGCCGCTGCAGGATGCTGCCCAGCACGGCCGAGGGCCGGGCGCAGAAATCGGCCAGGTCCCAGATCTGCGTCTGCGCCTTGAGCCAGACCGAATTCAGCGCCTCCATCTGCGCCAGTTCGGTGCGCTGCAGGATGGCCGCGACGCGGCGGATGTCGTCAAAGGGCATGTCGGAATGCAGAAGCGGCACCGCCCAAGCACCGGTGACCACGAAGATGCGCGCATTGGGATCGGTGGCGAGGAACCAGTTCATCTCCTGCCCGTCGCGCGGGCTGAACTGCCAGACCTGCATGCGCGTGGCGATGCGGATCAGGTTGGCCAGAAAGCCGCGCTGGTCCAGGTCGCGCAGCGGGGCGCTGTCCGAAAGCGCGCCCGGCCCGATCGGCCGGCGGCCGGCGAATTCCACGCCATGCACCGCGAAAAGATGGCCATGCACATCGGCGTCGATCCGGCTGGCCAGCCAGGTTTCGAAGCCGGGGAACAGGTCGGTGAAGCCCTGGAACATGGCATAGGGTGCCGAGGTCTTGCCGTTCTCGCGGTCCTTCAGCGGAAAGCGGCTCTGCATGTAAAGCCCGGGCCGGCCCAGCCGGCGGCGCGCGACTGCATGGCTGATGATGCGGTCCACCCGCTCGGGGCGCGGCTCGGCGGCGGACGGTTGCGCGCCGTCGCCATGGGGGAAATGGTCGTGCAGCCGCCCGGCGCCGCGCCAGATCTTGCGGGCGACGAAGCAGCGCGATTGCTGCAGGATCTCCAGGTGGTCGTCGTAGAAGATATAGGGCTTGCCCTGGTTGTCGAACTTGGCCAGCGTCAGCGAGCGGCTTTCGATCCTCATCGAATGCCGCCGGGCAAGGGTCTGGAAATAGCTCTCGTCCGGGATCCAGACCCGGGCGAAATAGCGGTCGAACTCGGCCCGGCGCGGGTCGGTCAGGATGGCCTGCAGCGTGGCGCGGGTCAGGCACCACCATTGCGAGCCCAGATGCGGCACCAGCCCCTGCGGGATGCGCCGCCTGTAGCCCAGCCGGCGCTGCAATTCGACATAGCGGTCGAACAGCTTGCGCCGGCGCCGGAACGAGAAGGGAAAGCGCAGGGTGAAGCGTTCCTCGTTCAGCCCGCCGACGGTCCAGCCGACATCCTCGGCGGTGACGCTTTCGATGAAGTCGCGCGTCGGATGCAGCGCCAGATAGGCGCAAAGATCCTGCACCGGCCGCAGGGGCAGGCAGGCGCCCGAGACGACCAGCACATGCGTGACCTCGCGGAACCTGTCCAGCAGCAGGCCGGCGGCGTCCTGGGTGGCGCGCACAAGGCTGAAGGTGCCCCATTCGCAGGGATGGCGCCGGCTGAACAGCACCTGCCGCAGGTCGGCAAGGTCGGCCTGCATGGTCTCGACCGCGTCCGCGGGCGCCTTGGCATCGACATGGACCGCGACCGCCGCCCCGCCCTGGGCCCAGACCCGGGCCATGCGCGCAGCGATGGGCAATTCGTCATGGCACAGCATGACCACGCCCAGCCTGACCGGCCCGCCGCTCATGCCCAGTTCCCCTTGGAGATCAGCCCCAGATCCTCGAGCTGGCGCCAGTCCTGCAGCTCGCAGGATTCCTCGCACCAGAAATCCGGGTCGTCCCGCAGCCCGGCGTGATAGGCCAGGTATTCCTGGCTGTTGGCGTAATGCTGGCGCCGGGTCAGTTCCTCGGCGGATTTCTCGACGAAGGTCGACAGGAACTTGGCGTGCAGCAGGCAGCCCGAGGCCTTTTCGCCGCCATTCTCGTCATAGACCATGTTCAGCGAGCGCGGCAGCAGCATATGGGTCGAGCTGACATAGGCATGCCCCCTTTCCCAGCGGACCAGCGGGATCTTGTTCAGCGCCGGGGCGCTTTCGGGGTCGTCCCGGAAGAAAGCCCGCGCCCGCGGCCCGCCCTGGATCCAGAGATTGCCGTATTCGCCGTTCTTGCGGATGGCGTAATTGGCCGGATCGAACCAGCGCGCGATCTGGAACGGGTCCTGCCCGGCGCGATAGGGCTGCGCGGCCAGCGAGCCCTTGGGATACATGTCCAGCAGCATGGCCGAGAACGAGCGGATGTTGCTGGCATCCAGCCAGTCGGTCAGCGCCTGCAGGGGCCGGGTGTCGTGATGCGGATAGACCAGGAACTCGTCGGGATCGACGGTCAGGCACCAATGCCCGCTGCCATGCCGGCGCAGCAGCCCGTTCATCCAGTCCATGCCGAAGCGCGAGGCCTTGTAGCTGGCGCGGGTCAGCCAGACCGAGACATCCTCCTGCTGGCCCAGATAGTCGCGCCCGCCATCCTCCGAGCCGTTGTCGACCACTAGGAAATGCCGGACACCCATCGCCCGGTAGTAGTCCAGGAACCAGGGCAGGCGCGGCGCCTCGTTGCGCATGACCATGAACAGCAGGATATCGCCCGGCCGGATGCGCGCGGTGCGGTCCCATACCGGCCGCAGCCGGCGGCGACGGCGAATCGCGCGCCCCAGCAGCCATTGACGGCGGGCGCGAAGCATCAGCTTTCGCCTGATAATCCTGAACGGGCGCGGCACGGACCTTCTTTACCTTTTACCGGCGTCACATAGCGGCAACGGTCAGGTCGCGCAATGTGTGACACAACCCAGCGTAGCAAAGCCGGAAATGCCCTTGCCAGTCCGGCACCGGCAGGGGCGGCAGCCGCCGGGCCGGCGCGCCGGCCAGCCGCGCCACCTCGGCCGCCCAGTCGGCCGGAGCGTCCGGGGACAGCCAGGTCGCGTAATCGCCCAGCATTTCGCGCGCCGCCGGCAGGGGGCTGGCCAGGACCGGCACGCCGCGGCCGGCGGCCTCGGTCAGGGGCAGGCCGAAGCCCTCGGCCCGGCTGGGCATCAGCAGCCCGTGGCTGCGGCCGATCAGCGCGGCCACCGCGCCGTCGTCCAGGTCGCGCAGCTCGCGCACCGGGCCGCCGGGCGGCAGGCGGTCGAGCCGGGCAAAGACCTCGCGGTTCTCCCAGCCGCGGCGGCCGATGATGAACAGCTGCGGCGGCCGCGCCTGCATCTGCCAGGCGTCCAGCAGCAGCGCGTGGTTCTTGCGCGGCTCGATGGTGCCCAAGGTGACGAAGAACGGGCGCGACAAGTCCAGATCCGCCGGCAGCCCGGCGGGGTCGGGCGCCGCCAGCCGGGTGCCGATGGGCGCGGCGATGATCTCCGCGTGCCCCGGCAGCCCCAGCCGCTCGCGCCAGCGCAGCACGTCGGCGCGCGTCGCCGCCGAGACGGTCAGGATCAGTTCGGCCTGTTCCAGCGCGGCGGTGAAGCGGGCGCGGAACTTCTCTGCCTGCCCGGCGCGGGTGAATTCAGGATGATCAAGCGGGATGGTGTCGTGGATCAGCACCGCCCGCCGCAGAGGGCGCAGGTTCGCAAGCAGGCCCGGCAGCAGATTGGCATGGCCGACATTCGCATAGGCGGCCGGCCCCAGATGCGCCTGCGCCGCGCGGCCAAGGCCCCTGCCCTGGCGCCCGGCCCGCACCAGCGCCATCCGGCGCAGCGCCGCCTCGGCCCGCGCGGGCAGGGTGCGCCGGCCGCGCAGCCGGTCCAGCAGGTCCGGCGGCGGCAGGTCGTCCAGCGCCCCGCCCAGCCAGCGCAGGATCGCCGCGCCGGCGCGGGGCGGCAGCAGCAGCTGGCCGCGCCGCACCCGGCACAGCAGCAGATGCGGGCGGTCCTGCAGATGGGCCAGCCATTCGGCCTCTACCCGGTCGATGCCCGTCGCCGGGCCGCCGCCAAGCCGCGAGATCAGCCGCGAGACATCCAGCACGATCGCCGGATCAGGCCTCATATCCGCCGTTCTGGTGCCAGCGCCAGGCGTCGCCGATCATCTGCGGCAGGGTCGAGCGCGCCGGGTTCCAGCCCAGCACCGAGACCGCCTTCTCGCTGCCCGAGACCAGCTTGACCGCATCGCCGCCGCGGCGCGGCCCCTCGGTCAGCGGCACCGCGCGGTTGGTGACATGCCGGGAATGGTCGATCACCTCGCGCACCGAAAAGCCGTTGCCGGTGCCCAGGCAGAACACCTCCTGCCCGCCATCGGCGACCTTGCCGTCCAGCAGGTATTGCAGCCCCAGCACATGCGCGTCCACAAGGTCCATCACATGCACATAGTCGCGGATGCAGGTGCCGTCCGGCGTCGGGTAGTCGGTGCCGTGGATGGTCAGCGCCGCGCGCTTGCCGTCGATGGCGTCGAGGATCAGCGGGATCAGATGCGTCTCGGGCTGGTGGAACTCGCCCACCTCGGCATCCGGGTCGGCGCCGGCCACGTTGAAATAGCGGAAGATGACCGAGCGCAGCCCGTCCGAGGCGCCGAAATCCTTCAGCATGTCCTCGATGGCGCGCTTGGAGGCGCCATAGGCGTTAAGCGGCGTCTGGGGCGTCGTCTCGTCCAGCACCACGCCGTCATGGTCGCCATAGGTGGCGCAGGTCGAGGAAAAGACGAAGTTCCGCACCCCCGCCGCCAGCGCCGCCTCGATCAGGTTGAGCGAGGCGCAGACATTGCCGCGCCAATACCTGCCCGGCTCGCGCATGGCCTCGCCGACCTGGCTCAGCGCCGCGAAATGCATCACGGCGACAGGGTTGTGACGGGCCAGAACCTCGTCCAGCCGGGCACGGTCCAGCAGGTCGCCCTGCTCGAAAGGCCCGAACTTCACCGCCTGGCGCCAGCCGGTGCAGAGATTGTCGTAGGTCACAGGCTCGAAGCCCGCCGCCCGCAACGCCTTGCAGGCGTGCGAGCCGATATAGCCCGCGCCGCCCGTCACCAGAACCCTGTCGGCCATTCGGGTTATTCCGCCGCCTTGCGCATCGCCAGGACGTCGGAAAGATAATCCGCGAATTCACCCTTGAGGTCGTCGCGCGCCAGGCCGAAGGCCACGGTCGCCTGCAGGAAGCCGGCCTTCGAGCCGCAGTCGAACCGCTGGCCGCGGAAGCGCAGGCCATAGACGTCGCGGCCCTCGGCGATCTCGTCGGCGATGGCGTCGGTCAGCTGGATCTCGCCGCCCGAGCCCTGCTTGAGCTTGTTGAGGTTGGCCAGCACCGACGGCGCCAGGATGTAGCGGCCGATCACCGCAAGGTTCGAGGGCGGGTTTTCCTTGGGCTTTTCCACCATGCCGCGGGCGCGGACGATGGCGCCCATGTCCTCGGCCACGTCCAGAACGCCATAGGCCTGGGTCTTTTCGGCCGGCACTTCCATGGTGGCGACCATGCTGCCGCCGGTTTCCTGATAGGCCTCGATCATCTGCTGCAGGCAGGGCGGCTCGCCCATGATGACGTCGTCGGTCAGGATGACGGCGAAGGGCTCGTCCCCGACCAGACGGCGGGCGCACCAGACGGCATGGCCAAGACCCAGCGCCTTGTGCTGGCGCACATAGGCGATGGCGCCCGAATCCATGTTGGTCGAGCGCAAGATGTCCAGAAGCTCGGTCTTGCCGGATTTCTTCAGGCTCGATTCCAGCTCATGGGCATGGTCGAAATAATCCTCGAGCGCGCCCTTGCCGCGCGAGGTGACAAAGATGAACTCCTCGATCCCCGCGGCGCGCGCCTCGTCGATGGCGTATTGGATCAACGGGCGATCCACCAAGGTCATGATCTCCTTGGGAATGCTCTTCGTGGCGGGTAGAAAGCGGGTGCCCAGTCCAGCCACGGGGAAGATGGCCTTGGTGACTTTGCGCGTCATGAATTCGGTCTCCTGATTTCTGCGCCAACGGCTCGGAGGTTATCCCTCTTTGTCGACGCCTGCGCAACAAGCGCCTGGTTGGCCCAGTCGTTCCTAAAAAATGTTAAAGCGAGTCAATTCTGCCGTTTGCGGCAATATTCTGCTTGTTCACCCCCGGCGTCTAGGCAAATTTCCCCGCTCGCGCAAAATGCGCGCGGTCTTGCTCAGAAATATGACAGGCGAATCTCCGGGGCGCGACGCCCCCCAAAGCCCGCCGCGCTGCTCCCACCAGCCGCCCGGGACCAGAGTCAGCCGATGCGGCAGGAAACTGGGCGTCAGCAGCAGCAGCGCCGCCAGCCGCCCCTCGGCCACCGCCCGCGCCGCGCGGGCACGCAGGGCGCGGGCCTGCCAGTGCCAACCGGCCAGGAACAGCGGCTCCTCCGCCAGGCCCGCCGCCACGCGGGGCATCGGCCGGAAGGCCGGCGGCGCGGCCCGGTCCCAGACCGGCGGCGCGGGCGCCGGCCCCTGCCCCTCGGCCAGGCCGCGATCCAGCGTCGCCAGGATCGTCCGCACCCTGAAGGGATCGAGCCGCCCCGCCACCATATGCCGCAGCAGCCGCCGCCGCTGGCTGTCGCGCAGCCAGCCCGGATCGCCGCCATGCCGCGCGGCGAAAATCGCGGCAGAGCGGCCGATGGCGGTCAGGTCGCACGGCACGCCCGCCTCGCCCCGGTCCGCGCCGGGCGCGACGCCATGGATCACCTGCGCCGCCGGGACCACCGCCGTCAGCCCCTGCGGAAAGCGCGCCGCCATGCGCAGGTTCACGTCGCTTTCGTCCAGATGATAGGCAAAGGCCGGGTCGAAGCCGCCGATGGCGACCAGCGCCTCGCGGCGAAAGCCGCAATTGGTGCCGATGGTGCTGACCGGGCAGCCGTCCTTCGGCCCGAGCAGGGCGGTTCCGGCAACTTCCAGCGGCAGGGCGCGGCCCGAGGGCGCGATCCGTTCGGCCCGGACCTGCCAGCGCAGGCCGTCGGGGCCGCGGGTGAAGCCGGTGGCGGCGATCACGCGCGGATCGGCAAGGGGCGCGGCCAACGCCTCGGCCCAGCCCGGCTCGGCCAGCGCGTCGTCGTCGATGAACAGCACCGCTTCGCCCGCCGCCAGCGCCAGCCCCTCGTTGCGGGCCGCCGAAACATTGGCGCGGTCGAAGGCCAGCCGCTTCAGCGGCAGGTCGGGGCGGATGCCGGCCGCGGCCGGATCGGCCACCAGCACGATCTCGAAATCCGGGTGGGTCTGGCCCGCCAGCGCGGTCAGGCAACGCTCCAGCGCCTGCGGCCGGTGGCGCGAGACGACGACGATGCTGGTCCTGGGCGCCCGGCCGGGCCGCTGCGGCATCAGGCGATGCCCATGCGGCTCATCATCGCCTCCAGCTTGGGCACGTCCGAGGGGTTGTTCAGCTCCCAGAACTCGCGGCCCTTCGCCTCGACCTCGACGCAAAGGATCCGGCGGCCGCGCTCCAGGAAGCGCAGTTGCTCCAGCCCTTCCAGCGCCTCCAGCCGGCCCTCCTCCCAGGTCGGGTATTCGGCCAGCGCCCCGGGGCGATAGGCGTAGACGCCGACATGGTGATAGACCGGCGTCGGGTCGCTGGGACCAAAATCCGCGCCGGCATAGGGGATCACTTCCTTCGAGAAATACAGCGCCCGGCGGTCATGGCCGAAGACCGCGGTGGTGCCGCCGACGCGGCCCGCCACCCGGTCGGCGATCAGATCCGAGCGCATGGCCCCCGAGCAGCGCAGCACCGGGGTCGCCACGTCGGCGCCGGGATCGGCCTTGAGCCCGGCCACCAGCTCCTCGACGAACCAGGCGGGGGTCAGCGGGGCATCGCCCTGCAGGTTCACCACGATCTCATGCGTCAGCCCCAGCTTCGCCACCGCCTCGGCGCAGCGTTCCGTGCCGTTGCGGGCGGCGGTCGAGGTCATGGCGACCTCGGCCCCGAAGCCCTCGGCATGGTCGCGGATGCGCTCATCATCGGTGGCGACGATCACCCGGTCGATGCCCCGGACGGCGCGCGCCGCCTCCCAGCTGCGGCGGATGAGTGACTGCCCCTCGCCGGTGGCACCGCGCAGCTCGACCAGCGGCTTGCCGGGATAGCGCGTCGAGGCGTGGCGGGCGGGAATGACGATGACGACCGACATGGGGATCAGTCCTTGACCAGCAGCACGCCGGGGGCGAAGGCGATGAAGAACGGGTTCTCGAAGCCGGGCTTGCCGTATTTCAGCGCCGTGTGGTCGTCGAAGCGCACCACCTCGCCGCCCGCGCCGCGCAGCACCGCGTCGCCGGCGGCGGTGTCCCATTCCATGGTGCGGCCGAGCCGCGGGTAGAGGTCGGCCTCGCCCGTCGCCACCAGGCAGAATTTCAGCGAGCTGCCCGCCGAGGTCATGTCGCGCACCCCGTAGCGGGCGATATAGTCGTCGGTCGCGGCGTCGCGATGCGATTTGGAGGCGACGGCCATCAGCGCCCGGTTGTCGGGCGTCGAGTTGACGCCGATCGGCGTGACCTCGCCCGGCTCGTCGCCGAAGGGACCATGCTCCTCGACCGAGCCGCCCTCGGCATTGGTATAGAACAGCCGGCCCTTGGCCGGGGCATAGACGACGCCAAGCCGCGGCACGCCGTCCTGGACATAGGCGATGTTGACGGTGAAGTCGCCGCGGCGCTGCACGAATTCCTTGGTGCCGTCCAGCGGATCGACGATCAGGAAGGTGGACAGGCTCTGGCCGTGGGTCTCGGCCTGCTCCTCGGTCACCAGCGGGATGTCGGGAAAGGCGGCGCGCAGCCCGGCCGAGATCAGAGCGTCGGCGGCCTCGTCGGCCTGGGTCACCGGCGAGGCGTCGGATTTCGCGCGCACGTCGAAATCCTCGGCGCCATAGACCTGCATGATCTCGTCGCCGGCCCGCAGAGCGAGGCGGCGCATTTCGGCAATCATTCGATCGAATTGCATGGTTTTTCCTTTCCGTCCCGAAGCCTCGGGGATGCGGCGCCGATTGAATACGGCTGTCGGCTTCCTTATGATGCGGCGGATCGCGCAGGGCAAGCGCCCCGCGAAAGCCGCAACAGAAACCCCCGGGCCCCTAACCCCTGGGCAGGAACCGACCCGCCGATGTTCACCCAGCGCCGCAACCGCAACATGGTCGAGGCCGCGTTCACCACGCTGTCGCTGATCTATCATGTCACGGTGAACAACCTGCGCAAGGGCCAGCGCAACGCGGTGGTCGGCCTGATCATGACCGTCACCCAGGCCATCGCCATGATCGCGGGCTTCTACCTGATCTTCGCCATGATGGGGGTGCGCCGGGCGCCGATCCGGGGCGACTATATCGTCTATATCATGTCCGGCATCTTCATGTTCATGGCCCATTCCCAGGCCATCGGCGCGGTGGCGGGGGCGGGCAGCCCCAGCAACCAGATGATGAAGCACGGGCCGATGAACACCGCGGTGATGATCTCGGCCGCGGCGCTGGCCTCGCTTTACCGGCAGACCTTCTCCAGCATCGTGGTGCTGACCGGCTATCACTACCTGATCCAGCCGATCCAGATCGACCGGCCGCTGGCCTGCTATGCCATGCTGCTGCTGGCCTGGTTCTCGGGCTGCTGCATCGGGCTGATCTTCCTGTCGATCCGGCCGTGGTGGCCGCAGGCGGCGCAGGTGCTGACCCAGTTCTACCAGCGCATCAACATGGTGTTCTCGGGCAAGATGTTCGTGGCCAACATGATGCCGACGGTGATGCTGCACATGTTCTCGTGGAACCCGCTGTTCCATGTCATCGACCAGACGCGCGGCTTCGCCTTCATCAACTACTCGCCGCGCAACTCGTCGCTGGACTATCCGCTCTATGCCACGCTGACGCTGCTGATGATCGGGCTGATGGCGGAATTCGTGACCCGCAAGGCGGTCTCGATCAGCTGGTCGGCCGGCCGGTGAGCGTGTCCCGCCCCCCGCCCCCTCTGTGCCCGCGCGCGGCGTTCCGCCCACCCTGGCGCAGGCATGCCAAGCGCAGGCGCAGGCGGGATGTTTTCTGCCATCCGGTCTGCTTGCAGCCCGCCAGACCCCTTCCTATATAGGCCCATGAAGCTCGGAGGGCCCTGAACAGGGTCCCTTCGGTCAATCCAGGGATCGGGCTTTCGGGGGCCGATTGAGGACCCAAGGCCCAGAATATCGCCGCAAGAAAGGTTATTGCATGTCCAAAGTCATCGGCATCGACCTCGGAACCACCAACAGCTGCGTCGCCATCATGGATGGCAGCCAGCCCAAGGTCATCGAGAATTCGGAAGGCGCGCGCACCACGCCCTCGATCGTTGCCTTCACCGACAGCGAGCGTCTGGTCGGCCAGCCCGCCAAGCGCCAGGCGGTGACCAACCCCTCGAACACCATCTTTGCCGTCAAGCGCCTGATCGGCCGCCGCACCACCGACGCGGAAGTCGAGAAGGACAAGAAGCTCGTCCCCTATGCCATCGTCGACGGCGGCAATGGCGACGCCTGGGTCGAGGTCCGGGGCGACAAGTATTCGCCCAGCCAGATTTCCGCTTTCATCCTGCAGAAGATGAAGGAAACCGCAGAATCCTACCTGGGCGAACCGGTCACCCAGGCGGTGATCACGGTGCCCGCCTATTTCAACGACGCCCAGCGTCAGGCCACCAAGGACGCCGGCAAGATCGCCGGGCTGGAAGTGCTGCGCATCATCAACGAGCCGACCGCGGCTGCGCTGGCCTATGGCCTGGACAAGAAGGACAGCAAGACCATCGCGGTCTATGACCTTGGCGGTGGCACCTTCGACATCACCATCCTGGAAATCGACGACGGCCTCTTCGAGGTGAAATCCACCAACGGGGACACGTTCCTGGGCGGTGAAGACTTCGACATGCGCATCGTCAACTACCTAGCCGATGAGTTCAAGAAAGAGCATGGCGTCGACCTGACCAAGGACAAGATGGCGCTGCAGCGGCTCAAGGAAGCCGCCGAGAAGGCCAAGATCGAGCTGTCGAGCTCCAGCCAGACCGAGATCAACCAGCCGTTCATCTCGATGGACAAGGACTCGGGCACGCCGCTGCACATGGTGATGAAGCTGACCCGCGCCAAGCTGGAAAGCCTGGTCGCCGACCTGATCAAGCGCACCATGAAGCCCGTCCAGGACGCGCTGAAGGATGCCGGCATGTCGAAAGGCGACATCGACGAGATCGTGCTGGTCGGCGGCATGACCCGGATGCCCAAGGTGGTCGAGGAGGTGACCGCCTTCTTCGGCAAGGAGCCGCATAAGGGCGTGAACCCGGACGAGGTCGTGGCGCTTGGCGCCGCCATCCAGGCCGGCGTGCTGCAGGGCGACGTCAAGGACGTGGTGCTGCTGGACGTGACGCCGCTGTCCCTGGGCATCGAGACGCTGGGCGGCGTGTTCACCCGGCTGATCGACCGCAACACCACCATCCCGACCAAGAAGTCGCAGATCTTCTCGACCGCCGAGGACAACCAGAACGCCGTGACCATCCGGGTCTTCCAGGGTGAGCGCGAGATGGCCGCCGACAACAAGCTGCTGGGCCAGTTCAACCTGGAAAACATCCCGCCGGCGCCGCGCGGCATGCCGCAGATCGAGGTGACCTTCGACATCGACGCCAACGGCATCGTCTCGGTCTCGGCCAAGGACAAGGGCACCGGGAAAGAGCAGAAGATCACCATCCAGGCCTCGGGCGGGCTGTCGGACGACGAGATCGAGAAGATGGTCAAGGACGCCGAGGCCAATGCCGAGGCCGACAAGAAGCGCAAGGAACTGGTCGAGGCCAAGAACCAGGCCGAAAGCCTGATCCACACCACCAAGAAATCGCTGGAAGAGCATGGCGACAAGGTGGACGGCTCGACCGTCGAGGCGATCGAGCTGGCGGTCGGCGCGCTGGAAGAAGCCGTCAAGTCCGAGGATGCCGGCAAGATCAAGGGCGGCATCCAGAACCTGATGGACGCCTCGATGAAGCTGGGCGAGGCCATCTACAAGGCCAGCCAGGCCGAGGCGGGCGCCGGCGATGCCGAGCGCGAAGCCGGTCCGCGCGACGTGGATGACGAGATCGTCGATGCCGATTTCGAGGATCTCGGCGAAGACAAGCGCAAGTGAGCGCGATGTAAACCCACCGGCCGGCCCGCTGCAGACCCGCACGGGCCGGTCCTGTCTTGAAAGACCCCGGACGCGATCGACATGGCGAAACGTGACTATTACGAGGTGCTGGGCGTTGCACGGGGCGCCTCGGCCGACGAGATCAAGAAGGCCTACCGCGCCAAGGCAAAGCAGCTGCACCCCGACCGCAACAAGGATTGCAAGGTCTCGGAGGCGGCGTTCAAGGAAGTGAACGAGGCCTATGACTGCCTGAAGGACGACCAGAAGAAGGCCGCCTATGACCGCTTCGGCCATGCCGCCTTCGAGAATGGCGGCGGCGGCTTCGGGCGCGGCGGCAACGGTCATGGCGATTTCGGCTCGGCCTTCGCCGATGTGTTCGAGGACCTGTTCGGCGACATGATGGGCCGCCGGCCCGGCCCGGGCGGCCGCTCGCGCGCCAGCCGCGGCCAGGACCTGCGCTACAACCTGCGCGTCTCGCTGGAAGAGGCCTATGGCGGCGTGCAGAAGACCATCACCGTGCCCGGCTCGGTCGCCTGCGGCGCCTGCAACGGCACCGGCGCCGAAGGCGCGGTCGAGCCCGCCACCTGCCCCACCTGTTCCGGCATGGGCAAGGTCCGCGCCACCCAGGGCTTCTTCACCGTCGAGCGCACCTGCCCGACCTGCAACGGCCATGGCCAGATCGTCAAGAATCCCTGCCAGGAATGCCGTGGCGCCGGTCGCGTCCAGAAAGAACGCACCCTGTCGGTGAACATCCCCGCCGGCGTCGAGACCGGCACCCGCATCCGCCTGGCCGGCGAGGGCGAGGCCGGGATGCGCGGCGGCCCGGCGGGCGATCTCTACATCTTCATCGAGGTCAAGGAACACCCGATCTTCCTGCGCGACGGCCGGATGCTGGCCTGCCAGGTGCCGGTCAGCATGGCCACCGCCGCGCTGGGAGGCGAGATCGAGGTGCCGACCATCGACGGCGGCCGCTCGCGCGTCAAGGTTCCGCCGGGCACGCAATCCGGCAAGCAGCTGCGGCTGCGCGGCAAGGGCATGCCGCCGCTGCGCCACGGGCCGGGGATGAACGGCGAATCGGGCGACATGCTGATCGAGCTGACGGTCGAGACGCCGGTGAACCTGACCGCGCGGCAGAAAGATCTTTTGCGCGAATTCGAGGCGATCAGCGCCGACAACAACCCGCAGACCCAGGGCTTCTTTCACAAGATCAAGGGCTTCTGGGACGAGATGAAGGGCTGAACCGGCCAGGGCGGCGCCCCTGGCCACCTTGGGATCTGGGTATTTGGACAACAGAGAAGGCCGAGGAGGGCGGGGTCGCGCGCGTTAACCCGGTCTTTACCCCTGCTGTGCCAGTCTGGCGGCATGGAACCGAATCGCGCCTTTCACGAAGCACCGCTGCCGCTTTTCGCCCCCGCCCCGACCGCCGCGGGGGACGAGGCGCCGCTCGCCGGGACCGCCTGCCCGGCGCGCGGCAACCGCCTTCCCAGCTACATTGCCGATCACCGCGCCCGGCTGCGCGACCGCTTCATGCAGGGCGGCGCCGGGGCGATGCCGGATTACGAACTGCTGGAACTGGTGCTGTTCCGCGCCATTCCCCGGCAGGACGTGAAGCCGCTGGCGCGGCGGCTGCTCGACCGTTTCGGCGATTTCAATCGCGTGCTCTCGGCCCCGCCCGCCCGGCTGGCCGAGGTTCCGGGCGTCGGCCCCGCCGTGGTGCAGGAGCTGAAGATCGTCGAGGCCGCGGCGCAGCGGCTGGCGCGCTCGCGCGTCATGCACCGCCCGGTGCTGACCAGCTGGGACGCGCTGCTGGACTATTGCCACACCGCGATGGCGCATCGCGAGATCGAACAGTTCCGCGTGCTCTATCTCGACCGCAAGAACGTGCTGATCGCGGATGAGGAGCAGGCGCGCGGCACTGTCGACCACGTCCCGGTCTATCCGCGCGAGATCATGCGCCGGGCGCTGGAGCTGACGGCGAGCGCACTGATTCTGGTCCACAACCACCCCACTCATTGAGGATGATCACGAACGATCCCGCTCAATCACGTTGAAACACTGGGGATTTTGGCACTTTTCTGCGTTGCGTAGTGGGGGCGGTTATGGCAAATTGGGGGCTGTAAAAGGGGTAGAAAACGGCCTCCCGATCCCACCTAGCGATCCCCGTTTCTCCCTGACCGATCCCAGCTGCGGAACAGGAGGAAACACCATGCCTGCCCTGACCGACACCACGATCCGCCACGCGCTCAAGCGGGTCGAGACGAGCCAGAAACAGGAAAACCTCGCCGACGGCGAAGGGCGCGGCACCGGCCGCCTCCTTCTCGTCCTGAAGCCCATGCCCCAGCGCGTCACCGCCGACTGGATGGCCCAGCAGTGGCGGGACGGCAAACGCACCAAGAAGAAGATCGGCTCCTATCCCTCGATGTCGCTCGCCCAGGCGCGCGAGATCTTCAAGCGCGATTTTGCCGACGTGATCCAGAAGGGCCGGAGCATCAAGATCGCTACCGACACCCGCCCCGGCACCGTCGCCGATCTGTTCGAGGGCTATGTCGCCGCTCTCAAGGAAGCCGGGAAGCCCTCCTGGAAGGAGACCGAAAAGGGCCTCAACAAGATCGCCGACACACTGGGGCGCAACCGTCTCGCCCGCGAAGTCGAAGCCGAAGAAGTCATCGAGCTGATCCGCCCGATCTACGAGCGGGGCGCGAAGTCGATGGCCGACCATGTGCGCTCCTATCTCCATGCCGCCTTTAGCTGGGGCATGAAGTCCGACAACGACTATCGGCAGCAGTCCCCCCGTCGCTTCCGCATCCCCTTCAACCCGGCGTCGGGTATCCCGACCGAGCCCAAGGTGAAGGGCACGCGCTGGCTCGACGAGGACGAGTTCGTCCGGCTCTACCGCTGGCTCGAATGCCCCGACACGCCAGTCCATCCGCCCTATACCCGCGCGGTCAGGCTCATCATGCTGACCGGACAGCGGGTGCAGGAGATCGCCGGCCTTCACATCGATCAGTGGGATGCCAAGGAGAAGATCATCGACTGGTCCAGGACCAAGAACGAACAGCCCCATGCCGTTCCGGTGCCCTCGCTTGCGGCGGAGTTGCTCGCCTCCATCAACGTCAACGAATACGGCTGGTTTTTCCCATCGGCCCAAGATCCGTCGAAGCCCGTCAGCCACGGCACGCTTTACTCGTTCATGTGGCGTCAGCGGGACCGCGGCGTCATCCCCTATGTGACGAATCGCGACCTGCGCCGGACCTTCAAGACGCTGGCCGGCAAGGCGGGCGTTCCGAAGGAAATCCGCGACCGGCTGCAAAACCACGCCTTACAGGACGTCAGTTCCAAGCACTACGACCGCTGGAACTACATGGTCGAGAAGCGGGCCGGAATGGCGAAATGGGATAAATTTGTCCGGACGATGCTTGAGAAGAAGCACCTGAAGGCAGCCGCGTGATCTCAGACCGCTCAAGCCTCTCAGTAACCGCGCGAAGGTCATGCCAAGCTTTTGACGGTCAGCCGCCGGCAACCCCTTGGCTGCTTAATCTACGGAGGTTGCCATCAAGCTGGCGCTGCACCGTGTCGATGGGTTCTGACCAAATCTTCGATAGCGCTTCTACCGCTCGGTTTGCATCCCACGGCCATGCCGCTCGCCCATCAACCTGTGCGAAAGGGCCATCCGTCTCGGTAAGGATTCGGTCCCGTGGCATCTTGGCCGCCAGTGCCCTCCCCTTGTCACCGGCCAACATGGCCGGGCCAACGCTGAACCAGCACCCCAAATCGACCGCGCGCGCAAGCTCCCTTTGTGTTCCCGAAAACCAGTGAAGGATCGCTATGCCAGCACTGGGCTCCGTCACCAGCGCGTCAAGAACCTGCGTGGATGCGCGACGGCTATGAATACTCATGACGCGGCCCCCGACGCGAGCACAAAGACTGAGCACACGCGTGAAGACATGCTCTTGGTCCAGCCAATATCGCCGGTATTCTGGACCACCATCGAGGCCAATTTCGCCAACATACCGAACCTGCGGTAACAGGCGCTCAAACAGCGGAAGCTCGCCTTTACGTTCATGCGCGATTTGCGGATGCAGTCCGAGCGCTGTTCTAATACGCGGCGCATCCTTTGTCAGCGCCGCCGTTCCGGACCACGCTGACGGTGTTGTCGTGACAGAAAGAACATAGAGATCGCGAACGACGCACTCGCGCGCTACGGTGTGTGGATCAGGATAAAGGTCTAGGTGCGCGTGGAAATCGATCATTTGACGCCGTAAGCCTGATGAAGCGCGCGAAGCTCTTCAAGACCGCGCTCAAGCATACCGACAAGAGCCGGTCGATCAGCGATGAACGGGGACGCCAACGCATGACCGAGCCACGCCTCAATGCCATCTGCCTTGATGGCCGCAAGCGCGATCGCGACTGAGCGCACGTCGTCGAACCCCGAGTGATCTGCATCATCCTTTCCGATCGGTTCGTAGACGTAATCTGTCGTATCTTGGCTGGCGTCCCACGCGAGGAACGCCGCCCGTCGGACCTGACACGGAACGCATCGCCCGCATTGACGATAGTTGAACCGTTGGAATCGACCACAGCTCGTCGAACGTGCAGCCTCGGCGCCAAGCAAATTCTGGTCGGCGCACGCTTGGAGCATTTCGCCCTTGGTCTTCGTGGCATAAGGGTTGGTGATCTTGACACGGAGACCAGCCGCATCCAGCACCTTTTGCAGACGAGCCAGGAATTCCGGATGTGCCGTGCGAGTGCTGAGGCTTCCGAGCCGCCCGCCAGTCAGAGGCGGGTTAATGGCGATGAAGCCGTTCTCGCACACGAAGAGTGGCACCTCCGCGACCTCCCGATAGGCTTTGAGGGCCGTGGCAGCGATCACGCCAAAAGTGATGAAAACAAGCGACCTCGCCCGTTGCGAGGCTTCTTGCACACCCGGCGTATGTGCATTGTGGTTTAGTTGCAGGTGTCCGAGACCGCCCCCGATCTTTGCGGCAAAGTCGACCTGCTTGTCCGCGTCGCCTCGAACTGTCTGGCTGATTGCGAATGGCTTGTGGCCCGCCGCGGTTAGGTCAATCGCTCCGATCAAACTGTCTAGCCCGCCGGACAGAAGTACCACACAGCTCTCAGGCGGCCGGACTGGTTCACGAGGCGGCGTGGGCAGCATCCCACCCTCGTGAAATCGCAGGGTCCAGCGGTCGGTCGTGAGGAATGCGAGCGCTTCGGCCAAGGCCCGGGCCTGCCCGTTCCAGAACGGCGCGTCCGCCACGGCAATGTCGAGTTCGATCTCTCGTGTCCACCCGTCCGGGCTCTTGTCGCGCAAGACTGCGAAATCTGCAGTCACGACACTCAGCGCGATCGATAACAAGTCCCAGGCCCGCGGGGCCGGGTCAAATCGTCGGCGTTGGATCTCGGATCTCGCCGCATCGCCAGCGCTTCCTTGTCCTTCGGCCCGCGGCTGGCCGTAAAGGACCACGCGCATGATACCTTCACCGCCGGGCAGATCCGCGCCGTCTGGACCGCAGGCCAGCCTCATTCCGCGTATCCTTCAAACACCTCAAATGTCTCCCTCAGAGCATCCCTAACAACCTGACTGATGCGACCACTGGTGAGGCTGCGTCCGGCATCGCGCAGCTTGCGGAATGCCGCTGCCACGCTCTGCTTCACATAGTCCCGCACTTCCTTGAGCCGAGACAGAGCTGTCACCGCACTCGGCGCCTTCTCAACGATGGTCTTGCCGACATCGAGTTCAAAGCGACGGAAGACGTCGATTGCCGTGAAACGCTCGATGGCGAAGGCGCGCTGCTCAGGGTCGAGATTTAGCAGATCCGCATCTGGGAACCGGGTAAGAAGCTCGGTCAAGGCATCCCGAATTGCCGCGCGCTCAGCTTCTGCGTCCTGCGTCCCGTCGACCGGCCGAACCGCCTCCACAACGGCGTTCATAACTTCCTGCACATTGCGGCCGGCGAGGAGTGCCGGATCAAGCGGGCTGCCTGGCTCGGCCGGCTGTCCCGCTGCAACCCGCGCCAGCGCTCCGCCAAGCGCACCGGCGGTTGCCGCCGTACCTCCGAAGCGCCGAGTCGCTGTTGCCGATCCGCCATAGCCGGTCCGGACGTAGTGACCCATGCTGCGCCGCATGTCCCCACCATCGCCTGATTTTGCGAACTCGCCTAGCGCACGACGCGCACCGCGGAAGCGGGCTGGTGGGGCAAGTGGTGCGGGCGCCGGCGGCACCTGGGGGGCCGCAACACCGTCATCGGCTGGAGCGTCCCCGCCTTCCGCCCCATTGCCAGACGCCTCTCCCGTGGGCGGGTCCGGGGTCCAGGGTGGCACCATCGAGACGCCGCTGCCCGGGCCTCCACTAGATTGTGACGTTCCCATTTTCCCTCTGCCTCTTGATCGCCGCCTTAACCGGTCTGGACACCTGCCCCCGATCCCAGTTGTCGAAGACCCCCTTCGACCATGGCTGGTCCCCGATCTTCGGTACGATATTCGCCTGGATCTGCGCGGCCGGACGCTCGCCCAAGAAGGCGGCAAGCCTCGCACCCTGCGGCGGGTCGGCGTCGGCCACGACAAGGCAGGCTTCCAGAACTGCTGGTACGCCCCATTCCTGCTCCTGCCGCGCACGATCCAGAAGCCGGTCCATGATCACGGTGGTTTCGGTCCGAGGCACCCGCAGAAGTCGGTCTTTCAGACTCGATGCCATCTCCGGATGTTGCAAGAGCGCCGTCAAAAGCTCGGCTGCCTCCGAGGAAAGGCGGTCCTCGGGCGTGATCAGCGGCGCATGTTCACGGCTCACATACAGGGCTCCCCGCAGGTCCGTATCAGCGAGTGTCGGCGGCAGCGTCAGCCACTCCGCGAAAAAGGGCTCATCAAAAGGTGCTGCCAGAGCTTGTTCCTGCCCCGCGATCGCCTTCTCTTCCCATTCGGCGAGGAAGACAGGCTTGCCGGTGTCGCTTGCGCTCACCTGTGCCATCAATTCGGCAAATGCCTTCGCGTTGCCGAGCCGCTCGAACAACAGCAGCTTGGCCAAGACCGCCTCATCGACGCCGACGCCCTGCGCGTTGGAGATCGTCATGCGGATAGCAAGCGCATTGAGGAATCGTTTGATCAGGCGTGGATTGCCCAGAATGCCCGACGCTGTCGTCATGAGCGGGGCCAAGCGGTCCGCAGTATCGAAGCGGCCGATCAACTCGGCAGGCAAGGAACCGTGTAGCGACTGCACAAACGCGCGGTCGACGCGCTTGCCTGCCCAAGTCTGTCGTAATTGGGCGACAACTCCGCTACGGATCTTCTCCTTTACATCATCCGCAAGGTCGCTGTTCTCGACGAACAAGAGCATCATGTAGGCGCGCACTTCCTGGGTGCCCAAGGGCGGCACACGGATTGGCACCTGAATCAGCTTGTCGAAGTAGTTTGTGACGAGAAGATCATCGGGGACACCCTCAAAGTGCCGTCGAACGGCATGTTTGATCATGTCATTGTCGGCGGCGATCACGAAGGCGGTGTTCTTCAGGAACAGGAACAGCCGGATCGCCTCAAGCGTCGAGATCGTCGTTTCGGGCAGGCATCGATCGAGATCGTCGATCAGCACCACCAGCGTGACGCCGAGTTCCTCAAGCGTTTCCTCGAAGTTGTCCCGGAGCGCCTGAATTTCCTTGGGCGGCGATGTTTCCTCCTTTGGATTAAGCAATCCGCTCGCCGTCTCGGCGACCTCACCTGCCTTGCCCTTCGCCTCCTCGATCAGTTCGCCATCGATGCCGCCTGACAAGAAGCGCTTGCCCAACCCCCATACCTCGCCGAGCAATCCGGTGGGCGCCAGGCCGAGCGACATCGCCGCCGCCGAGCCTGCAACAAGCTTGGCGACCCGCAGCCAGCTCACGCGCTTTACCAGTGCCTTGGCCTTATCGACCGCTTTACCACGCGCCTTGGCCTCGTGCTCAAGCTTGGTTGCGATCACATCCATGAGCGCGGCGCGCGCATCGTCGTAGCCCTGATAAAGCCAGGCATTGAACTCGACGAACACAAATTCCCGCTCGCCTTCCTTGCGGGGCCGCGCAGCCAGCGACGCCTGAGTGAGCTTGATCAGCGAGGATTTACCGATGCCCCAAGCCCCGGACACACCAATAGAGATCGGCCGTCCTCGCGCCTGAACGATGATCTCCGCCACCGTGTCTGCTACGCCCGAGAAATTCAGGAAGTCCCGTTCAGTCTCATTGTCGGGCCACATCGGTTCAGGTTAATCCTCTGCTCGCGCCGAATCGCGCAACTATTTTGTCCGTTTACTTAAAGTTAGACAGGAATTGCTTCCAAAGCGAGCGTTGCTGACTTGGCCCCCAGGTTTTGTCCAATGCCTGCTACACTCGCTCGGAGAACCGTTCATAGGCCGTAATCCTGGAAGGTTTCAGGTCAACGTCGCGCTGATAGATTTCCTTCTTCAGAAAGGCCAGTTCTGCTTCTCTCTGTTCATCCGCAACATCGATGTACCAGGCACGGGGGCGGCCGTTCTCCTCTCCGTTCCAACGATACCCCCGCGACTTGAGCTGATCCTTGAACTCGAAGGGCGAGCCTTCGGCCCAGATACGCCATGTCGGCAGGCGAGCACGCGCGAGCAGGTGGGCAAGTGCGTTGACGCCGGACTGTCAATCGGCATCCAAACGGCCCCCCCGATCGGCGCCCAAAAGTGACCCCTTTGGCGCGCGGTTGAGCAGGCCCGTGGCGGCGTAGCTTTCCAGCTGGCGCAGCCGACGCGGGCCTGCGTTTCGGAGGGGGTTCAGGCTCGGGTTTTGATGCGCCAGCTGTCGTTGCCGGTCTCGACTATATCGCAGTGGTGGGTGAGGCGATCGAGCAGCGCGGTGGTCATCTTCGCGTCCCCGAAGACGGTCGGCCACTCGCCGAATGCGAGGTTGGTGGTGACGATGACGGAAGTCTGCTCGTAGAGCTTGCTGACCAGATGGAACAGCAACTGGCCGCCGGACTGCGCGAATGGGAGGTATCCGAGTTCATCGAGGATGACGAAGTCGAGCCGCATCAGATGTTCTGCAAGCCGGCCCGCCCGTCCAGCACGGGCCTCGGCCTCCAGCCTGTTCACCAGGTCGACGACATTAAAGAACCTGCCCCGGGCACCATTGCGGATGACCGCACGCGCGATCGCCACGGAGATATGGGTCTTGCCGGTCCCCGTTCCGCCAACCAGCACGACATTGCGCTGTTGGCTGAGGAACTCCCCGCTGGCTAGATCACGCACCAAGGTCTCGTTGATCGGGGTGTCATCGAAGGTGAACTCCTCGATCTCCCGGGCATAGGGCAGCTTGGCGGTGGTGATCTGGTATTTGACCGACCGCGCTTTCTTCTCGTTGATCTCGGCGGCCAGAAGATCTCCAACGATCTGGCGGGGTTCATGCTGGCGGCGCACAGCCACCGCCATGAGTTCATCATAAGCGGCGCGCATCCCGTAGAGCTTCAACTCGCCCATTGCGGCCATGATGTCAGCACGATCCATCAGCTGACCCTCCGCAGCAGGTCATAACGGGCGCAGTCCGCCACCGGTTCATAGGTCAGGCGCAAGGCCGGAGAGGTCAGCAGGAGAGGCGGCGGTTCCGGATCGCGCCTGCGAGACAGGATATTGAGGATCACATCGGCGGAGTGAACGCCCTGCGAAAGGGCTTCGGCGCATGCCTTTTGTACCGCAGGCATCCCTTCCGTCAGCACCGCGCCGAGGATCTTCACCATCTGGCGGTCGCCATCCGAGGAACCCTGCAGCTTACGGCGGATCTGTTCGAGCGCTCCGGGAAGAACCCAGTCCTTGAACGGTGCGCCGTTACGCAGCGCTCCGATGGCTTTCGAGCCTACGCAGACATGGTTTCGGAAGATTTCGAGCGATACTTCAGTGAGTTAACCGAGTATTTCGTCTGCATGGACGGCACACGGCTTGCCGTGTTCGAGCGAGCTCAGGAAGTGTCGAAGACTCATCAGGCATTCTGGAAGCGCGCAAATGACCTCGGGGTGGCTGAAAAGGCCGCGGCCAATTATCCCGATGCCGTTGAAGAACGCCGGTAATGAGCTGGCGCGTCGGCATTATGCAGCAGGAGCTTCTGACGCGGCGGCGCCGGCGAGGGCGCGATAGACGGTCATCCTGGATACGCCCAGGTCGCGCGCTACAGCTGCCTTCGACTGGCCTTCGGCCACACGCCTGCGAATTTCGGCGTCATGGACCGCTTTCTTGCGGCCTTTGTAGACCTGTCGCTTCTTCGCTGCCTCGATGCCGGCGCGCTGCCGGTCGCGGATGAAGCGCAGTTCCATGTCCGCCACCATGCCGAGGATCGTCACCACCAGCCGGCCGAGATCGCCGGCGGTGGACACATCAGGTTCCAGGACGCGGAGCGCGGCCCTCTTCTCATCGAGGTCATGCACCAGGTTGAGAACATCGCGAGTGCTTCGGCCGAGGCGATCGAGCCGATGCACGACCAACTCGTCACCTTCCCTCATGAACTGCATGATGGTTTCTAGTTCAGTCCGGCCGGCGCGGGTTGCCCCGCTGCCGATTTCTGTCCGGATGATCTCGCACCCGGCGCCGGCCAGGCGCTCCTTTTGAATCTCAAGGTCCTGGTCAGCGGTGCTGACGCGTGCATATCCGATCCGGGCCATGTCCGTCTGTCACAATAGGGTGGATGCAATGACGCTACTGTAACTTTGCTTGATCTGATAGGCAAATGTTACAGATGATAGACCGTATCACGATCTGTCTTTCAAGGTGTGCCCTATTGTTACGCATTGGTGCTGAACGCGAGTGCGCTTCGCGGGTTCAGGAAGGCCAGCGACGCATCGACGCGAAGGCTGCGGCGCATCGCGACGTTCCACGGCTTGTGGCTTCAGCTGTCTCAGCCGAACGGGCCAACGCACATGATCTCCGTCAACAGGGCGATGGTCCACTTGCCAGTAGACACCCAATGAGTTTGCATTTTTTGCCCAATTGGTTGGGCTTTCGCGGATCTTCGCACCACTTCGCATCCGGGGTCTTCCGACGTCCTCCGATGTCTTCCGCCTTAGTGCAGATATTCGTGTCACACAACATCGGTCGCCGCGCCGCGGGCTGAGGCTTCGGCGCCGGCTCAGCCGGGCTGGCAGACGAAGGCCTCCAGCGTCTCGGGGTCGATGGGCTTGAAGAGGATCTGCAGCCCGGCCTGGCCGGCGGCGCGCCGGGTTTCGGGGCTGCGGTCGGCGGTGATGATGCGGGTCGGGCGCAAGCCGAAGCGGCGGTGCAGCGCCTGCGCCGTCTCGACGCCGCTGGGGCCGTCGCCCAGCTGCTGGTCCAAGAGGTAGATGTCGGGGATGACGCCCATCTCCTCGACCAGGGTCAGCGCCTCGCTGCCGCTGGCGGCCTCGACCACCTCGACGCCGCGGCGTTCCAGCAGCTGCGCGATGGCGCTGCGCAGGTCTTCGTCATTCTCGACCAGCAGCACAATGCGGTCCATGCCCGCCTCGGGCGGGGGCGTGGCGGCGGGGGCCTTGCTGCCGGCGCGGGGCAGGTCATGCGCCAGGGGCAGCTCGACCGAGAAGCGGGTGCCGCGGCCCGGCACCGAATGCAGCCGCAGCCGGTGGTCCAGCAGCGCGCAGGCGCGCTCGACGATGGCCAGGCCCAGCCCCATGCCGTGCGCGGCCGAGGCGGTGCCCTCGACGCGGTGGAACTCGCGGAAGATCGCCTGCTGGTGCTCGGGCGCGATGCCGGGGCCGGTGTCGTGGACCTCGATGCGCAGGCTGCCGCCCTGGCGGCGCACGCCGACCAGCACCCGCCCGGCTTGCGTGTAGCGGATGGCATTGCCGATCAGGTTCTGCAGGATGCGCCGCAGATAGGCCGCGTCGCTTTCCACCGCCAGTTGGCAGGGCATGATGCGCAGTCCCAGGCCCTTGGCGGCGGCAAGCGGCGCGAATTCGTCGGTCAGCTGCGCCAGCAGCAGCTCCATCGACAGGGGCGCGATCTCGATCTCGGTGCCGCCGGATTCCAGCCGCGACAGGTCCAGCAGCGCTCCCAGGATGCCCTCGACGCTGAGAAGCGCGTTATGCGCCTTTTCCAGCGTGGCGCGCAGGGCGCTGTCGCCGGCATCGTCGCGGGCCGAGGCGACGAAGAGCTTGGCGGCCGAGAGCGGCTGCAGCAGGTCGTGGCTGGCCGCCGCGACGAAGCGCACGCGGGCGGAATTCGCGCGCTCGGCATTGGCCAGCGCCGCGGCCAGCTCCTCGGTCCGGGCGGTGACGCGGGCTTCCAGCGTGGCCTTGGCCCGCAGCATGGAATGGATCGCCAGCCGTTCGCGCGTGACATCGGTAAAGGACATCACGAAGCCGCGCTCGGGCATCTCGCGGCCATGCACGTCCAGGATGACCCCCGAGGCGTGCCAGAGCTCGAAGGACAGGGGCAGGCGCGCGCCGCGCATCCGCACCCATTCGCGCAGCTGCGAGGCCGAGAAGCCTTCGTTGAAGCGGGCCTGATACAGCATCCGCACTGCCAGCCGCTCGAAGCTCAGCCCGCGATGCATCAGCGCCGCGGGGATCTCCAGCAGGTCCGCGAGCCGCTGGTTCCAGCCGATCAGCGCGCCATAGGCGTCGAAGATGCCGACGCCCTGGTTGATATGCTCCAGCGTCGCGCAGATCATCCGCGCCTGGTTGTCCAGCAGCTTGCCATGCTCGATACGCTCGGTGCGGATGATGCGGGTCACGTCGGTATGCAGGACCACCGTGCCGCCGTCGAGCGTGCGCTGCTCGCTGACCTGGATCCATCGGTCGCCGGTCAGGCCGATGTTGAAATGCTGCGGCTGCTCGTGGCGCCGCATCCGCTGGGCGATCCAGCCGTCGGCGGTCAGCCCCTCGGGCAGCAGCACCTGCCGCGACCGGCCCAGCAACTCGACATAGGCCGCGAAGCCGATGCCGGGGACAAGCGCCGGGCGCACATCCGGCAGGTCGGCGCAGAAGCGGCTGTTGCACAGCACCAGCCGGTCCTCGGCGTCGAACAGCGCGAAGCCTTCCTCGATGGCCTCGATGGCCTGCGACAGGTCGCGGCGGGCGCGCTCGGCGGTGGCATTGGCGGCGTTCAGCCGCTCCAGCGTCGCCTCGAGATCGCGGGTGCGCTGGCGGACGCGCTCCTCCAGCAGGGCGGCGCGGCGGAATTCCTCGAAGGCGGCGTTGTTCTCGTCCCGGCGCTCCTCGGAATGGCGCATCAGCGCCTCGGCGATGACCAGCAGCTTCTCCAGGTTCTGCCCGGCATCGTCGTTACGGTCGATGAGCCAGTCCGAGATGCGCGCCATCAGCCGGGCTCCGCCAGCCGCGTCCCCGGCGGGTAGATCGCGCAGCCGGTCAGGGTGTGGTTGACATGCAGCGGGCCGAATTGCTCGCCATAGGTGGAAAAGCCCCAGACGCGATGCCGGCGCAGCACTTCCGAAACGGCACCGCCCAGCTGCTTCTGCTCGGCCTCGATGCGGCGCAGCACGCAGTCGAAGCCCAGCACCGCCACCGGCGGCACCGGCCCGGCCAGCTGCGACAGCCGCCGGTCCAGATGCGCGGGCAGGTCCTCGGGCTCGGTCAGCGCCAGCACCACGCCCGCGTCGATGGCCGAAAAGAACAGCAACTCGCCCGAAGGCAGCACGCGCTGCACCGCCCGCACGTGATAGCGGCCGCCGACCCGCACGGCGAGCGGATGCGCGGCAAAGGTCAGGTAGTCGATCAGCGCCGGATCCTTGCCCAGGATGCGGGCGTATTCCCGCGCCGCCGGCTCGGCATTGATGCGCTGCACGATGCGGGCGGCGGGGTCGGCCCGGGTTACCACCATGCGCCGCTCGGTCGGGTGCAGGTGGTCCATGTTCAGCGCCCGCACCGGGCAAAGCCCGCGCAGCACCGACAGCACCGCCGCGTTGCGCAGCGCCCGGCCGCGATGCAGGACCAGCGTTTCCCGGAATCGCAGCCCGTCCCCGGCCGATCCGCCGATCAGCGGCACATGGCCCGAGCCGGCCGCCAGTGCCGAGGCCAGGTCGTCCTCGCAAAGCGACAGCCCGTCGACCAGCAGCAGGGCGAATTCATGCGGCAGATGCGCCTGCGCACCCGCGAGATCCTGGCGCAGTTGCAGGAAGGCCGCCGCCGCGGCGCTGCGCGACAGGCGGTCGAGGTCAGTCAGCTCCAGCACTTCGGCCGCGAAAAGCCGCGAGGGGAAACCCAGCGCCAGCACCGCGCCCTCGTCATAGCCCGCCTCCGAGATCTCGCCGGCGGTGGTGCAGCCGACGACATGGGCGGCGGGCAGGCGCGCCGCGGTCTCGGCAGCGATGCGCGCGACGTCGGCCCGGGGCGAGACAAAGAGCACGACCAGCGCGAAGGGCCCGGGACCAAGGCCCCGCGCCAGCCGGCCGGTCACGTCGGCGTCCTGCGCCGGCGCGTTGGCCCGCGCGATGCAATCCTGCGCTGCGCTCACCCCGGCCTCCCTTCCGCTGTCGCGCCTCCTCCGTCAGGCTTAGCGGTTCACTCCCTCGCTGTCATGGCCTGCGATCTCGGCCCCCGCCTCGGCGGTCATGGCGTTGAAGCTGATGTCCTGGGCGAACAGCACCGCCTGGGTGCGGGTCTGCACCCGCAGCTTGCGCATGATGGCAGTGACATGCGCCTTGACCGTGGTTTCGGCGATCGACAGCTCATGCGCGATCTGCTTGTTCAGCAGCCCGGCGCTGATCAGCTGCAGGATCCGCGCCTGCTGCCGGGTCAGCGAGGCGAGCCGCGCCAGCGCCTCCTCGGCCAGGCTGGGGGTGGCATTGTCCAGCGCCAGCCGACTGGCATGCACCTCGCCGCGGGCGATGGCGGCGAAGGCCTCGCGGAAGGCCTCGCGCGGGGCGTGCTTGGGCACATAGGCGCTGACCCCGGCCAGCAGCGCGCCGCGCACCACCCGGCGCTCGTCCATGGAGGAGACCACGATGATCGGCCGCTCGGCCGCCGCCTGGCGCATGCGCACCACGCCTTCCAGCCCGTTCACGTCGGGCAGGTGCAGGTCCAGCACGATCACGTCCGGGACCGGCTCGCGCGCCATGCGGTCCAGCGCCTCGGCCAGGCTGCCCACGGCCTCGACCCGGGCGATGCCCACCGGGCCGGTCAGCGTCATCGACAGCGCGTCGCAGAACAGCGGGTGATCGTCCACGATCAGCGCCGTGTTCAGCGGCCGGATCGGCGGCGGGGGTTGCTGGGCTTGTTCCATGGTTCTGCTCATCTGGCTGCCTCGGCTGGAATGGGTCGAGTCTAGGGGCGGGCGGCGGGGCCGTGAAGCGCGGGATGCCGTCACCCCGGGTCCTCCAGCCGGATCAGCCAGCCGCCCGAGGCATTGACCTGGATGCCGTAGCGCCCCGGCCTCTCGATCAGGAACGAGCCCGAGCCGGCCCCGGCCTGATGCAGATTCTGGATCACCGCGCCCGATGCGTCCAGCAGATAGACCACCATGATAGCATCCATGCTTTCGAAGACCAGCCGCGCCGGTCCGTCCAGGTCGAAGCGCGGCAGCACCCGGTTGCCGGCGCCGCGATGCTCCAGCGCCGGCTTCCGCGCGGCGAGCCGGTCATAGCAGGCCAGCCGCAGGGCTGCGTCCGGCTCGGCCCGGCAGGCGCGAAGCGCGTCGGCCAGGTCGAGCCCCGGCGCCGGCGTGGCCGCCAGAGCCGCCGAGGCCAGGATCACCAGTCCACGGGGCATCCCGAGCAGTTCTCCATATGCACCCCCTCCCAGATGGCATAGGGGGCGTGGTTGCCCTCCAGCAGCGCCTCGGCGAAATCGGCGTTGTAGAACTTGCTCTCCATCAGGTTCGCGCCGATCAGCTTCGCGCCGACGAATTTCGACTTGGGCGCCATGGTCGCTTCGAGCGTGGCGGCGGTCAGGTTCGCGCCCGACAGGTCGGCGCCGGCCAGCCGGGTATAGTCCAGGTTGGCGCCGGTCAGGTCGGCGTCGCGCATGACCACGCCCTGCAGCTGGGCCATCTGCAGGTTCGCCCCTCGCAGGTCGGCGCCGGTCAGGTCGGCGCCCTTCAACTCGGCCCCGAACAGGTTGGCGCGCATCAGGTTCGCGCCCTTCAGGTCGATGCCGTTCAGCTTCAGCCCGCGCAGGTCGGCGTGGCGGAGGTCGGCGCCGGGGCAGGCGGCGCCGGCGCGGATCTCGCAGGTGCCGATGACCAGCGGCCCTTCGCGCGGGGTCGGTTCGTCGACGATGACCGGCCAGCCGCCGCCGGTCTGTTCGGAATTGGCCGCATGGACCCCGGAGGCGAGGGCCAGGGCGGCAAGGATGGTCAGGCTTCTGAGCATGGGATTTTCCCTCGGTTCGGGGTGTGGGGACGGGCAGGGACGACCTGCCCGGCCGGTCAGTTGCCTGTCACTTCGAGGCGGTCAGCAGCTCGTCCGGGATCTCGAAGACCCAGAACGAGCCGCCTTGGCTGACCTGGGTCGTCAGCGTCGCCATGTCGCCGCCCCAGAGTGGCACCGCGCCGCCATAGCCCGAGGCGATGCCCAGGTATTGCTTGCCGTCCATTTCCCAGGTGATCGGGGACGACACGATCCCCGAGCCGGTGTTGAACTTCCACAGCTCCTCGCCCGTTTCGGCGTTGAAGCCCTTCACGAAACCGTCCGAGGTGCCGGTGAAGACCAGGTTGCCGGCCGTGGCCAGCGTGCCGGCCCATAGCGGGAATTCCTCCTTGTGCTCCCATTTCTTCTCGCCGGTGGTCGGGTCGAAGGCGCGCAGCGTGCCGATATGGTCGTCGTAAAGCCGCTTGATGCGGAAGCCCTGGCCCAGATAGGCGGCGCCGGCCTGATAGGTGACGTTCTCGGTCCAGTAATCCTCGGTCCAGTGGTTCGCCGGGACATAGAACAGCCCGGTCTTCTGGCTGTAGGACATCGGGTTCCAGTTCTTGCCGCCCAGGAAGGGGGGCGAGACCTCGATGCTGGCGCCCTTGCTCTCGCCCTCGGCGGGCAGGGGCGGGCGCTGGCCCTCGTTCTCGATCGGGCGGCCGGTCTTCAGGTCGATGCCCTTGGCCCAGGTGATGCCGTCCACGAAGGGAAAGGCGTTGAGCAGCGCCGTCGGCCGGTTGATCTCGCCGCCGCGCTTCGACAGCGCCTCGATGTCGGTGACATAGAAGAAGCCGTTGCGGTCGGCATGGGCGCCGGCGCGATGGGTCTTGCCGTCCTTGTCCTTGTAGTCGAACAGGATGATCTCGTTGTTGCCGGAAAAGTCCCAGGCGTCGTTCGGCGTGTGCTGGTAGAAGCCGACCAGCTCGCCGTTCGAGGGATCGACATAGGCCTGGCCCGAGGTATACAGGCTGTCGCCCGGCGTGCGCGCCCAGGTGTTCCAGGGCGCGGGGTTGCCGGCGCCGACGACGATGGTGTTGGTCTCGGGGTCGTAGCTGGCCGATTGCCAGGGCGCGCCGCCGCCGTGGCTCCAGGCCTCGACCTTGCTGCCGTCGGGATTGTTCGGCCAGCTCGGCGCGGCCGGATCGCCGGTGACGGTGCCCTCCGCGCCAGCCAGCGTGCCCTTGTGCCCCTCGACGAAGGGCCGCATCCAGATCTCCTCGCCGGTCTCGACGTCGCGGGCATAGAGCTTGCCGACCACGCCGAACTCGTCGCCCGAGCTGCCGTGGATCAGCATGACGCGGCCGGTCTCCTTGTCCTTCACGATGGTCGGCGCGCCGGTCATCGTGTAGCCGATCTTGTGGTCCTCGAACTTCTTGCGCCAGACGACCTTGCCGGTGTCCTTGTTCAGCGCATAGATGCTGGCGTCCAGCGTGCCGAAAAAGACCTTGTCGCCATAGATCGCCGCGCCGCGGTTCACCACGTCGCAGCAGGGGCGGATGTCCTCGGGCAGGCGGGCCTCGAACTTCCACAGCCGCTTGCCGGTCCTGGCGTCCAGCGCCCACATCCTGGAATAGGACCCGGTGACATAGATCACCCCGTCATGCACCAGCGCCTGGGTTTCCTGGCCGCGCTGCTTTTCGTCGCCAAAGGAAAACGACCAGGCCGGGCGCAGGTGCTTGACCGTCTCGGCATTGATCTGGTCGAGCGCGGAATAGCGCTGCGCACCCACCCCCAGCCCATACATCAGCACGTCGTCGGTGGTCTCGGCGTCGTTCAGGATGTCCTCCCAGGTGACGGGGCTGGTCTCGGCATGGGCCATCGCCGCGACGCAGGCGAGGGCCAGAACACTGGCCGAGGTCAGTTTCAGAAAGCGATTCATGCAGTCTCCTCCATATACATGAACGACGGGTTGCCCGCGTCTGATGCCTTGTCGGTCCTTGCTTCAGGCGCCGCCGACGACTGGCAGCGCCAGGGTTTCATGGTCGCCGAAGCGGCGGACGACCGAGCGCAGGTATTCCTCGGGATTGGCGCCCAGCCCGGCGAATTCGGGGACGGGGCCAGCGGCCATCGCCTCGATTGGCGTCAGCCCCAGATCGGCGGCCATCGCCAGCCGGTCGCGCGTCGCCCGCAGATAGGCGCGGGTCTGCGCGATGCCTTCGCCCGCGCGGTGGAAGCGGCCATGCCCCGGCACCACCCCGGCGGGGCCGAGCCCTTCCAGCCGGTCCAGCGCCGCCAGCCAGGTCGCGAAATCCGCGTCTGGCAGGCTGGGCGCGCGGTCCAGGAACACCAGATCCCCGGCGACCAGCACGCCGGTCGCCTCATCGAGGATGGCCAAATCGGCGGCGGTGTGGCCGGCCAGCGGGATCATCCGCAGGGTCCGGCCGCCGATGGCGCGCGGGCCGGCCTCGACCTCGCCGGTCGCGGGCATGGTCCGGGTCCCCGAGATCCAGCTGCCGAGGATCGAATACAGCGTCTCGGCATAATCCTGGGCATATTCGCGGCAGGTCGCGGATGTCGCCGCCAGCGCCAGAACCGGCCGGTCGGCCAGCGGCGCGTTGCCAAACCAGTGGTCCGGGTGATGGTGGGTGTTGATCGTCGCGACGAGCCCGCCCAGCCGCTGGTCGGCAAAGGCGCGAATCTCGGCCCCCATGGCGGCGGTCGAGCCGCTGTCGACGACCAGCGCGCCCTGATCGGTCGCCAGCAGCGCCACGTTGACGATGTCGCCGCCGTTCTCGCGGGTGAAGACCTCGCGCCGGCCCTCGATCATCCATATTCCGTCTGCAACTTCGACTGGCTGCAGGCCATATCTGCGCGGCTGCGCGAAGATGGGCAAGGGCAGCGTCAGGACGGCGGCCCCGGCCAGCAGCGCCCGGCGGGAAAGGCTCATGGCGCGTCCTCCACCCGGCCCGCGAAGGCATAGCCCAGGTTGTCGCGCGCCCGGATCGCGACCGGCCCGCGCGCCAGGTCGAGCGGCAGCAGGAAAGTCAGCGCCGGGTTCTCCTCCAGTGGCTCGTGCAGCTCCAGCGCGGCGATCTCGGCCCCGGCGGCGTCGAGCAGAGCCAGTTCGGTCAGGTGATGCGCCGGGATGCCGTCCGCCAGGCCGGTGTCCTGCGGATGGCGCAGCCGTAGCCGCAGTCGCCCGGTTTCGGCCCAGAGCCGGGCGCGCAATTCGCCGAAGCCCTGCTGCCAGTCGGGTCGGTGGTGCGCAGCGGCGGGCGCGCTGCATCCGCCGCCAAGCGCGCTGACATAGGCCGCGCCGACCAGCCATTCGCCCGCCCCCGTCTCGGCCCCGGTCTCGGCCGAGGCGCGCAGGGCGCCGCCGACCTCGTATTTCACGCCGAAGCCCAGCAGGGGCAGGGCGCGGCCGGGGCGAAAGACGATGGCCTTGGGAAAGGGGCTGTAGTCGATGGTGACGACGATGCGCCGGATCGGCTGCGCGACGGCGGTGGCGTCGATCAGGAAGGGCACATGGCGGGAATCCTCGGCCGCGCGCGGCGCCAGGACGGCGACGGCCGGATCGTTGCGCCAGGCCGCGGGGTCGCCCAGGAATTCCTGCCGGTGCGACGGCCACATGCCGCTGTCGAACGCATCGCCCCCCACGGCGGCCGGCCCGGTCCTGCCGGTCAGCAGCGGGGGCGAGGCGGCGCCGGGCAACCTGTCCGTCAGCAGCGCCATGGCCCTAGTTCCTCAGCACGCCATGGATCAGCTCGGCGGCCGCCGGCGCATGCGAGGCGCCGCTGCGCAGCATGTGCGCCGCCTGGTCCAGCACGGTCACGGCGCGCGGCGCGCCCGAAAGCGCCTCGAAGCCGCTGCCGGCGCTTTCCAGCTCGGCGGCCAGCGCCTGGGCCTGATCGGCCCCGGCATCGAGCGGCAGCGCCTTGACCTTGTCGTAAAGCGCCGCGATCTCGGTGCTTTTCTCCGCCAGCGCGTCGGCATCGGGGCGGGTCTCGATATAGGTGCGGATCGCCCAGATCGCCTGCTGGTTCAGGATGCCCTCGAAGGGCGGCATCTTCACCGCGCCGTTCTGCTCATAGCCGTGCAGGATGCGGTCCAGATACCATTCGTCGCCGAAGGCGCTGGCCTCGAGGAAGCGCAGGTCCGGCGCCAGCCCGCCCGAGATCGCCTCGAGCCCGTGGCAGCGCGCGCAATTGCTGTTGAAGCCCTTGGCACCGATCTCGACGGCCTTGAACAGCACCGCGCCGTCCGCCTCGCGCCAGGGGTTTTCGCTGGCCATCTCGGCCGGAAGTTCGGGCAGGCCGGCGGTGTCGACCGCCTGCGGGGCGGTGTCGCCATGGCCAAGCGCCATCGATGCCCAGAGAGCGAGTGAGACGGCAAGAGGAAAGGTCTTGCTTATCCTGCGGGTCATGTTCCAAAGTCCTTCGCGCGTATCCGTTGTGCGTTGCGTCCTGGTCAAATTTCCTTGAGATCGAGAAAGGGTAAATTGTGCCATGGTCGTATTGCGCACCCTCCGCAGGGCCCGGAGCCTGCGGTCCCGCCCCGGAATCGGGGCATTTCTCCTGCTTCTGGCGGGGGTTTTCCCCTTGGCCGTCGCGGCCGAGCAGCCAGTGCTGTTCGACGAAAGCGGCTATCGCCTGGACGGCTATCGCGCCCCGGTTCCCGAAGCGGTGCCGGGGGCGAGGACGCTCGACCTTGCGCAGGTGCGGGCGCTGATCGGCCAGGGCTGGATCCCGGTCGACGTGATGGGCGCCCGGGTTTTCGGGATCGGCGCCGACGGCACATGGATCCTGCCCGAGCGGCACCGCTCGATCCCCGGCGCGCGTTGGCTGCCGGTGGTCGGCTGGGGCCGGCTGGAGCCATGGCAGAGCGATTATCTGGATGCGAGCCTGGAGCGGATCACCGGCGGCGACCGCAAGGCGGGGCTGATCCTGTTCTGCAAGTCGGATTGCTGGCTCAGCTGGAACGCCGCCAGGCGCATCGCCGGGCGCGGCTATGTCAACCTGGGCTGGTTCCCCGGCGGGGTCGATGCCTGGGCGGATGCCGGCCTGCCGCTGGTCGAGATCCGGCCCGAGCCGCATCGCGGCAGCTGGTCGCGCTGATCGCCGCCGCCCGGCGGGGGGTCAGCCATGCGCGGCGGTCACGGTCTTGAGGCGGGTGAAGCCGTAGAGCGCCTCGAAACCCTTCTCGCGGCCATGGCCGGATTTGCCGACCCCGCCGAAGGGCAGCTCGATGCCGCCGCCGGCGCCGTAATTGTTCACGAAGACTTGGCCGCTGCGGAT
Source organism: Paracoccus sp. J55 (assembly GCF_000513975.1). Classification (NCBI taxonomy): domain Bacteria; kingdom Pseudomonadati; phylum Pseudomonadota; class Alphaproteobacteria; order Rhodobacterales; family Paracoccaceae; genus Paracoccus; species Paracoccus sp. J55. The sequence goes on from NZ_AZVA01000030.1 coordinate 46,380, forward strand.
CTTGCGCGCCAGCCGCAGCTGGCGCGCGCCGTCGCGGGTCCAGATGCCGGCGACCAGCCCGTATTCGGTACCGTTGGCGATGCGGACCGCCTCGGCCTCGTCCTGGAAGGGGATCAGCACCTGCACGGGGCCGAAGATCTCCTGCTGGGCCAGCGCATGGCCGGGATCGACCTCGGAAAACAGCGTCGGCAGCACGAAATGCCCGCCCGGCGCGGCATCGGGATGCAGCCTGCCCTCGGCCGCCAGGGTCAGCTCGGCCTTGCCGCGGTCGATGAAGCCTATGAGGCCGAGGGCGGGCGCGTCACCACCGACCTCTTTGCCGACCAGTCCTATTTCGAGGACGTGGCCCTGCTGCACGAACTGTTCACGGCCAAGCTGGAAGCTCACGCCGGCACCATCATTGCCGATGGCTGGAAATGGGCCGAGCCGATCCGGGACAGCTATGTCGGCTATTACGAGATCGAGCAACGCAAGCTGGATCGCATCTATGCGCAGGAAGGCGAACTGTCCGAAGCCGAGGCCGAGCGTTATGATGAACTGGCTGAACTGGCGAACGGCGACGTCCTCGATGCCGAGGGCGAGGCCGAACTGGCCGCGCTGCAAGCCATTCTGGACGGCGGCTTTACCGACGAGCAAAGGGCCATGTCCGGCGTCCTGTTCTATGTGGATCAGAGCGGTGCCCTGAAAACCCTCGAAGGGCTGGTGACGCGCGAGGACCGCGCCGCCGCCATCGAGGCCGGATTCCTGCGCCCATCGGTTCAAATCGAGAGCGGCAGCGACACCCCGAAATCGCCCATCAGCAACGCGCTGCGCGACGACCTCGGCCGGGTTGCCATGGGCGCGCGGCAACATGCCATCCTGCGCGATCCCGACCTGCTGCTGGACCTGCTGGCCTATCAGTTGAGCCATGGCCTGCAGTGGCGCAAGCCGTTCGGCCTTGCCGCCGAGGCCGTGCCGAACTGGCCCACTACCGAGGCGGAAGGCTATGATCTCGACGAGCGGCTGGCGGGAAAGGAGCCGCGCGAGATGTATGGCAAGGACCTGGCCAAGTCCTTCCGGGCCTTCCGTCAGAAGGGGCAGGATCACACGCGCGGCGAGTTGATCCGCTGCCTTGCCGCCCTGTTTCGTGGCGGCGACGAGCAGCTTTCCGCCCTGATCGACAAGGCCACAGCCCCGCAAATCCGCGAAGTCTGGACCCCGACCGCCGCCAATTTCTTCAGCCGCGTCGGCGGGCCTTACCTCAATGAACTCTGGCGCGACCTGCTGGACCTGCCGGAAGATCACCCGACCGCAACAACCTTCGCCAAGCTGAAAAAGGCCGAGAAGGCCGCGAAGCTGGAAGCCCTGTTCGGTGACGATGCCACCCGCAGGGCCCACGGCGTCACCGAGGCGCAGGCCGCGCGGATCGACGCTTGGCTGCCCGAAGGTATGGAGTGACCGAGGCGCGGGGCGCGATTGCGCCCCGCCCATCGAGGGAGACAGACATGCGCTTTATCAGGTATCCCCGCCACCCATTCACCGATACCAGCCGCAAGCGCGCTGCGCTGCGCCGCAAGCAGCGCCTCGAACGCGAAGCCCTGCCCCTTTTTGCCGAGCAGATCGCGGCAGCGCAGCCCGGCGAGGATGAGGTCATGCAGGCCCGCGCCGTGCAATGGGCGGAATCGCAGGCCCGAACCCGGTCCTGGCGCGCGGCCCGCTGGAGCGCGGCCCGGCGCAGGCTTGCCGCCCTGACCGCCAATGAGCGCGCGGTCCTGCTGGCCGCATGGAACCGCGCGCCCTACCCCGCCGATCCCACATATCTGCTGGATTTTCTGCACGGCTATAGCGTCGGGCGCTTCACGCTGGACACAATCCCCTTCGACCAAGTGCCGCGCAACAAGCACGGGCACCGACAGCACGAGCATCAGGAAAGGACGTAAGACATGGCCGATTTCACCATCCATCGACACCCGGTCCTCGCCGTTGCCTGCCCGGCCTGTGGCGCGGCCGCCGGCACCTGGTGCCGCCGGCCGAGCGGCCACCGCGCGGCCGATCTGCACCGCGCGCGCGGCATCGAGGACAATACCGACACGATCCAGCTGATGAACCTGGGCGTCACCACCTTCGCCCAAGCTCGGACCCATGCCACGCAGAACGGTGCAGATGTGGTGTTCGATTTCGGTAGCGGCGACACGTTGACCGTCCGCAACACGACGATCAACGCCCTCGCCGACGATATGATCTTCAGCTGAGCCATGACCAGCCCCGCCCGCAAAGGCGGGCGGAGGCACGGGCTTGGCCCTAAGCCTTAACCCCGCTCGAAAAAGCCTGGGTGCGGTGCGTTGATACCATAGGTGATCGACCCGTCACCGAACCGGGCATTGATCTGATCGACCGCGGCCGAGACGCGCTCGCCGCGCGTCTTTTCAGCCGGGGCCAGAGGTTTGAGCAAGTCCCCTTGGCGCTCGGCCAGCAGCGCAACATCCCCCAACTGGACGCCAACCGCGATCACATGGCCCGGGCGCCCATCGCGCCACAGGGACCGCCAAAGTGCACGGTGCAGGCGAAGAAAGAAGGCGGTATCCTGGTTTGGAAAGCAAGACACGCCGCGCGACCAGACCGGGCCGGCCAGCATCGAGACTGACAGGCTGAACCTCCCGGCTACGCGGCCGTCCCGGCGCAGTCGGGCCGTGGCTTTCTCGACCAGCCAGCGCCCGACACGATAGGCCCGTCGCGGGTCGCGAAATTCCGGTGACAAGATCTTGCTGTTGCCAAACCCACCCCGCTGCGTCGGCATCAGCGGAATATCCATGCCTTGGAGCATCCGCACGAACCGTTCGCCTTCGACCGATCGCCAGATCATGCGAGCGTGGCGTGGATCGAGTTGGCAGAGCGTCACCACGTCATAGACGCCGGCTCGCATTAATCGGTCCTTCATCGCCCGAGAGATGCCCGGCAAATCATCCAGCACTAAGTGTGCGATCTTGCTCGACACGTTCTCAGAATCAAGATATTGAAATCCATTAGGTTTTTCTAGTTTTCCGGCCAATTTGGCCAGTAGATGGTTCGGTCCAACGCCAGCAGAGAAGCGCAGACACGGGCCTGTTCTGTGGCACATAGTTTTGCCTTTTCTATCAGGCAGTCTGCCTCTCGGGCTTGCCAGCTTGACGAAAGCGGACGGTCAGCTAGGTTCAGATGGGGTATTCGCCGAGGCCGAAAGCTGGCGAATGCAGGTGCAGCGTAAGCGGACGGGCCTTACCGGCCTCTCAGCTGGTGTTCTCCACATTCCCCGGGCAAGTCCAAGACGGCCGTCAGTATCGAGCGCGCTTCTCGCGCCACCTTACTCCTGGATCATTTCCGGATGGATTTGCTTCAGGATATCGACGGCGTGACGAGCAATACCCGCGAGCCGGATCCTGACGCCGACGTCCCCTTCGGGCAAGTCGGGATCGCTCGAGGCGGAGGCCCAGTTGAGGCTGGTAACGGTGAGGTCGTCGTCGTCCACCGCCACGAACTTGCCGTGGATCGGTATGGTTTTGGTCTTGATAAGGCGAACCCCATTCGCAGCGGCTTCCTCGGCGAGCTTGCGGGCGTGGCGGTTCTTCAGCGGCCCGGACGCGATCGAGTACAGGAGCGTGACCTCGACCTGGGCGCGCTGCGCCGCGGCCTCGCCCTGCATCACCACGCCTGGGCGGGCCGTCGATCCCAGTCGGTTGCTGCCGATCACGAGGCGATCCGTGGCCTGGCCGCTCACCTCGCGCATGACGGAGTCGTGGCCGTCGCCGACCAGCAGTGTGATCTCGGCGGGGCCGGGCCGGGCCGGCATTCTCCGGAGGTCGCGGGAGAGGATGCCCATCTCGTTGGCTATGTCGTCGGCGAGGCCGCGGCGCCCTACGAGGCGTTGGAGAATTACTGCCACGTCTGCGACGACGGCGGGATCGCGCAGGACGGCCGTGACCTCGGTCGACCGGAACGGCGATGAGAGCCAGTTGCACGACCCGACCGCGGCCAGCCAGTCGCCCTCCGCTGTGTCGACGAGGAGGAGCTTGGCGTGGGAGCGGGTGCTGGTCATGTGCAGTCGGAACTTGCCGGCGAGGTCCTGGTCGCCACGGATGGTCTTGGCGATCTCCACCGCAGCGGCAGTGTTCCGCGTCTCGACCTCGTCGATGGTTTCGGCCCCCCACATCAGGTCGAACACCACGCCCCGGGCACAGGCTGCCCTGATCTCCGGGAGCAGGTCCTTGAACCGATTGTGGTCAAGGAACGTCGAATGGATGACCGCGCGGCTCTGGGCGTGCGCCATCATTCCCCTGAGGCATTCGACCTGGTTTGAACCGCCGATGACAAGATCGGCGGGATCGAAGTGGCACCGGTGCGCGGCGAGTTCGGGTGTCGCCTCCCCGGCGGGACCGGCGTAGCCAATGGGGATCTGCGAATTCGGCATGGTTCGGGACGCGACATCGTCGATGATAGCGCGCAAGGCTTCCGAGGCGCTCTCCGGCACGTTGCGGGGGACCCCATCCACCACCCGGATGACCATGAACTCATGTCGGAGCGAGGCGGTGCGACCGTCGACCAGCGCGACCTGTTCCTCCCAACCCCTCGCCGCGATCTGCGAGAGCTTTGCGAGCATGGCTTCGTTGGAGACGGGAGGTCCGCCCTGGACGACAAGGACCCGGATGTCGGGGTCCGTCTCCTTCTCGAGCGCGAACTCGGATCTCACCCGCACCTGCCCGGACGGGAAGAAGCCGCCGGTCGCACGCTCTATGACGAAGCTGACACGACGCAGTTCGCGCTTGGGGAAGAACGGCAGCGGGCGACCGCTCTCGACGATCTCGCGGCCGTACGCGCTCGTTTGGAACTTAGCGCTGTTGTCCTTGATCGTCAGCTCGACGAGCCGGAACCTCATCATCCTCGCGATGGACGCGACGACGATCTGCCGCGGGAGGTTGGATTCGGCCGAGAGCTGCGCGATCGAGCGTGGCTTCGCCGCGGTGGCCCAGAGCATCATCTCGTCAACGATGCTCCAAGCGCGTCCTCTATCGATCCCGACCTTACAGGACAGGCGGAAGACGGGGATCGCGATCAGCACGGCGTCGCCCCCGACAGTTTCGCGGGTTCAATCGATGCCGCGCAAGGCGTCCCGTCCGGCCGCCGCTCCTGCTTGAGCTGGTCGACCGTGTCGGCGATTGCGTCGATGAAGGAAAGGTCGTGTTCGCCGGCGTCGGGGTTGACGCCCCGTACCGCCTCGACGAGAAACGAAGGGCTTCCGACGATCACCAGCTTCGACTTCGCGCGGCTAAGCGCGACGTTCATTCGTCTCCGGTCCCGCAGGAAGCCGAGCGCCCGCGCGCCGCTGCCGGCGTTGTTCCTGACGAGCGACAGGATCACGAGGTCGGCCTCGTTGCCCTGGAAGCCGTCCACGGTGCCGACCCATCCGCCGTCCTGCATTGCGGGGGCGAAGCCCGCCAGGTGCGCAAGAGCGCCGGCCCTGGTCTCGACCTCGATGCGCTGCGCCAGCTTCTCAACCTGCGCCGAATAGAAGGAGAGGACCGCCAGGGTGGGGCGCTCCCCGCCCTGGCGGGCGCGCACGTGTCGCAGGACGTCGATCACCGCCTGGACCTCACCAGGGTTGTGCCACCTCGGGTTCCCTCGTTCGGCGTGAGCCCGGTCGCCGGTGGTGCTGACGTGCTTGAACTCGACCGCGACGACGGGGGAGGGCGGCAGCGGCGCGAGCACGTCGAAAGGGGGTGGCCGCGTGATCGCCTCCTCGGTACGGCCGGGCGTGGTTGTGAGCCTGTCGTGGTAGAAGGCCCTCGAGACGATTCGCGCGATCGCGGGATCCATGCGGCGTTGGGACGTGAGTGTGGAGGAGATTGGCCGGTGTCCCGGATTTAGTCGTGCCCGGCGCTCGTCCTCCTCGACAAACGTGCGAAAGGGCTCGAACAGCCGCAGCGCGGTGTCCGCGACGTCGCGCAGCGTGTCAGGGTTACCCGCCAGCGCCTCCAGTTCGGCGATCTCTCCGTCCCGCATAAGGGGGCCGACGTACTGGTCCGCCATCTCGATCGCCTGGACCACGGCGCTGTGGTCGTGGAGGAGAGCCACAAGCCGGTCCGCCTCGAAGGGCGGCAGCTGGTGGTGGTCGCCGATCATCAGGCGCCGGCCTGAAAGCATCAGAGCACCGACCAACTCGGGTCCGGTCGCCTTCGCAGCCTCCTCGACGATGACCCAGTCGAACTGCTCGCTCGCCTCTACGAGCCGTTCGACGTCGGCCGAGTTGGCGGTCGAGATGACGATATTGGCCGCGTCGAGGATGAGGCTCGACAGGGCGTTGAGGGCGACCCGGTCTTCCTTCTCAACGGCGTCCTTCGAGCGTGCGAGTCGTCCGGACGCCGCCGCTAGTGCGTTCACCCGGTCCCGGAGAGCTGGAGGCGCATCACGCGACAATTCGCTCTCGGAGAGCAGGGCGAGGTACTCCCGGCCCGTCTTGTGCAGATCCTCGTCGCTCGTCGATCGGCGGTCCGGGGTCGTGGAGCGGACTACGATGACGTCGTCTTGACCGCCGGTCGCGAGAGTTCTCCTGATGGCCCTCTGTAGGTGGTCGAGCGCGTCATGGCCCTGCGCGGTGACGAGGAGCCGCGAAGACCGGTCGTCCTCGAACCGCCGCCGCACGACCTCGGTCGCGAGACGGGTTTTGCCGACGCCCGGTGGCCCCACGACGTTGTAGGACGGCGACGTCGACCAGGCGCCGAGCAACGCCTGCTGTTTCGGTGGGTCAAGGTCTAGGAAGTGCTCGTCCTTCTGCCCCGCCTCGTCGATCGTCTCCCGGCTGGATCGTCGGACCCGCCAGGGATCGTCCAGCATTTCCGACAGGTCGACGCGGTTCGAAAGCGCCTTGATGTTCTTCAGCCTCCTGGTGATGGCGTTCTCGGTGCCGGTGTCGCGCTCGGGACGCAGGAAGAGCGGGGATCCCTGTGGCAGCTCGTCGTCGACCTCGAACCTGAGCGCGTGCCGGCCCCTGTGCTGTACGACGTCGAGGAAGGTGGCGAGCACGTCGTTCTGGCGGCCCGAGCCGAAGCTGGCCGCAAGTGACAGCCGCCATTTCGCGTCGGCGTCGCGTTGGTCGTCCTCGAACAGTCGTCGGAGCGCCCGCTCGGTATCGGGAAGGCGAAGTTTGGCAGCCGCGCGGTCCCGTTCATTCCTGGGTTCCGCGCGCAGCACTGCGAATCTGCGCCCCTGGTCTAGTTCGACATGGAGGACCTCGACCGGATAGACTTCCAGTGCCTTGATGACGGACTCGACGATCTGCACCAGGAGGAGCGCCTGGCGCACACGGTCGCCCCGCCCCAATGGAGCCGAAGAGGCACCCGGCTCGGCGAAGCCGGTCCAGACGAGTGCGTCGGGCCCAAGCCGTGCCCTGACCTCGGTTGCGTGCTTGACGGATGTCGCGATCTCGACCGGTTGCCCCAGTTCGTGTTCGTCCTGGTCTCCGATGCGGAGGGTCTCGCCGCGCGGCGAAACGTGCGAGCAGACCGCCACGTCCCACGCAGCGACGCCGTCGCTCCACATTGGGGTGAGATCGTAAACCAATGTCGACGACACGAGCTGCAGCTTCCCGGTCGTGGAGTCGAACACACGGGGCACGAGCAACGTGGCGCCGCGGTCGAGGTCGGCCCGCACCCAGTCCAGCTGCCTCCTGTATTCGTCGTTCGGTATGTCGCCGCCGGTGATGTCGTAGACGACGTCCCCGAGCCCCGAATTCTGCGAGAACATGAGGATGAACGTGCCAGCTCTCGACGACCCCGCGTGTCCGGCCTCCACAACAATGTCGCTTATCGCCCTCGCGATTGAGCCTGCCTCGAGATTGTCGAGGCGCGTCGGCGCCACTAACCTTCTCAGGAGGGCCCGCTCGGAGTTTGAAATCGAGACGAGCTGGCCCCCCGGCGTCACCGGCGCGATCTCGCCGGAACTCCTGACGGTGACCTCGAGGCAATGGGCCGCTAGCCGTCCGAACGAACGCCAGTCCTCAGCGAATGAATATCGGTCCGACCGGACGGCCTCCGCATTGGCGTTTAGGCGGGCATACGACCGGTCGGCCTTGCCCGCGGAGAGCCATAGGCTCCATTCGAATCCGGTCAGCTGGAAGTCCGGGGCCTCCGCGCCCTCCGTCATCACGGCGTCGGCGTCGATGCGGCCGTGGACAAGGCCCTGGGCGTGGACGATCCCCAACGCGATGGCGATCCGGTGCATGTTCTGCCAGAAGATGACCCTCGCGCGCGGCGCGCCAATGTTCTTGAGCCAGTGCTGCCGCGGCACGCGGCGGAGCTTGGCGGACAGCGGCTGTCCGGCATGTTCAAGGAGAACGCCGAACTCCTCCTCGTCCTCGACGAACTCCAGGATGTCCACGATGACCTCGCGCGCTCCCGCGTACGACATCACCCGCTGGACCTGTCGCATTTCATGCAACCAGAGCTGCCTGAGGTCCTCATCCGCCGACGTGCCGGTCTTTCTCCAGAGCTTGAGGCTGCGATCCTGCCCGGTCCTCATGTCCGAGACGTCAAACTGGGCGGAACGAAGCGCCTTGCGGTTGCCCGGGGAAACCGCATCGCCGAGGAAGACAAAGCGCTTGGAAAGCGGCAGAAAGCGCCTTCCTCTCCGTTTCTGCGCCTTGTCCTTCGCCATGCTTTTCCTGGGTCCGACCGGGTTCAAATGTCGATGATCGCGTCCCGATCATGCATCGTCAAGCTACTGCCGGCCGGGCGTCGCTGCCACTCGTGCTTGCGCTCGACATCGCGGTGCTGTCCCGTGTCCGGTTCGCCCAGAATTGGCTTGGGAGCCAAAGCAAGAATTGAACGGATGGCCGAGTTGGGGACGAGCAGAGAGCGGGTTAATGTCTGCCTTTGGGCGTAGCGGCTGCGACGGGAAGCCGACCATGTCAACGGCGGAGCAAAAGTCGGCCGGGGCGGCGGCGTAAAGTCCGGCCAGTTGGGGGGTGCGCCATGGCGCGCGCGCTGGCCACATAGCTGGCGCGAGCCATGGCGCACTGGCCCCTTAGGGCCAATCGTGGGTAGATATTTTATGGTGATCAGCGCTGTTTACGGGCTGTGCTGTTGGCGAGGCGATAGCTTTCGCCGTTCATCTCGATGATGTTGACGTGGTGGGTCAGTCGGTCGAGCAGCGCGCCGGTGAGACGCTCGGAACCGAAGGTTTCCGTCCATTCATCGAAGGGCAGA
>NZ_AZVA01000031.1:0-54927 GCF_000513975.1 Paracoccus sp. J55
AAAACCACGCCCCGGCACCCGCCCGCGCGCCCTCGCCCTGGGCCGCCCCGCGCCCGCGCGCTTCTTTCTTGTGCAAATATCCCGGGGTCCGGGGCAGAGCCCCGGAAAGCCCGCGCCGCCCCAAACGGCAAAGGCCGCCCCTCGCGGAGCGGCCTTCCTCATCGCGATATCCCGGCAGGGATCACCCGATGACGGTCCCGGAGCGCAAAGCCCGCGGCGCAAGGCAGCGCGGGCCTGCGCCCCGCCACCCGGCCGCCGCGGACCAGCCCGTCACTTCAGGATCTTCGACACCACGCCGGCGCCGACCGTGCGGCCGCCCTCGCGGATCGCGAAGCGCAGCTTCTCTTCCATCGCGATCGGCGCGATCAGCTCCACCGTGAACTTCAGGTTGTCGCCCGGCATCACCATCTCGGTGCCCTCGGGCAGACGAACCGTCCCGGTCACGTCCGTGGTCCGGAAATAGAACTGCGGACGATAGTTCGCGAAGAACGGCGTGTGCCGGCCGCCCTCTTCCTTGGTCAGGATATAGGCCTCGGCCTCGAACTCGGTATGCGGCGTCACCGAGCCGGGCTTCGCCAGCACCTGGCCGCGCTCCACCCCGTCGCGCTCCACGCCGCGCAGCAGCGCGCCGATGTTGTCGCCGGCCTCGCCGCGGTCCAGGAGCTTGCGGAACATCTCCACCCCGGTGCAGGTGGTCTTCTTCGTCGGGCGGATGCCGACGATCTCAAGCTCGTCGCCCACGTTCACCGCGCCACGCTCGACGCGGCCGGTCACCACCGTGCCCCGGCCCGAGATCGAGAACACGTCCTCGATCGGCATCAGGAACGGCTGGTCAACCGCGCGCTCGGGCGTCGGGATGTATTCGTCCACGGCGGCGATCAGCGCCCGGATCGAATCCTCGCCGATCTCCTTGTCGCGGCCTTCCAGCGCCGCCAGCGCCGAGCCCTTGATGATCGGGATGTCGTCGCCGGGATAGTCGTAGGACGACAGCAGCTCGCGCACTTCCATCTCGACCAGTTCCAGCAGCTCCGGATCGTCCACCTGGTCGACCTTGTTCAGGTAGACGACCATGTAGGGGATGCCGACCTGGCGGCCCAGCAGGATGTGCTCGCGCGTCTGCGGCATCGGGCCGTCGGCCGCGTTCACCACCAGGATCGCGCCGTCCATCTGCGCAGCGCCCGTGATCATGTTCTTCACGTAGTCCGCGTGGCCGGGGCAGTCCACGTGGGCATAGTGCCGGTTCTCCGATTCGTATTCCACATGCGCGGTCGAGATCGTGATGCCACGCGCACGCTCCTCGGGGGCGCCGTCGATCTGGTCATAGGCCTTGAATTCACCAAAATACTTGGTGATCGCAGCCGTCAGCGTCGTCTTGCCGTGGTCAACGTGACCGATCGTCCCGATGTTGACGTGCGGTTTCGTCCGTTCAAACTTTGCCTTTGCCATCATGGCCTCCTATCGGGGGGGCCACCCGCGCGACAGCCCCCGTCGTGAAACATCCGCCGCGACTTATAATCGTGCCGGGGAAAAATCAAGGGCGCCCGGGCCTTTGCCGCGGCGCTGTGGCGATGGAACCGGAACCGGACGAATACGTTGGAATTGCGCAAAGAAGGCTGCCCGGCCCGGCGGCCCCGCAACGCTTTCGGAGGAACGAGATGAGCCTGATGAAATCCCTCGCCCGCGTCGCGGCCGGCGTGATGCTGGCCAAGGGGATCGGAACCATGATGAAGAACGCCCAGAACCGGCCGCAATCCGCCGGGGGACGGGGGTCTGGCGGGCTGCTCGATGAGCTGTTCGGCAACAATACCGGCGGGGCCGGCAATCGCTCGACCGGCTCGGGCGGGCTGGGCGACATGCTCGGCCAGGTGCTGGGCGGCCGCTCGGGCGGGGGCACCGCCTATGGCGGGCCGAACTCGCCCCGCCATACCGGCGCGGCGCAAGGCGGGCTGGGCGGATTGCTCGACCAGCTGACGGGCTCGCGCGGCGGTTCCGGCTCGGGCGGTGTCCTGGGCGGCGCGGCCGCCGGGGGCTTTGGCGGGATGCTGGGCGATCTGCTGGGCGGACGCGGCGCGCAGGCGCAGCAGGCCCCCGGGCAGCCCCAGCCAGGCGCCGGCGGCCTGGCGCAGAAGGATGCCCAGCCGCAGAACGACGCCAGCTTCGGCGAACTTTTCAACGAGGCGCTGGCCAGCGGCGACGAGCCCTCGACCGCGCCCACGCCGGAACAGAACGCGCTGGCCGGGCTGATGCTGAAGGCGATGATCCAGGCCGCGAAATCCGACGGCGAGATCGACGAGAATGAAAAGGCCAAGCTGATGGACCAGTTCGGCGAGCTGGACGACGAGGAGCGCGCCTTCATCCGCGAGCAGATGGCCGCGCCGGTCGATGCCGCGGCCCTGGCCCGCGAAGTGCCGGAGGGCTTCGGGCCGCAGGTCTATCTGATGTCGCTGATGGCCATCGAGCTCGACAACCGCAAGGAGGCCGAATACCTGCACACGCTGGCGCAGGGCCTCGGCCTCGACAAGGAGACGGTGAACGGCATCCACCAGAAGGTCGGCGTCATCAACCTTTACGCCTGATCGAACAGGCCCAGCTGGCGCGGCGGCTCGTCCTGCCGCGCCTCCTCCAGCCCCGACAGGGTGATGCCCAAGAGCCGCACGCCATGCGGATCGGAAAAGACCGGGGCCAGCAATTCGCAGGCCATCTCCAGCATCTCGTCGCGGCTTTCGAGCGGGCGCGGCAGGGAGCGGGCGCGGGTGATCTGGCGGAAATCGCCGTATTTCACCTTCAGCGTCACCGTCCGCCCGGCGCGGCCCGCATTCGCGGCATGGCGCCAGACCTTCTCGGCCAGCTCGGCCAGCGCCTCATGCGCGGGGGCCAGGTCGCGCAGGTCCTCGAAATAGGTGTTCTCGGCGCCGATGCTCTTGCGGATGCGGTTCGGCTTGACCTCGCGATGGTCGATGCCGCGGGCGATGTTCCAGTAATAGCTGCCCGACTTGCCGAAGCGCGCGGACAGGAATTCCAGGCTCTGCCGGGCCAGGTCGGCGCCGGTCAGGATGCCATGCGCCTCCATCCGCGCCGCCGTGGCCGGGCCGATGCCGTGAAAGCGGCCGATGGGCAGGCTTTGCACGAATTCCGCCCCGGCCTCGGGCGGGATCACGAACAGCCCGTCCGGCTTGCGCTGGTCCGAGGCCAGCTTGGCCAGGAACTTGTTGTAGCTGACCCCGGCCGAGGCGGTCAGCCCGGTCGCCTGCCGGATGCGCGCCCGGATCTCTTGCGCGATGCGGGTGGCGGTGCGGCCGTCGAGGTGATCGGTCAGGTCCAGATAGGCCTCGTCCAGCGACAGCGGCTCGACCAGCGGGGTGTATTCGGCAAAGATCGCCCGCACCTGCTGGCTGACGGCGCGATAGACGTCGAAGCGCGGCTTCACGAAGATCAGGGCCGGGCAAAGCCGCATCGCCCGCATCGAGGGCATGGCCGAGCGCACGCCGAAGCGGCGCGCCTCGTAGCTGGCCGCCGCCACCACGCCGCGCTGGATGCCCCCCACCGCGACCGGACGCCCGCGCAGCTCGGGATTGTCGCGCTGCTCGACCGAGGCATAGAAGGCGTCCATGTCCACATGCACGATGCGGCGGACGCGCTCCCCGGCCGGCCCGGTCGTCATGGGATGATGCGGGCGTCCCCCGCCGTCAGCCCACCCCCGTCAGAAAAGGGGCCCATGCGGTCGAAGCGCATATGGGCGATGGCGCGCCCGCCGGACTGGGTGAAGAGCGTGCCTGCCTCGCGCCCGTCCGCCATCAGGATCGGCGTGCCGACGGGCGCGGCGCCCTCGATCCCGACTGTCACCAGCCCCTTGCGCAGTTCGGTCTTGTGCTTCATCCGCGCCGTGACCTCCTGCCCGACATAGCAGCCCTTGCGGAAATCGACGCCATGCAGGCGTTCGAAGCCGGCTTCCAGAATGAAGGTCTCGTTCGGGATCAGCTCGATCAGGGTTTCGGGGATGCAATGCGCGACCCGGATGGCATCCCAGTCGGTGCCGTCGTCGCCCTGCCCGCCATAAAGCCGCCAGCCAAGCGCCGGATGCCGGGGGTCGGCGATGGCGGCATCGGGCATCTCGCCGATGCCGCGGGCGACGGTCAGGTCGGTCGGCTCCAGCGCGACCTTCGAGCGCAGCTTGTACATCGACAGCCGCCGGAGCAGGTCGTCCGACAGCCGCGCATCGACGTCGACCAGCAGCCGCCCGCCGTCCGGCACCACCAGGAAATCGGCCAGATACTTGCCCTGCGGCGTCAAGAGCGCCGCCCAGGCCGGCACCTCGCCCACCTTGTTCGTCACCAGCCCCTGCAGGAACTCGACCCGATCCTCGCCCGAGACCGCCAGAATGCGCCGCATCACGTCTCTCCGAATTGCAGTTTGACCAAGGCCGCATAGGCGCCGCCCCGGGCCATAAGCTGGTCGTGATCGCCCTCCTCGACAACCCTGCCCTGATCCATCACCACGATCTTGTCCGCCTGCCGCACGGTCGAAAGCCTGTGCGCGATGACCAGCGTGGTGCGCCCCGCGGAAAGCTCGTCCAGCGCCTGCTGCACCAGCCGTTCGCTTTGCGCGTCCAGCGCGCTGGTCGCCTCGTCCAGAAGCAGGATCGGCGCGTTGCGCAGCACGGCGCGGGCGATGGCCACGCGCTGGCGCTGCCCGCCCGACAGGGCCGAGCCGCGCGGCCCGGCCGGCGTGTCCAGCCCCAGGGGCAGCGCATCGGTGAAATCCGCGACATGGGCGGCGACGATGGCGCGGCGCAGCGCCTCGTCGTCCTGCTCGCGGCCCAGCAGGATGTTCTCGCGCAGCGTCTCGTCGAACAGCGCCGCATCCTGGCTGACGGTCGAGAACTGATCGCGCAGCACCCCCAGGTCATAATCCCGCAAGGCCACGCCGCCCAGGGTGATCTGCCCCGATTCGGGATCGATCAGCCGGGTCAGCAGGTTGAAGACCGTGGATTTCCCCGCCCCCGACGGCCCGACCAGCGCCGTGGTCTGGCCCGCCTCGGCGGTAAAGCTCAGGCCGTTCAGCACCGGATGGTCGTCATAGGCCAGCCGCACGTCGTCAAAGCGGATCGTGGTGTCGGGCGGCGGCTCGCGCCGCGGGCCCGAGGTGATCGCCGGCCGCATGTCCAGCACCGAGTAGATGCGCTCCAGGCTCGCCGCCGCGATCTGCCAGGTGCCGGTCAAGGCCCCCAGCCGGCGCAGCGGCTGGAAGGCCAGCGCCATGGCGGTGAAGAAGGACATGAAATCGCCGACCGTGCGCTCGCCCCGCGTCACCTCCGCCCCGCCAAGCGCCAGCACGCCGACGAAGCCCAGCCCGGTCACCACATCGACCAGCGCCGGCACGGTGGCGCCGATGCCGGACATCTTGACCTCGGCCTGGCGGATGCGGGCGACGATCTGGGAAAAGCGGCTGGCCTGGTAATCCTCCATGCGGTTCAGCTTGACGGCGTTGATGCCGTGCAGCACCTCGTCCAGCCGGGTGGCGCGCTGGCTGGCATTGACGCGGTTCTGCCGCATCTTGCGCCGGATGTAGCGCTGCACCAGCACGGTGGGCAGGATCAGCAGCGGCGCGCCGACCAGCGCCGCCATGGTCCACCACGGGTCCACGGCCAGCGCCACCGCGAACAGCGACACCAGCGACACCATGTCCCGCCCCGCGCCCGAGATGAAGGTGGACCACACCCCCTGCACGGCGATGGAATCGCCCTGCACCCGCTCGATCAGCGCGCCGGGCGGGTTCTGCTGGAAGAAGCCGCTGTCCAGCACCATGATATGGCGCAGCATGTCGCTCTGCATCGTGGTCGAGACCGCCAGCGAGACCGAGGTCATCAGGCTGCGGTTGATGACGAAGGTCGCGGCGCGGATCAGGAACAGCGCGAAGATCGCGCCGCCCACCCACCAGATCGCATCGGTGTCGCCGCCGACGAAGACCCGGTCGAACAGCGGCTTCAGCATCCAGCTGAGCAGGCCCAGGGTCGAGCCCTCGACGATCAGGAACAGCAGCGCCAGCAGGATGCGCCCGGAATAGGGATGCAGATAGTCGCGCCACATGCGGGCGAACAGATTGGCCGTCCTGTGAATCCTGTCCGCCATCGCGCCCCCGGGAATTCGGTCCGGCCAAGGGATAAGCCGCAAGCCGCGCGGGGGCAACCCGCCGCCCTCCCCTGCCCGCCACCCCCGCCGCCGTCCTCGCCGCCTTCGCCGCCATCGATGCCTCGGCCGCCTGCCCCTGCCCTTGCCCTTGCGCTTCACCGTTTTCCAAATACTCCTGCGACCGTGCGGGCCGGCCCCGGCACCGCCGCCTCGCCCGGCCCGCGCGCGCCCCGTTGACCTCGCGCAGGGGCCGTCCTACCGATGGCGGGTCATCAGAAAGGCATCCTCCATGAGCTTTGCCCAAGGCGCCGCCGTCCTTGCCATTCCCGGCCCCTCGCCCGTCCCCGACCGCGTGCTGCGCGCCATGCACCGCCCCTCGCCCGACATCTACGGCCCGGATCTGGCGGCCGAGAATCAGGCCATGATCGCCGGGCTGAAACGGCTGGCCGGCACCACGGGCCATGTCGCGCCCTATATCGGCAACGGCCATGCCGGCTGGGAGGCGGCGAATGTCAACCTGCTCGACCGGGGCGAACGGGCCCTGGCGCTGGTCTCGGGCCATTTCGGCCGCAGTTGGGCCGCCTCGGCCCGGGCGCTGGGGATCGAGGTCGAGGAGCTGGATTTCGGCCTCGCGCCCCCCGACCCGCAGCGGCTGGCCGACCGGCTGGCGCAGGACCGCGAAGGGCGGATCCGCGCGGTGCTGGTCTGCCAGGTCGATACCGCAAGCTCGGCCCGCGCCGACATTCTCGCCCTGCGCGCGGCCATGGGCGGCCATCCGGCCTTCCTGGCCGTCGATGCCATCGCTTCGCTGGGCTGCGAGCCGATGCGGATGGACGAATGGGGCGTCGACCTGCTGGTCGCGGCCAGCCAGAAGGGGCTGATGGTGCCGCCGGGGCTGGCCTTCGTCTGGTTCTCGGACCGGGTCAAGGCGCGGGGACGCAGCGGCCTTGCCACGCCCTATTGGGACTGGACCCCGCGCGCCGAGGCGCAGGAGCTGTGGCAGTTCTGGGGCGGCACGCCGCCGGTCCAGCACATCTTCGGTCTGAACGAGGCGCTGCGCATGCTGCTGGACGAGGAGACCCTGCCCGCCGCCTGGGCCCGGCACGACGGGCTGGCGCGGGCCACCTGGGCGGCGCTGGACCGCTGGGGCGCCGGCCATCCCGGCATCGGCCCGCTGATCGGCGATCCCGCCGGCCGCGCCCGCTCGGTCACCGCGGCCCGCCTGACAAATGCCAGCGCCCTGCGCGAATGGACCGCGGCCAGGACGGGGGTGACGCTGGGCATCGGCCTTGGCGCGCCCGATCCCGGCAACGCGCTGCGCATCGCCCATATGGGCCATGCCAATGCCCATCAGCTGCTGGGCGTGCTGGCGGCGATCGAGGCCGGGATGACCGCGCTGGCCATCCCGCACGGCCCGGGCGCGCTGGAGGCGGCGGCGGCCGAAATCGCCCGGCTCGCCTGAACCGCCTTGAAGCGCCGGGCCGGATGCCCGACCTTTGCCCCGACGGCACGAAAGGCGACCGATGCGCATCACCCCCCTGCCCGAGTTCCAGTCCGAATCCCTGCTGCCCGGCCAGGACTTCGCGCCCATCGAGCGGCTGATCCGAGACAAGGCCCGGGAACAGGGGCTGGACCTGCATATCGGTCACGGCCGCTCGATCTGGTGCGAGGTCGGGATGGGCGAGTTCGGCGCCCGCAAGCGCGGCGACGGCGTGCTGGTCTTTGCCCGGGCGCATCGCGCCGAATGGCTGGGCGCGATGCAGCAGGCGATCTCGGACCATCTGGCGCAGCACCTGCCGGCCGCGGCGGCGGCGTTGCGCTGGCCCTCGGCCGGGGATGCGGGCCGGCTGCCCGACAATTTCAGCCTGGCCCGCGTCGTGGGCGCCGAACCGCTCTGCCCCGATTTCCTGCGCCTGCGACTGGCCGCGCCCGACCTGCACCGGCTCGCCGGCGCGGATTCGATGCATTTCCGGCTGGTGCTGCCCCGGCCCGAAGACGCGGCGCCGGAATGGCCGCATATCGGCGCCAGCGGCCAGATCGTCTGGCCCAGGGGCGACAAGGCGCTGCACCGGCCGGTCTATACCGTGCGCCGCATCGATGCCGATGCCGGCTGGCTCGACCTGGACATCTTCGACCATGCCGGCGGCCGGGCGGCGGCCTGGGCGCGCCGCGCCCGGCCCGGCCAGCACCTCGGCCTCGCCGGTCCCAGCGGCGGCGGCATCCCGCAGGCCGGGCGGCTGGTCCTGGCCGGGGACGAGACCGCCTATCCCGCCCTTGCCCGCATCCTCGAATCGCAGGCAGGCAAGGCGGGCGGCGAGGTGTTCCTGCTCGGCGCCCGCGCCGACTACCCCCTGCCCCGGCCAAAGGGCTTCCGCCTGCGCCACCTGCCGGGCGGAACCGCGGCCCTCGGCGCGCTGCTGCGGGCCGAACCGCCGCCCCGCCACGGCTATCTGTGGATGGCGGCAGAAAAATCCGGCATCGCCGTCCTGCGCGCCCTGCTGTTGCAGGAACTGGGCCACGACAAGGCCCGCAGCCATCTGGCGGCCTACTGGTCGGCAGAAAGCCCGGCGGACCGCCCGAGGAATAGTTGACAATTTTACCTTGGTGATCGATACGAACCTCGAACCGCGGCCAAAGGGTCGGCGGCACGCCCTTTGGCATGTGCCGCGCCCCAGCAAGATGCGGACGGACCGAATGCCGGAACTACAAGGATCGCCATGACTCACCTGTCGCTGCCGCGCCACCGCGCGGGGACCGCCGTCGCATTGACCTGCCTGCTGCTCGGCACGCCGCTCTCGGCGCAGGAAAGCGCCCCCGACAGCCAGCCCGGCCCGGCACCGCAGGTCCAGACCCAGCCGGCCAGCCCCGCCGCGCCGGAAACCGCTGCGCCCGAAGCGGCCGCGCCCCAGACGGCGGCGCCGGACTCCCCCGGTCCGGGCAGCCCCGCCGCGCCTGAACCCGCAGCGCCGGAAACCGCAGCGCCGGCGGCCTCGACCCCCGCCGCAGAGGCGCCCGCACCGGCCGCGACCACGCCGGAAGCCGCCGGCGGCCAGACCGCTCCCGCCGCTGATCTCGTCCCGGCGGCGCCTGCGACCGCTCCGGCGGCAGCGACCGAAGCCCAGACCCCCGCGGCGAGCGAGGCCCAGCCCATCGGCTCGGGCCTGCTGCCGCAATCGGTGCAGGACATGCTGACCCCGGCCGAGCGCGATCCGAACCTGCCGCATGACCTGTCGCCGATGGGCATGTTCCTGGCCGCCGACTGGGTGGTGAAGGCGGTGATGATCGGGCTGGCCTTCGCCTCGGTCGTGACCTGGACCGTTCTGATCGCCAAGATGCTGGAACTGATGGGCGCCACGAACCGCGCGCAATCCGGCATCCGCCGCATCGAGGACGCGGCCAGCCTGCCCGCCGCGCTGGCCTCGGCCGGCAACCGCCGCGACCCGGTCTCGCGCATGATCCGCGCCGCCGCCGCCGAATACGACCGCTCGGTCCCGGCCCTGGAGCAGGCCGGCGACGCCGGCGTCAAGGAACGCGTCGATTCGCATCTCGACCGCATCGAGGCCATCGCCGGCCGCCGCATGAGCCGGGGCACCGGCGTGCTGGCCACCATCGGCTCGACCGCGCCCTTCGTCGGCCTGTTCGGCACCGTCTGGGGCATCATGAACAGCTTCATCGGCATCTCGCAGGCGCAGACCACCAACCTGGCCGTCGTGGCGCCGGGCATCGCCGAGGCGCTGCTGGCCACCGCCCTCGGCCTGGTCGCCGCCATCCCGGCCGTGGTGATCTACAACGTCTTCGCCCGCGCCATCACCGGCTACCGGCTGCGGCTGGCCAATGCCGCCGCCGGGGTCAAACGCCTTGTCAGCCGCGACCTCGATTTCCGCGGCCCCCGGCGCGCGGAGGTCTGAACCATGGCCGGCGGCATCCGCGAGACCCAAGGCGACGATCTGGTCGAGAACCACGAGATCAACGTCACCCCCTTCATCGACGTGATGCTGGTGCTGCTGATCATCTTCATGGTGGCGGCGCCGCTGGCCACGGTGGATGTGAACGTGGACCTGCCCGTATCGAACGCGACCCCCGCCAAACGGCCCGACCAGCCGGTCTATGTCACGGTCAAGCCCGACCTGACGCTGGCCATCGGCAATGAGGACGTCCCCGCCGGCGGGCTGGGCGCGGCGCTGGCCGCCGCCACCGAGAACAACCGCGAGGAGCGCATCTTCCTGCGTGCGGACCGCGACGTGTCCTATGGCGACCTGATGGGGGTGATGAACACCCTGCGCGAGACCGGCTATCTGAAGATCGCGCTGGTCGGGCTGGAGGCCGCGCCGCCCGCCGAGTCAGCCGCGGCCGGCGCCGGGGCGCCGACGCAGACCGCCTCCACCCCGGCAAGCGGAGGAGCCGCGACGCCATGAGCTGGACCCCCTCTCCCGCCCTGCGCGAAGGCGCGCTCTGGGGCACCGCCGCGGTGGTGGTGCTGGCCGCGCATCTGGGCGGCGGGCTGTGGATCATGCAGCGCGCCGAGGCCGCAGCGCCGCCGGGCCTGCCCGACCCGGTCTTCGTCGATCTGGCACCGATGCCCGAGGCCGCCGCGCCCGAGGACGAGTTCGAGATGCCCGAGATGGCCGAAGCCGAGCCGGAGCCCGAACCAGAGCCCGAGCCAGAGCCGGAGCCCGAGCTCGCCATGCCGCCGCTGCAGGAGCTCGAGCCGCTCGCGGACATGAATTCGCTGTTCCCGCCGCCGCCCGACGCGGTGGTGCTGCAGAAATCCGAGCGCCCGCCGGAACGCCCCGAGCGCGAGCCGGAGCCCGAGCCGAAGGTGGTGGAAAAGCAGCCCGAACCGAAAAAGCGCGAGAAGAAGGAAAAGGCCCCCGAGCAGCAGCCCTCCCGCCAGGCCGCGACCCAGGTCCGGGCACCGCAATCCGAACGCACCGCCGCACCGCAGATCCAGGCGGGCACGCCCAGCCCGCGGCAGGTGGCCAACTGGCAGTCCAAGGTGCAGGCCGCCGTGGCGCGGCACATGCAGCGCACCCGCTTCACCGGCCGCGGCGCCTCGGTGACCGTCACGGTGCGTTTCAGCGTCGATCCCAGCGGCCGCGTGGCCGGGGCGCAGCTGGCCAACTCGACCGGCGACGCCAGGATCGACGCGGCACTGAGCCGGCAGGCATCGAGCATGCCGCGCATGCCGGCCCCGCCCTCGGGCAAGACCACCGCGCTGGTGCTGCCGGTCAAGATCGTGTTGCGCTGACCCGCCGATGCCGGCTCATTCCGGGCCGGGCAAGGCGATCGGCTCGACCCCCAGCACCGGCGCGAGGCCGCGCACCACCGCGGCCAGCGCCCTGGCATCCGTTCCCGCCTCGGCATTGCGCCGCCAGACCACCGCCAGATCGCGCGAGGGCGCGGGCTCGGCAAAGGGCACGATGCGCAGCCGCCCATCGCGGTTCTCGTCCGCCAGCGCCAGCCGCGGGATCAGCGTCATGCCCATGCCGCTGGCCACCATCCGCATCAGCGTCGCCATCGAGGCCGCTTCGAGGTTCAGCTTGCGGCGCGGGCTGCGCATGCCGCAGACCTCCAGCGCCTGATCGCGCAGACAATGACCGTCGGCCAGCAGCAGCAGCCGCTCGGCCTCGATGCTTTCCGGGCGGGCGGGACCGGACAGGAAGGTGGTATCATCCTCGGACAGCGCGATCAGAAAGGCGTCGCGCAGCACCGGCTCGGCCTCGATCCCGGCCTCGCCCGCGGGCAGGGCCATGATCCCCGCATCGAAACGGTGGCTCAGCACGCCCGCGACCAGATCGTCGGTCACCACCTCGTGCAGTTCCAGGTCCAGCGCGGGATGGCGGTCGCGCAGCGCCGGCACCAGATGCGGGATCAGATAGGGCGCGACCGTCGGGATGATCGCCAGCCGCAGCCGCCCCGACAGCGCCGAGCGGCCGGCCCGCGCCAGCGCGTCCAGCCGCTTGGCGGTGTCGATCAACTCTTGCGCCACCGGCAAGAGCCGCTCTCCCAGCGCGGTCAGCCGCACCGGCCCTGCCCCGGCCCCGCGCTCGAACAGCGCCCCGCCCAGCCGGGCCTCGAGCTGGGCGATCTGGCTCGACAGGCCCGGCTGCGAGACATGCACCGTCTCGGCGGCGCGGCCGAAATTGCCCAGCCGCGCGACGGCAAGAAAATAGGTAATCTGGCGCAGGGTGAAGTTCATAATTCCTGATTATCACCGCGCACGACAATCACAAGCACCGATTCTAAACCGGCGCCCGGGCCGGGAAAGCCGGAGCCGCGGACCGGGGCGGACCGGTGGGGCCAGATCAGCCCGGCTGGCGCTGCACCAGCAGCTTGTCGATGCGGCGGCCGTCCATGTCGACCACCTCGATGCGCCAGCCCTGCCAGTCCACGCGGTCGCCGGCCTGCGGCAGCCGCCCGGCCAGGTCCAGCACCAGCCCGGCCACGGTGGAGAAGTCGTGATCCTCGTCCAGCGGCAGCGAAAGGCGGTCGGCGAATTCGTCGACCGGCATCCAGCCGGCGACCAGCAGGCTGCCGTCCTCGCGCTCGACCAGCTTCGGCTCGTCGTCGGAAAAGCCGGCGAATTCGCCGGTGATCGCCTCCAGCACGTCCATGGGCGTCACCACGCCCTCGAAATGGCCGTATTCGTCATAGACCAGCAGCATCTGCCCCGGCGCGGCGCGCAGCCGGCTGATGACCTCGGGCGCGTCCATGGTCTCGGGGATGATCGGGGCGGGCTGCATGACCTCGCGCAGGTCCACCGCCTCGGCCCGGCTCTGCGACATCAGGTCCACGCTGGCGATCACCCCGATCAGGTTGTTCGGATCGCCGTCGCTGACCGGCAGGCGGGTGCGGCGGCTGTCGCGGAACTTGCGCGCCATCTCCTCCCAGCTGTCGCCGACATCGATCGCCTCGATGTCGCGCCGGGGCGTCATCAGCCCGCGCGCGCTGCGGTCGGCGATGCGCATGACGCCGGCGATCATCTCGGTCTCGGCGCGGTGCATGACACCGGCCGTCTCGGCCTCCGAGATGACCAGCTTGATCTCCTCGTCGCTGATGGTCTGGCGGTCCTGGCCCGATTGCCCCAGCGCCGCCAGCACCAGCTTGCCGGACCGGTCGAGCAGCCAGACCAGCGGCGCCGCCCCGCGCGAGATGGCGTGCATCAGCGGCGCGACCCGGGCAGCGACCCGCTCGGGCGCCTTCAGCGCCAGCTGCTTGGGCACCAGTTCGCCCACGATCAGCGACAGATAGGTGATCGCCACCACCACGCCGCCCATGCCGAGCGGCTGCGCCAGCGAGGCCGGCACGCCCCAGCCCGGCAGCGCCGCCGCCAGACGCGCCCCCAGCGTCGCACCGGAAAAGGCCCCGGACAGCACGCCGACCAGCGTGATGCCGATCTGGACCGAGGACAGGAAGCGCCCCGGATCCTCGCCCAGCTGCAAGGCGGTGGCGGCACCCCGGTCGCCGCGCTCGGCCAGCACCTTCAGCCGCGCCGGGCGGGCCGAGACGATGGCCAGCTCGGACATGGCCAGAAGCCCGTTCAGCAGGGTCAGGACAAAAACAACAAGGATTTCGATCCACATCGAAGGGAGCTCGCTCGGGTCAGGGCAATGCCGCAAGGCGGCGCGGGCGCAGCGGGCTGCGCCGGTCGGAAGGGGCATCTGTCATGCGCGTGTCGGCATCTGGCTCCGGCTGTGTCATGCCCCACTATATCGGCTGCCGCCGCCGTGGCAATCGCCGAAGCCGCCACCGCGCCGGACGCAACGTCACCCCCCGCGCCAATCCCGAATTCGAGAGATTTTTTCTTTCGTCTTATTGGCCGTTATGGAAATTTTCATTCCCGGGGCATAGCGTGACAAGAATCACTGTATGCGTAACGAGGGGCAAATGAAGGACAGATCCGAGGAAACGCCGGAAAAAATTGTGCTGGTCCTTCAGGGCGGCGGGGCCCTGGGGGCGTTTCAGGCCGGCGCCTACGAGGCGCTTTGCCGCGCGGGGCAGGAACCGGAATGGCTGGCCGGCATCTCGATCGGCTCGATCAACGCCGCACTGATCGCCGGCAACCGGCCCGGCCAGCGGCTCGCGGCGCTGCGCCAGTTCTGGGAAGGGGTGACGGGCGCGCCCTGGCTGCTCGGCGCCTGTTTCGAGGGCGGGCCGCTGCACGACCCGATGCGCGCCTTCTGCAACGAAAGCCGCGCCGCTCTGACCACGATGCTGGGCGCGCCAGGCTTCTTCCGCCCGCGCATGCCGGACATGTTCTCGTTCCTGCCCGGGCTGATGCGGCAGACCAGCTGGTATGACACCACGCCGCTGCGGGACACGCTGTTGCACCTGATCGATTTCGACTATCTCAATGGCGAGGGCCCGCGCCTGTCCGTCGGCGCGGTGGATGTCGAGACCGGCAACTTCACCTGTTTCGACAGCCGCGAGACGCGCATCTCCGTCGATCACATCATGGCCTCGGGCGCGCTGCCGCCGGGCTTTCCCGCGGTCGAGATCGACGGCCGGCAATATTGGGACGGCGGGCTGGTGTCGAACTCGCCGCTGCAATTCGTGCTGGCGACGCCCAGCAACCGGCCGCTCTGCATCTATCAGGTGGACCTCTACCCCTCGCGCGACATCCTGCCGCGCAACATGGCCCAGGTCGAGCAGCGCGAACGCGAGATCCGCTTTTCCAGCCGCACCCGGCTGAACACCGACGATTTCCGCATCCGCCATGCGCTGGCCAGCGCCGCGCGCCGGCTGCACGGCCGCCTGCCGGTCGAGCTGCGCGACGACCCCGACCTCGCCATGCTGATCGAGGCCGGCCCCGCCCATCCGGTCAGCCTGATGCACCTGATCTATCGCCATGCCGATTACGAAAGCGCATCCAAGGATTACGAATTCTCGCGCCTGTCGATGCTAGACCATTGGCGCGACGGGCTGCGCGACGCGGAACAGTCGCTGCGCGACCCCCGCTGGACCGAGCGGCAGGTGCCCGAGGACGGGCTGATGGTCTTCGACCGCAACGACCCGCACCGGCAGGACACCGCGGTCTGAACCCGGGGCGGCACCGGCGGGAAAGCCGGCGCCCGCGCCGCGGTCACTTGCGGAACAGGTCCCGCAGCCCCGAGGGCTGGCTGCGCCAGAACTGCGGCGGCGCCGTGACGCTGGCACCCAGCTTCGCCGCCGCGTGCCAGGGCCAGCGCGGATCGTAAAGCACCGTCCGGGCCAGCGCGATCATGTCGGCATCGCCGGTGGCGACGATGGCTTCGGCCTGCTCGGGCTCGGTGATCAGCCCCACGGCGATGACCGGAATCCCGACCGCCTGCGTGACCGCCCGGGCCAGCGGCACCTGATAGCCGGGACCGACCGGGATCTGCTGGCGCGGATCCAGCCCGCCGCTGCTGACATGGATGGCGGCGCAGCCCCGCGCCTCCAGCGCCTGCGAAAAGGCGATGCTGCCGGCAATGTCCCAGCCGCCCTCGACCCAGTCCGTGCCCGAGATGCGCACGGTGACCGGATAGCCCGCCGGCACCGCATCCCGCACCGCCTCGAAAACCTCCAGCGGAAAGCGCATGCGGTTTTCCGGGCTGCCGCCATAGTCGTCCTCGCGCCGGTTGGACAGCGGCGACAGGAACTGGTGCAGCAGATAGCCATGCGCGGCATGGATCTGGATCGCGTCGATCCCCAGCCGCACCGAGCGGCGCGCCGCCTCGGCAAAGGCGTCGCGCACCCGCGCCAGCCCGGCGCGATCCAGCGCCAGGGGCGGGTTCTCGCCCTCGGCGAAGGGCAGGGCCGAGGCCGAGACGGTCTGCCAGCCATTCGCCGCATCAGGGGCGATCTGCGCCTCGCCCTCCCAAGGCTTCACGGTCGAGGCCTTGCGCCCGGCATGGGCCAGCTGGATGGCGATCGGCATGTCCGACCAGGCCCGCACGCCCTTCAGCACCCGGTCCATGGCCGCCTCGGTCGCATCGTCCCACAGCCCGACATCGGCATAGGAGATGCGGCCCTCGGGCAGGACGGCGGTGGCCTCGATGGTCAGGATCGCCGCGCCGGAATGCGACAGCGCGCCCAGATGGATCAGGTGCCAGTCGGTCATCCGCCCGTCCTCGGCCGAATACATGCACATCGGCGCGATGACGATCCGGTTCGCAAGGGTCTGGCCGGCAATGGCGATCGGCTCGAAAAGCTTCGGTTTGGGCATGAATGCGGTCCTTGCTGTTGCCCGTTCCAGATAAGCCTCGGCCGCCCCGCCGCAACCCCCCGCCGGCGCGCTTCTTTCTTGCCCAAATATCCCGGGGGAGTCGCGGAACGCGACGGGGGCAGAGCCCCCGCCCGCCATCAGAAGCTGTTGCGCTCGTGATAGGTGCGCAGGAAATTCTGGATGCGCTGGTCCTTCGGCGCGTGGAAGATGGCCTGCGGACTGTCCACCGCCACCAGCTCGCCCTTTTCCATGAAGCCGACCTGGTCGGCGACATGGGCGGCGAAGCCCATCTCATGCGTGACCACCACCATGGTCATCCCCTCATTCGCCAGCGCCTTCATCACGTTCAGCACCTCGCCCACCAGCTCGGGATCGAGCGCCGAGGTCGGCTCGTCGAACAGCATCAGCCGCGGCTCCATGGCGATGGCGCGGGCGATGGCGACGCGCTGCTGCTGGCCGCCCGACAGACGCGAGGGGTGGTTGCCCATCTTGTCGGCCAGCCCGACCTTGGCCAGCGCCTCGGCGGCGCGCTTTTCCGCCTCGGCTTTCGGCAGGCCGCGCACCCGGACCAGCCCCTCGGCCACGTTCTCCTTGGCGGTCATGTGCGGCCACAGGTTGAACTGCTGGAACACCATGCCGATGGCGCGGCGCATCTCGCGCAGCTTGCGCCCCGCCATCTTGCGGCCCGGCGCCTCGTAGCCGATCAGCTGGCCGTCGATGCGGATCTCGCCCGAGTCGTATTCCTCGAGGAAGTTGATGCAGCGCAGCAGCGTGGACTTGCCCGAGCCCGAGGGCCCGATCAGGCAGGTCACCTTGCCCGGCGGGATGGACAGGTCCACGTCCTTCAGCGCGTGGAAGGGACCGTAATACTTGTTGACCTTGCGGATCTCGACGGCGGATGCCTGCATCGGCTCAGGTCCTTTCGATCAGGTGTTTGGTGATGCGCGTCTCAAGCCGGCGGCCGATGCGCGAGATGGTCTCGACCAGCGCCCAGAAGAACAGCGCCAGCACCAGGTTCGCCTCCAGATAGCGGAAGGTCTCGGTGGACATGCGGCTGACCTGATACATCAGCTCGGGCACGGTGATGATCGACAGGATCACCGTCTCCTTGGTCAGGATGATCGAGAAATTGACCAGCGCCGGCAGCGACGAGACCAGGCCCAGCGGCAGCAGGATGCGGCGCACGATGGCCGGCTCGGCCATGCCGATGGCGCGGGCGGCCTCGATCTGGCCATGCGGCACGGCGCGGAAGCCCGAGCGGAAGATCTCGGCGAAATAGGGGCTGCCATAGAGGGTCAGGCCCAGCAGGCCCGCCGGCAGCGCGTCCAGCCGCAGCCCGATCAGCGGGCCGCCGTAATACAGCACGAAAAGCTGCACCAGGAAGGGCGTGCCGCGGATCACCTCGATATAGGCCTGGATGATCCAGCCCAGCCAGCGCGGCCCGTAGCGTTGCATGAGCGCGATCACCAGCCCCAGCGCCATGCCGAAGATGGTGCCGAGGACCCAGCACAGCACGGTGACGCCAAAGCCCCTCAGCAGGGCGGGACCGTATTGTTCAAGGATGCTCCATTCCATCAGACGGCCGTCCTGTGTTCAAGGTAACGTCCCAGCGCCGCAAGGCAGAGGTTGATCGCCAGATAGATGCAGGCGGCGGCGATATAGACCTCGAGCGGGCGGAAGGTGGTCGCGGCCTGGGCCTGGCTGGCGCGGGTCAGTTCCAGGATGCCGACGACCGAGACCAGCGAGCTGGCCTTGACCAGCAGGATCAGCTCGTTGACCAGCGCCGGCAGCGACATGGTGAAGGCCTGGGGCAGGATCACCCGGGTCCAGACATCGCGCGGGGTCATGCCGATGGCGACGGCGGCCTCGGTCTGGCCCCTGGGCAGCGCCGCGATGGCGCCGCGCCAGATCTCCGAGATATAGGCGCTGGCGCAGATGCCGACGGTGACGACCGCCGCGAAGATGGCGGGCACGTCGATGCCGATCACCGGCAGCGTGTAGTAGAACACCAGCAGCTGGACCAGCAGCGGCACGCCGCGCAGGAAGCTGACCCAGATGGCGGCGAAGTTGCGCAGGGCCGCATAGGGCGACAGCCGCGCCGCACAGATCAGCGTGCCGATCACCAGCCCCAGCGCGATGCCAAGGCCCGAGATCAGCAGCGTATAGCGCGCCGCCCAGAACAGCGGTTCGAAACTTTGAAGAAAGACCGGGATGGAGAACATGCGCGCCTCGCCTTGGCCCTTGGGGAACGGGCGGGGCATCCCCCGCCCGCCAGCGGCTTAGTTGGTCGGGACTTCGCGGGGCAGTTCGGTATAGCTGCCCAGCCATTTCTCCTGGATCGCCTTGACCCGGCCGTCATCGGTCATCTTCAGCAGCGCATCGTTGATGGCCTGGGCAAAGCTTTCGCTGGCTTCCTCCTTGCGCAGCACCCAGGCGAAATAGGTCGGCTGGCCGAACTGTGCCGGCTCGAACAGCGCGAAGGTCTCGGGGCGGTTCTTCACCAGATAGGTCAGGTTCGGCAGCGAGCCCGCCACCGCGTCCAGACGGCCGGCGGCCAGGTCGGCATAGGCTTCGTCCGTGGTGCCGTATTCCTTGACGTTCACGCCGCCCAGGCTTTCGCCATAGGCTTGCAGCTGGCGGAACTGCGCGGTGCCCTGCTGGACGCCGACGGTCTTGCCCTTGATGTCCTCGGGCTTGGTCAGCTCGGTGTTCGAGGCGGCCTTGACCAGCGAGACGGTGGCATCGGCGATCGGCAGGGTGAAGGTGTAACGCTCCAGCCGCTCGGGCGTGATGGTGACGGGCGCGATGACGATGTCGAATTTCTTGACTTCGAGGCCCGGCAGCTCGGCGGTCCAGGGGATGTCCTGATAGACCGGCTCGACGCCGATTTCCTTGGAAACCTCGTCGAACAGGTCCTTGGTCATGCCCTCATAGGTGCCGTTGTTCAGCATGTCGAAGGGGGCATAGTGCATGTCGGTGGCGGTGACGATCTTGCCGGCGGCCTTGATGTCGGCAAGCTGGTCGGCCTGCGCGGCAGTGCCGAGCGCAAGCGCGGTCAGGCCGAACAGGGCAGCCTTGATGCTGGTGTGGAAGGTCATGTCTGTCTCCTAGTTGGACGGTGAGGGGCGCGGCCCCGGTGCGTTGCGACGCCGCGCCTATGGATCAGAGAATGGCGGGCAGATTCAACCCGTGCTCCCGCGCGCAGTCCAGCGCGATCTGATAGCCCGCGTCCGCGTGCCGCATGACGCCGGTGGCCGGGTCGTTCCACAGCACGCGCGCCAGCCGCGCATCGGCATCCTCGCTGCCGTCGCAGCAGATCACCATGCCGGAATGCTGCGAAAAGCCCATGCCGACGCCGCCGCCATGGTGCAGCGACACCCAGGTCGCGCCCGAGGCGGTATTCAGCAGCGCGTTCAGCAGCGGCCAGTCGGACACCGCGTCCGAGCCGTCCTGCATCGCCTCGGTCTCGCGGTTGGGCGAGGCGACCGAGCCCGAGTCGAGATGGTCGCGGCCGATGACGATGGGCGCCTTCAGCTCGCCGTTGCGCACCATCTCGTTGAAGGCGAGGCCCAGCTTGTGGCGGATGCCAAGGCCGACCCAGCAGATCCGCGCCGGCAGGCCCTGAAAGCTGATGCGCTCGCGCGCCATGTCCAGCCAGTTGTGCAGATGCGGATCGTCCACCAGTTCCTTGACCTTTTGGTCGGTCTTGTAGATGTCCTCGGGATCGCCCGACAGCGCCGCCCAGCGGAACGGACCGATGCCCTTGCAGAACAGCGGCCGGATATAGGCCGGCACGAAACCGGGGAAGGCGAAGGCGCGCTCGAAGCCCTCTTCCAGCGCCATCTGGCGGATGTTGTTGCCGTAGTCGACGGTCGGGATGCCTGCATCATGGAAGGCCACCATGGCCTCGACCTGCTTGCGCATCGACTTGCGGGCGGCGGCGGCCACCGCCTTGGGATCGGTCTCCTGCCGGACGCGCCATTCGGCGACGGTCCAGCCCTGCGGCAGATAGCCATGCACCGGGTCGTGGGCCGAGGTCTGGTCGGTCACGATGTCGGGACGCACGCCACGCCTGACCAGTTCCGGGAACACCTCGGCGGCATTGCCGATCAGCGCCACGGATTTCGCCTCGCCGGCCTTGGTCCAGCGGTCGATCATCTCCAGCGCCTCGTCGAGGCTGTGGGTCTTTTCGTCGACATAGCGGGTGCGCAGGCGGAAATCGGCGCGGGTCTCGTCGCATTCCACCGCCAGACAGCAGGCGCCGGCCATGACCGCGGCCAGAGGCTGGGCGCCGCCCATGCCGCCAAGCCCGGCGGTCAGGATCCACTTGCCCTTCAGGTTGCCGCCGTAATGCTGGCGCCCGGCCTCGACGAAGGTCTCGTAGGTGCCCTGCACGATGCCCTGGCTGCCGATATAGATCCACGAGCCGGCGGTCATCTGGCCGTACATCGCCAGGCCCTTCTTATCCAGCTCGTTGAAATGGTCCCAGTTCGCCCAATGCGGCACCAGGTTCGAGTTGGCGATCAGCACCCGCGGCGCGTCCTTGTGGGTCTTGAACACGCCGACCGGCTTGCCGGATTGCACCAGCAGGGTCTCGTCGGTCTCCAGCTTCTTGAGGCTGTCGACGATCAGGTCGAAATCCTTCCAGGTGCGGGCGGCGCGGCCGATGCCGCCATAGACCACCAGCTCATGCGGGTTCTCGGCCACGTCGGGATGCAGGTTGTTCATCAGCATCCGCATCGGCGCCTCGGTCAGCCAGCTTTTTGCGGTGATCTCGGTGCCGGTGGGCGGGAAGATGTCGCGGGTATTGTGACGCGGATTGGTCTGGGGGTTGTCCATCTCGGTCTCCGTTCAGGCCAGCATGTTGCCGGAAATGATGATGCGTTGGATTTCGGACGAACCTTCATAGATCCGCATGATGCGCAGATCGCGGTTGATCCTCTCGATGGGAAAGTCGCGGGTATAGCCATAGCCGCCATACAATTGCAGCGCGGTGTCGGCGATCTTGCCCGCCGCCTCGCTGGCGGCCAGTTTCGCCATGCTCGACGCCAGCGAGAAGCGCCCGCCGTGGTCATGGGCCTGCTGGCGCTGGCGCGCGGCATCCTGCGACAAGAGCAGCGCCTGACGAAAAGCGACGCCCATGTCGGCGATCATCCAGCGGATGCCCTGCCGGTCGGTCAGCCGCTCGCCGCCGATGACGCGGTCCTTGGCATAGGCGATGGCGGCGTCCATCGCCGCTTTCGCCAGCCCCAGGCATTGCGCCGCGACCTCGATGCGGCCGTTGTCCAGCACCTGCATGGCGGTGCGAAAGCCTCTACCCTCTTCGCCCAGCAGGGCATCCTCGGGCAGCTGGCAGTCGAGGTTCAGGGTGAACACATGCCCGCCCTTCAGCCCCATGGTCTTTTCCGGTGCGCCCGGATCCAGCCCCGGCGTGCCTTTCGGCAGGATGAAGGCCGAGATGCCGCGATGGCCCTTCTCGGGATCGGTCACCGCATAGACGACGATGAAATCCGCCACGCCGCCGTTCGAGATGAAGCATTTCGTGCCCTTCAGGTGCCAGCCGGTTTCCGTGCGGCGGGCGCGGGTCTTCATGTCGGCGGGGTCCGAGCCGGCGGTCGGCTCGGTCAGGGCGAATGCCCCCAACGCCTCGCCGGCGGCGGCTTTCGGCAGCCATTCCTGCTTTTGCGCCTCGGTTCCGCCGATCAGGATCGAGTCGGTCGCCAGGTAATGCGCCGTCATCGCCGAGGCCGTGGACCCGCAGGCCCCCGCCACGATGGCGACGGCGCGCAGCAGCGCCGGGGCCGAGATGCCGCTGCCGCCATATTCCTCGGGCAGGTTCGCGCCCATCATCCCGGCCTCGCCCAGAACGGCAAGTTGCTCGTGGACAAAGGCCGAGGTCTCGTCGGTCTCGGCGGCTTTCGGCGCGATCCGCTCGGCGCAGATGCGCTCCAGCACGTCGCAGAACAGCCGCTCCTCCTCGGCCAGCATGGGCCAGTCGTCGCTCATGCGGTCTCCTCCAATCCGAATGTGCGCAGGATGGCGGCGCGGTCGCCGCCAAGGCGCGGGGCCGAGGTCTCGGCCACGGGTTTCTCTGCATCGAAGCGCACCGGCTGGCCGACGGTCGGCGCCAGTCCCAGCACCGGATGCGGCAGGCGGCTGACCAGCCCGCGCGTCTGCGCATGCTCGTTGCCCGCAGCCTGGGCGATGTCCCAGATCGGCGCGGCGGGCAGGCCGACGCCGGCCAGAGCCGCGACGGCTTCCTCGGTCGTGCGCTCGCGCGACCAGCTTTCGATCAGGCGCTTGAGCTCGGGCTCATGCGCGGTGCGGCTTTCGTCGCTGGCAAAGCGCGGATCGTCCGCGGCATCCGGCGCGCCGATCAGCGCGGCCAGCGCGGCGAATTGCTTGCCGTTCAGCACCGCGATCACCACCTGCCCGTCTTGCGTCGCAAAACAGCCGAAGGGGGTGGACAGGGGATGGCGGTTGCCCACCCGCTGCGGCAGCGCCCCGGCATAGAAATGCAGCGCGTGGCTGGTGGTCAGCATCGAAAACAGCGCGTCATACATGGCGACATCCAGCGTGGCGCCCTGCCCCGTGGCGTTGCGATTGACCAGCGCCGCCATGATCGCCCAGCTTCCGAACAGGCCGGCGATCAGGTCGGCGACGCTTTCGCCGGTCTTCAGCGGCGCGCCGCCTTCCTCGCCGGTGCCGGCCATCAGCCCGGACATGGCCTGCACCACCAGGTCATAGGCCGGCAGGTCGCGGAACGGCCCGTCCTGGCCGAAGCCCGAGATCGAGCAATAGACCAGCCGCGGATTCGCCGCCCGCAGCGCCTCGGCCCCAAGGCCCAGCCGGGCCGCGACGCCGGGGCGGAAGTTCTCCACCACCACGTCGACCTGCGCCGCGATTTCGCGCGCCAGCGCCAGGTCGGCGGGGTCCTTCAGGTCTAGGACAAGGCTCTGCTTGCCGCGGTTGTTCAGCGTGAAGAGCGCG
Source organism: Paracoccus sp. J55 (assembly GCF_000513975.1). NCBI lineage: Bacteria > Pseudomonadati > Pseudomonadota > Alphaproteobacteria > Rhodobacterales > Paracoccaceae > Paracoccus > Paracoccus sp. J55. The sequence continues at coordinate 23,305 of NZ_AZVA01000031.1, forward strand.
CTTTCGCCGTCCTTGAACGGGCCGATATGGCGATAGTCGTCGCCGGCGGGAGGCTCCAGCTTGATGATTTCGGCACCCAGATCGGCCAGAAGCGCGGTGCAATAGGGCCCCGCCAGCACGCGGGACAGGTCCAGCACCTTGATGCCTTGCAGCGGCTTCATGCGCGCAACTCCGGCGCCAGCGCGGCGAGGCGTTCAAGGATCGCCTTCAGCGTCACCCGCAGCGCCTCGGCCTTCTGCTCGTCATAGGCGAAGGGCGGGGCCTCGGTCGCCAGATGCGTCGCCTGCGCCAGTTCCATCTGGATGGCATGCACACCCTGCCCCGGCTGGCCGTAATGCCGCGTCGTCCAGCCGCCCTTGAAGCGGCCGTTCAGCACATGGCTGCGGCCGCTTGCGGCGCAAAGCTCGAACGTCGCGGCCTCGATGCGCTTGTCGCAAGCGGCGCCGCTGTTGGTGCCGATGTTGAAATCCGGCAGCACGCCCTGAAACAGGAAGGGGATCACCGAGCGGATCGAGTGGCAGTCATAAAGGATCGCCACGCCGTGACGCGCCCGCACCCGCTCGATCTCGGCGGCCAGCGCCGCGTGATAGGGGGCGTGGAACTGCGCTTTGCGGGTGGCGATCTCCTCGGCGGTCGGCTCCACCTCCCAGATCGGTTCGCCGTCGAAATCGGTCAGCGGCACAAGGCCGGTGGTGTTCTGCCCGGGATAGAGGCTCGCATCGTCCGGCCCGCGATTGGCGTCGATGACATAGCGGTGAAAGGTCGCCCGCACCGTTGTCGCGCCGGGCAGAAGCCCGTCATAGAGCCGATGGATATGCCAGTCGGTATCGGCCAGCACCTGCCCGCGCGGGTTCAGCCGGGCGCGCATCCCATCGGGCAGCCAGGTCCCGGTATGCGGCAGGCCGAGGATGACCGGGCTGTCGCCCTGCGTGACTTCGACGGGGGTCACGGCCGCACCTCGTCCAGCAGGTGGCCGGGAACGGCGCCGACCAGCACGCCCTCGCGCACCAGCCGGGCGGATTCGGCCAGGTCGGGGGCAAGATAGCGGTCCTGCTCCAGCGCCGGCACCGTCTGGCGCAGCGCGGCGATCACCGCCTGCAAGGGCGCCGAGGTCGCCAGCGGCGCGCGGAACTCGACGCCGGCGCTGGCGCAAAGCGCCTCGATGCCCAGGATCTGCGCGAGGTTCGCATTCATGCGCTTCAGCCGCCGGGCGCCATGCGCGGCCATGCTGACGTGATCCTCCTGATTCGCCGAGGTCGGCGTCGAGTCGGTGCTGCACGGCGTCGCCAGGTGCTTGTTCTCGCTCATCAGCGCCGCCGAGGTCACTTCCGCGATCATCAGGCCCGAGTTCAGCCCCGGATCGGGGGTCAGGAAGGGCGGCAGGTCGTGGCTCAGCGCCGGATCGACCATCAGCGCAATGCGGCGCTGGGAAATGGCGCCGATCTCGGCAATGGCCAGCGCGATCTGGTCGGCGGCGAAGGCCACCGGCTCGGCATGGAAGTTGCCGCCCGAGACGATGCGGTCGGCCCCGACCAGCACCAGCGGGTTGTCGGTGGCGGCGTTCGATTCGATCTCCAGCGTGCGGGCGGCCTGCCAGAGCAGGTCGATGCAGGCGCCCGTCACCTGCGGCTGGCAGCGGATGCAATAGGGATCCTGGACGCGGGTATCGCCCTCGCGGTGGCTCTCGCGGATCTCGGACCCATCCATCAGTGCGCGGATCGTCCGCGCCGCGACGATCTGGCCGCGATGGCCGCGCAGCGTGTGGATCTCGTCCAGGAAGGGCGCGGTCGAGCCCATGATCGCATCGGTCGACAGCGACGAGGTGACCAGCGCCGCGCGGGCCGAGGCGAAAGCCTCGAACAGCCCCGCCAGCGCGAAGGCGGTCGAGACCTGGGTGCCGTTGATCAGCGCCAGCCCCTCTTTCGCGGCCAGCACCACGGGCGCGAGGCCGGCGGCGGCCAGCGCCTCGGCGGCGGGCATCTCGCGGCCGTCATAGGTTGCGCGGCCCTCGCCCAGCATGGCGGCGGCCATATGCGCCAGCGGCGCCAGATCGCCCGAGGCACCGACCGAACCCTGCGACGGGATCACCGGCAGCACGCCGCGCGCCAGCATGTCCTCGATCAGCTGGATCACCTCGGGGCGCACGCCCGAGGCGCCGCGGCCCAGCGACAAGAGTTTCAGCACCATGATCAGGCGCACGGTTTCCGGCTCGACCGGCTCGCCCACGCCGCAGCAATGCGACAGGATCAGGTTGCGTTGCAGGGTGGCGGTGTCCTCGGCCCTGATCTTGATCGAGGCGAGCTTGCCGAAGCCGGTATTCACGCCATAGACCGGCGCGTCACCATTGGCGGCGGCGGCGATGCGCGCGGCGGATTCGGCGATGCCGGGACGAGCCGAGTCGGCCAGCCGCACGGCTAGGCCCTGACGCCAGACCTGTTCAAGCTGCGCGAGCGTGGTTTCACCGGGGATAAGGATCAGTTCAGACAAGTTCGCCTCCGACAATGCGGGCATGAAGGGGGTTGAAGCCGATGCGATAGGTCAGTTCGGCCGGGTGCCGGATGTCCCAGACCGCCAGGTCGGCGCGCATGCCGGGCGCCAGCCGGCCGCGATCCGCAAGGCCCAGCGCCCGGGCGGCGTGGCGCGTGACACCCGCCAGGCATTCCGAGGGCGTCATGCGGAACAGCGTCGCGCCCATGTTCATGGTCAGCAGCAGCGAGGTCAGCGGCGAGGTGCCGGGATTGCAATCGGTGGCCAGCGCGATCGGCACGCCGGCATCGCGCAAGCCGCCCATCGGCGGGTATTGCGTCTCGCGCAGGGTATAGAAGGCGCCGGGCAGCAGCACCGCCACGGAGCCATGGGCCGCCATGGCCTCGATACCGTCCGGTCCCAGATATTCCAGATGATCCGCCGACAGCGCGCCGTGCTGCGCCGCCATGGCCGCGCCGCCCAGGTCGGAAAGCTGCTCGGCATGCAGCTTGACCGGCAGGCCCAGCCTTGCCGCATGGTCGAAGATGCCGGCCATTTCCTCGCGCGTGAAGGCGATGCCCTCGCAGAACCCGTCCACCGCGTCGATCAGCCCCTCGGCAAGGCCGCGCTGCATGCCGGCGACCACCACCTCGCGGATATATCCCTCGCGGTCGTCCCTGTATTCCGGCGGCAGGGCATGGGCGGCCAGCCAGGTGGTGCGCACCGTCACCTTGCGGACCTGCCCGATGCGGCGGGCGACGCGCAGCATCTTCAGCTCGCTGTCGATGTCCAGCCCGTAGCCCGACTTGATCTCCAGCGTCGTCACGCCCTCGGCCAGCAGCGTATCGACACGCGGCAGAGCGGCGGCCAGCAGCGCATCCTCATCCGCCTCGCGCGTGGCGCGGACGCTGGACAGGATGCCGCCGCCGGCCCGCGCGATCTCCTCGTAGGAGGCGCCTTCCAGCCGCATCTCGAACTCGCGCGCGCGGTCGCCGCCGAAGACGATATGGGTGTGGCAGTCGATCAGCCCCGGCGTCACCAGCCGGCCGCCCATGTCGCGGCGCGTCGCATCGCCATAGCGCGCAGGCAGGTCCGATTCGGCGCCGACCCAAGCGATTCGCCCGGCCTCGATCACCAGCACCCCCTGCTCGATCAGGCCGTAACCACCTGATTCTTCGTCCATCGTAACAAGCTGGGCGTTGTGGAGAAGCTGCATCGGATCGCATCCCGGATTGATTTCTCGGTTGTTCTATGTCTAAACTTAATTAATCTCTATGTCTAAACTTATTTTGGCGCAAAGAAGGGCGACGGGATGACGGTTATCTGGGCGGAACGGGCCTTGTTGCCCGATGGATGGGCAGAAAATGTCCGGGTGACGGTCGAGCAAGGCCGAATCGCCGCCGTGGAAAAGGATGCGGCGCCGCAGGGCCATCGCGCCGGCCTGCTGCTGCCGGCGCTCGCGAACCTGCACAGCCACGCCTTCCAGCGCGCCATGGCCGGGCTTTCCGAGGCGAAGGGCCCCGAGCCGCGCGACACCTTCTGGACCTGGCGGCAGATCATGTATCGCTTCCTCGACCACCTGACGCCCGAGGATGTCGAAGCCATCGCCGCGCTGGTGCAGATGGAGATGCTGGAGGCCGGCTATGCCACCAATGTCGAGTTCCACTATCTGCACCACCGTCCCGGGGCTGGGCATTACGACAATATCGCCGAGATGGGCGAACGCATCGCCGCCGCGGCCGGCCGCACCGGCATCGGCCTGACCCTGCTGCCCGTGCATTACCAGTTCGGCGGCGTGGACCGTCGGCCGCTCGCCCCCGGCCAGAACCGCTTCGGCACCACGCCCGAGGAATTCCAGCGCCTGCTGGAAGGCTGCGAGGCGGCGCTGCGCGCCCTGCCCGCCGATTCCGGCATCGGCGTCGCCCCGCATTCGCTGCGCGCCGTCTCGCCCGAGGGGCTGGCGGCCTGCGTCGCGCTGCGCCCCGGCCGCCCGCTGCACATGCACCTGGCCGAGCAGGTGCCCGAGATCGAGGAGATCAGCGCCGCCTATGGCCGCCGCCCGGTCGAATGGCTGCTGGAGAACCACAGCCCCGACCGGCGCTGGACCCTGATCCACCTGACCCATATGACCGAGGACGAGACCCGCCGCCTGGCCGCCACCGGCGCCGTGGCGGGCCTGTGCCCGATCACCGAATCGTCGCTGGGCGACGGCATCTTCAACGGCACCATCTGGGCCGAGGCCGGCGGGCGCTACGGCTTCGGCTCGGACAGCAACATCCGCATCTCGCTGGTCGAGGAGCTGCGGACGCTGGAATACAGCCAGCGCCTGCGCGACCGCGGCCGGGCGATCCTGGCCAAGCCGGGGCGCTCGACCGGCCGGGTGATCTACGAAGCCGGGCTCGACGGCGGCGCCACGGCGGCGGGGCGCGAGACGGGGGCGATCCGGCCGGGGCTCTGGGCCGATCTGGTCGCGGTCGGGCTGGACAATCCGGTGATGTTCGGCCGCAAGGGCGACCAGCTCATCGACAGCCTGGTCTTCGCCGGCCATGACGGGCTGGTCCGCGACGTCTGGTCGGCGGGCCGCCATGTCGTGCGGGACGGCCGGCATATGGACCGCGACCGCATCATGTCGGAATATCTGGCGACCATCGCCCGCGTTCAGGATCGCATGTGACCGAGAAAACCGCCCAGATCTCCAAGGCGCAAGCCATCGTCAGCGAGGTGCGCCGCCGCATCGTGGACCGCGAATGGCGGCAGGGCGACCGCATCCCGGACGAGGCCGAGCTGGCCGTCGAGTTCGGCGTCGCCCGCGCCACGGTGAACAAGGCCCTGCAAATGCTGGCCGAGGAGGGGCTGCTGGACCGCAAGCGCCGGGCCGGCACCCATGTGACGGTGAACCCGGCGCGCAAGGCCACGCTGACCATCCCCATCGTGCGCGAGCAGATCGAGCAGGCGGGGATGGAATACAGCCACCGGGTCATCGCGCAGAAGGAAAGCCCGATCCCGGCCGAGATCGCGCAGCGCATGGAACTGCCCGAGGGGCGGATGCTGATCCATCTGCGCACCGTGCATTACGGCGACGGCAAGCCCTTCCAGGTCGAGGACCGCTGGATCAATCCCGGCGCCGCGCCCGGCGTCGCCGGCATCGACTTCCACCGCGTCAACGCCAATGAATGGCTGGTGCGCAACGCGCCTTGGCTGCGCGCCGACATGGCCTTTTCGGCCGAGAACGCCAATGCCCGCGACGCCCGGCTGCTGGAGACCCGGCAGGGCAGCGCGCTGCTGATCCTGCAGCGCACCACCTTCAACGATCTGGGCGCGATCACCACCGTCCGGGTGGCCTTTCATCCCGGCTATGCCATGATCGCAACGCACTAGACGCCGCGCCGGCTTCACTTTGCGCGGCCCTTCGCCTAAGAGGCTGGCAATCCCAAAAAGGAAAAGCCATGGCCAGCGCCAATCTCAACATCATGATCAAGGCCGCGCGCAAGGCGGGCCGCAGCCTCGTCAAGGACTTCCGCGAGGTCGAGAACCTGCAGGTCTCGGTCAAGGGCGCCGGCGATTTCGTCAGCCGCGCCGACCACGAGGCCGAGCGCATCATCAAGGAAGAACTGCGCACCGCCCGCCCGAACTATGGCTGGATCGGCGAGGAAACCGGCGAAGAGGCCGGCGAGGACCCGACCCGGCGCTGGATCGTCGATCCGCTGGACGGCACCACCAATTTCCTGCACGGGTTGCCGCATTGGGCGATCAGCATCGCGCTGGAGCACAAGGGCGAGATCGTCGCCGCCGTGGTCTTCGACGCCGCCAAGGACGAGCTGTTCACCGCCGAAAAGGGCGACGGCGCCTTCCTGAACGACCGCCGCATCCGCGTCTCGGGCCGCCGCCAGATGATCGAATCGATCTTCGCCACCGGCGTGCCCTTCGCCGGGCGCGGCACCCTGCCTGCCACGCTGCGCGACCTGTCGCGGCTGATGCCGCTGACCGCCGGCGTGCGGCGCTGGGGCGCGGCCTCGCTGGATCTGGCCTATGTGGCGGCCGGCCGCTACGAGGGCTATTGGGAACGCGGCATCAAGTCCTGGGACGTGGCCGCCGGCATCCTGCTGGTGAAAGAGGCCGGCGGTTTCGTGGAATCGATCCGTTCCGAGGAAAGCCCGGTCGAATCGGGCTCGATCGTCGCCGCCAACCCGCAGCTTTTCGACGAGTTCGCAGGAATAGTGCGTCAACGCGACTGAGCCCGGCTTGACCTTTCCGGCGCGCGAAGGCATGGGCGAGTCTCAAGCCCGGGATTCCCGCCATGCCAAATAACCGCCAGACGGGGCCGCTGATGGCCCCGGCAGCCTGTCCGCCTGCCGTTCCCCCGCCGCTTGCCGCGCCCCGCGCCGAACGGCAGGGCACGGCGATCCTGCTGATCTGCGGCTCGGCACTGATCTTCGCGGCGCAGGACGGCATCTCGCGCCATCTGGGCGCAGCCTATTCGCCGATCTTCGTGATCATGCTGCGCTACTGGTTCTTCGCGGCCTTCGTGATCCTGCTTTGCGCCCGCGCGCCGGGCGGGCTGTCACGCGCCCTGCACTCGAAACGGCCCTGGACGCAGATCTTCCGCGGCGTGCTGCTGGTGGCCGAGGTGGTGGTCACGGTCGAGGCCTTCGTGCGGCTGGGCCTGATCAACACCCACGCGATCTTTGCCTGCTATCCGCTGCTGATCTCGGCGCTGTCCGGCCCGATCCTGGGCGAAAAGGTCGGCTGGCGCCGCTGGGCGGCGGTCGCCGTGGGCTTCGCGGGCATCCTCATCGTGCTGAAGCCGGGCAGCGGCGTCTTCAGCGCCGATGCGGTGCTGCCCTTCGTCGGCGCGGCCATGTTCGCGGTCTATGGGTTGCTGACCCGGATGGTCGGGCGCGACGATCCGGCCATGGTCAGCTTTTTCTGGACCGGCATCGCCGGGGCGGTCGCCATCACCCTGGTCGGCATCTGGCATTGGGAACCGATCGCCGGGCGCGACATCCCCTGGCTTTTGCTGCTGTGCCTGACGGCGGTGGTGGCGCATTTCATGCTGATCAAGGCCTATGAGCTGGCCGAGGCCTCGGCCCTGCAGCCGTTTTCCTACACCCAGCTGGTCTGGGTCAGCATCTTCGGCGTGGTGATCTTCGGCGAGACGCTGGCGCCGAACGTCGCGCTCGGCGGGCTCATCGTGGTCGGCGCGGGGCTCTTCACCTGGTGGCGCTCGCGCCAGCGCGAGCGGGCCGGGCTGACGTGACGGCGCCGGCGCTGGCCGCCTCGACCGGCGCCGGACCCAGCACCTCGGCCAGCGCCCCGCCCGAGGCATAGCCGGCCAGCGTGCGCGCCGGCATCACCGGGCGGGCAGAGACCGTCAGCCGGATGGGCGGCGGCGCCGGCGCGGGCTTCATGCCGCCCCCGGTCAGGTCCCAGCTCGGCACCAGCGGCACCGGCGCGCCCTTGATACGGGCGCGATAGACGGGCAGCGCCTCGGCCACGCGCATGACGTAGTTGCGCGTCTCGTCGAAGGGGATCATCTCGACCCAATCGACCGGATCGACCTCGCCGCGCAGGTCGCCGAACTCGCCCAGCCAGCGGGCCGAGCGGCCCGGCCCGGCATTGTAGCCCGCCGCGACCAGCGCGATCGAGGGGCCGAAGCGTTCGCGCAGCCCCGCCAGATAGGCCGCGCCCAGCCGGGCGTTATAGGCGGCGTCGCGGGTCAGCCGGGCCTGGTCGAAGGGCTCGCCGATCCTGCGCGCCATCGAGCGCGCGGTGTCGGGCATGACCTGCATCAGCCCCAGTGCCCCGGCATGCGAGGAAACGGTATGGTTGAACTCGCTTTCCCGCCGGGCGATGGCCATGACCAGCTCGGGCGGCAGGCCCAGTTCGGCCTGCTCAAGCCCGGTCAGCGGGAAATAGGCGGCCGGATAGACGGCGCCCTTGGCGGCGGCGGCCTTGGCCAGCCGCAGCGCGTGCCAGGGCAGCCGCATCTCCAGCATCATCCGCGCCATGCGGCCGATATCCTCGGGCGCGGCAGTCTCGGCCAGGTGCAGGAAGAAGCGCGCGCCCTGATCGGCCTCGCCCGCCGCGACCAGCCAGGTGCCGGCCTGCCAGACCGGGTTCTCGCGCAGGCGGCTGCCGCGCCAGTCGGGCAGGCTGGCCTCGCTGCGCCCGGCAAGGGCCAGATCGGGCAGCATCGGCAGGCCCAGCCGTTCCGCGGCCAGCTGCCCGTACCAGGCCGACTGATAGCCGGCGGCGCGGGCATAGGCCGCATCGGCGCCGGCCTCGTCGCCCCCGGCCTCCAGCGCCCGGCCCTGCCAGTAATGCGCGCGGGACAGCGAGATCGGGCTGGCCACCGCCTGCTCCAGCGTGCGGAAATGCCGAAGCGCCCGGTCCGCCGCGCCGCCGCGCAGCGCGGCGTAGCCGGCAAGCCATTCCAGGTCCGAATAGGCATCGCTTCCCGGCGGCAGGAAATGCCCGGCCGCCAATCTCTCGGCCAGTGCCCAGTCGCCCTGCCGCAATGCCAGCCGGGCGTAATCGGCGCGCTTGCCGGCCCAGGCGGCGGGATCGCGCAGCGCCTCGGCGCTGGTCGAGCGTTCCAGCATCAGCGCGCGCGCCAGGTCCGGCATCTTGGCCCAGACCCGCCAGCGGAAGCGGTCCAGCGCCAGCCCCGCATCGCCCCGCTGCGCATCCGGCAGGGCCAGGATCAGCGCATCCACCCCCGCCTGCCCCGATTGCAGCGCCAGCCGCGCGCGGCCCAGGGCCTCAGCGGGATCCGAGGCCAGGGGCAGCACCACCTGCGCCGCCTGCCATTCGCCCAGATCCAGAAGCCGCATCAGCCGCGCATCGTGCAGGCCGGCAACCTCGGCGCCATGCGCGGCCAGGAAGGCGTCGGCCTCGGGCTTGGTCAGCGCCTGCTCGGACCAGAAGCGGGCGATCTCGGCCTTGGCGGCCGGCGGGTCGGTGGCCTGCAGGGCGGCGATCAGCGCCATCGCGCCGTTCAGCGTGTCCGGGCGGCGGGTGCCGAACCACGCGATCACCTCGGCCGGCGGCAGGTCCGGGCGCAGCACCGCATCGCCGCGCTTCCAGAACAGCGCCATGCCGGGCCAGTCGCGGTTGCGGGCGGCGAAATCGCGATATTCCGGCCAGCTGCCCTGCCCGGCCCGCAGCCGCTGCCACTGGATCAGGTCGCGGGCGATGGGGCCCGAGGCATCGGCCTCGGCCGTGGCGGTCGCCCAGTCGCGCATCGCCGCCGCCGCAAGCGCGCGCGACAGGTGCCCGGCATCCTCGGCCCCGGCCGGCTGGGCAAGGCTTACGGCAAGGGCCAGCACCGGCGCCAGGAGCCTGTCACGGAAAGGATACATCATGCCCCCCTTTCTGCGAGGTTCCGCCGGGCGGCGCAACTCACATCCTTGGCAATCCGCGCGCCCGGATGTAAGCCGCCAGCAGAGGCAAATTCAGGATACCCACATGTTCAAAGGCTCGCTGCCCGCGCTGGTCACGCCCTTCACCCCGGACGGGGAGCTGGATCTCCCCGCGCTGGAAAAGCTCGTCGACTGGCATGTCGCACAGGGCAGCCACGGGCTGGTGCCCGTCGGCACCACCGGCGAAAGCCCGACGCTGAGCCATGAGGAACACCGCAAGGTCATCGAAGAGGTGGTGCGCATGGCCGCCGGCCGCATCCCGGTCGTCGCCGGCGCCGGCTCGAACTCGACGCGCGAGGGGATCGGGCTGGTGCAGCACGCGCAGGCCGCCGGCGCCGATGCGGCGCTGGTGGTGACGCCCTATTACAACAAGCCGACCCAGGCCGGGCTGATCGCGCATTACACCGCGCTGCACGACGCCAGCGACCTGCCGATCATCATCTACAACATCCCCGGCCGCTCGGTCATCGACATGCTGCCCGAGACCATGGGCGAGCTGGCGAAGCTGCCGCGCATCATCGGCGTCAAGGACGCCACCGGCAAGCTTGAGCGGGTCAGCCAGCAGCGCGCCGCCTGCGGCAAGGATTTCGTGCAGCTTTCGGGCGAGGACGCCACCGCGCTCGGCTTCAACGCCCATGGCGGGGTGGGCTGCATCTCGGTCACGGCGAATGTGGCGCCGAAGCTCTGCGCCCAGTTCCAGGAGGCGACGCTGGCCGGCGACTACGCCAAGGCGCTGGACTACCAGGACAGGCTGATGCCGCTGCACGAGGCGATCTTCCTTGAACCGGGCGTCGCCGGGGCGAAATATGCCATGTCGCGGCTGGGTCTTTGCAGCGACGCCGTGCGCCTGCCACTGGTCGGGCTGACCGAGGCCACCAAGGCGCGGATCGACGCGGCCTTGGCCCATGCCGGGCTGATCTGAGCGGCGCATCAGGACGGACAAGGGGGCGGTTTCCGTCCCCTTTTTCCTGCCCTGGCCTGGCCGGACCGCCGCGGCCGGGGGCTTTGCGCCCCCGGACCCCCGCAGGATATTTGGACAAGAAAGAAGCGGCTGGCCAGCCACCTCTCTGCCTGGTTCTTTCTTGTCCAAATATCCTGGGGGAGCGCGGAACGCGCGGGGGCGAAGCCCCCAAACGGGCTTGTCGCCTTGCTAATCCCCGGGACGGCGATCGACAAGGCTGGCCTTGTCCGGATCGGCGAAGGTGGCCCAGTCCTTGCCGGGCGCCGGACGGGGCAATTCGTCGCGGCTCCAGCCCAGATGCATATGGGCCTTGGCGATGAAATAGCCGGTGACCGGGGCGGTCAGGAACAGGAACAGCGTGATCAGCAGCTCGTGCCAGGTCAGCGCCCCGTGCCGTGCCGGGAACCAGATCAGCGAGGCGATCAGCACCGCCCCCACCCCCAGCGTCGCCGATTTCGTCGGCGCGTGCAGGCGCGTCATCGGGTCTGGCAGCTTGACCAGCCCGTAGGAGCCGACGAGCCCGAAGAACCCGCCCACCACCAGCAGAACCGAGACGACGATTTCCGCGATCATGCCCGCCCCCTATTCGATGATGTCGCCGCGCAGGACGAATTTCGCATAGGCCACGGTCGAGATGAAGCCGACCATGGCGAAAAGCAGCGAGGCCTCGAAATACATCCCCGTGCCCTTGTCGATGCCGAACAGCGTCAGAAGCGCGATCATGTTGATCGCCATGGTGTCCAGCGCCAGCACCCGGTCCGACAGGCCCGGTGCGAAGACCACGCGATAAAGGCAGAACAAGAGCGCCAGCCCGAAGCAGCCATAGGCGAAGAGAAGCGCGTAAGCGATCATTCGAAAATCTCCTTCAGCCGGGCCTCGTAGCGGGTCTTGATCTCGTCCAGCACCGCCTCGGGGTCGGGGGCGTGCATGGCGTGGACCAGCAGGGCGCGCCCGTCCTCGGACAGGTCGCAGCTGACGGTGCCGGGGGTCAGGGTGATGGTCGCGGCCAGGGCGGTGATCGCCTCGGGGCGGCGCAGGTCCAGCGGCACCGCGATCCAGGCGGGCTGAAGCGCCCGGCGCGGCATGAACAGCACGATGCGCGCCACGGTGAAATTCGCCTTGGCGATGTCCCAGATCACCATGGCCAGATAGGCCGGGATGCGCTGCGGCTTGCTGTAGCCGTTGGCGCCCGGCCAATAGGGCGCGGTGATCAGCGGCACCACCACGCCGATGATCGCGGCAAAGACCAGCGAGCCGACCGCCCAGCGGTTGACCAGGGCCATCCAGACCAGGACCAGCGTGACCGACAGCCAGGGATGCGGGAACAGGCGGCGGATCATTTCGTGCCCTCCTGCCCTTCCAGCACCGCCGAGACATAGGCGTCGGGATCATGCAGCTGCGCGGCGGTTGCCTCGGCAAAGCGCATGGCCGGGCCGGCAAAGGCGGTCAGGGCCACGATGCCTGACAGAAGCAGCGCCACCGAGGCCACCGCCAGCCAGTTCGCCGGCGCATCGCCGAGGTCCTGGACCGGCTCGTCCGGCTCCAGCTTGGGGCCGGCCGCGACCGTCGGCGCCGGCACCGGGGCCGGGCCGAGCTCGAAGCTCTTCCAGAAGACGATCGAGCCGGCGCGCGACATGGCATAGATCGCGATCAGCGAGGTGATCAGGATCGTCGCCCAGATCCAGACCATCGCCGGGGCCGCGCCGGTGGCCTGCATCACCAAGAGCTTGCCGATGAAGCCGGAAAACGGCGGCATGCCGACCACGGCGATGGCCGCGGTGAAATACAGCGCCGCGACCAGCCCGTTGCCCGGCATCACCCGGTCCAGCCGCAGCCACAGATCGCCCCGGCGCGCGCCGATCATGTCCACGATCAGGAACAGCGCCCCCGCCGCCAGCGTCGAGTGGATCAGGTAATAGACCGCCGCCGCGGTGCCCTGCGGGGTGAACTGCGCCACCGCGATCATCAGCGTCCCGATCGAGCCGATGGCGGCGAAAGCGGCCAGCCGGCCCAGATGGCGGGTGCCCAGGATGCCGATCTGGCCGATGGCCAGCGTGAACAGCGCCGCCGGCAGCAGCAGGTCGGCCACCACGCTTTGGGTCACGGCGTCCTGCGGAAAGACCAGGGTGAAGAAGCGGATGATGCCATAGACCCCGACCTTGGTCATGATCGCGAACAGCGCCGCCACCGGCCCCGGCGCATTGGCATAGGTCGAGGGCAGCCAGAAATGCAGCGGCACCAGCGCCGCCTTGACGGCAAAGACCAGCATCAAGAGCACCGCGCCGGCGCGCAGCAGCGCCGTATCCTCGGCCGGCATCGCCGCCACGCGCAGGGCCATGTCGGCCATGTTCAGCGTGCCGGTGACGGAATAGAGCACCCCCAGCGCCGCCAGGAACAGGGTCGAGCCGGCCAGGTTGTAGGCGATATACTGCACCCCGGCGCGCAGCCGCATCTCGCCCCCGCCGTGGATCATCAGGCCGTAGCTGGCGATCAGCAGGATCTCGAAGAAGACGAACAGGTTGAAGGCGTCGCCGGTCAGGAAGGCGCCGCAGACGCCCATCAGCTGGAACTGCCAGAGCGCATGGAAATGCCGGCCCTTGCGGTCCCAGCCCGAGCCCATGGCGTAAAGCTGCACCGCCAGCGCCAGCATCGCGGTCAGAAGCAGCATCAGCGCCGCCAGCCGGTCCAGCATCAGCACGATGCCGAAGGGCGCGGCCCAGTTGCCGAGGCGATAGACCTGCACCTCTCCGCCCGCGGCGAGCAGGTTCAGGTAAAGCGCCACCGCGGCCAGAAGCGCGGTCCCGGCGACCGAGAACACCCGCTGCAACAGCAGGTCGTTGCGCATCCACAGGATGATGAGCGGCCCGATGACGGCGGGCAGGACGACGGGGGCGATGATCAGGTGGCTCATGCGTCGCCGTCCCCCGAATTGGCATCTGCGGGCATGCGGTCGGCGCGCGGCATGTCCACCCGGTCGTCGCCGCCTTCCAGGAAGGCCCCCAGCGCCATCATCACCACCACCGCGGTCATGCCGAAGCTGATGACGATGGCGGTCAGCACCAGCGCCTGCGGCAGCGGGTCGGTATAGACCTCCACCCCCTTTTGCAGGATCGGCGGCGCGTTCACCACCAGCCGCCCGGTCGAGAACAGGAACAGGTTGATGGCATAGCTGAGCATGGTCATGCCCAGCACCACGGCGAATGTCCGCAGCCGCAGGATCAGATAGACCCCGGCGGCGGTCAGCATCCCGATCGCGCTCGACAGCAGAAGTTCCATCAGCGCCGCGCCTCCCTGCTGGGGTCGATGTCCATCGGGTCCAGGTTCACCGTCTCGCCCGCCTGCCGCGCGATCCGCGACAGCGAGTTCAGGGCCAGCATCACCGCCCCGACCACGCACAGGAACACGCCCAGATCGAAGCCCATGGCCGAGGCCAGCTCGAATTCTTCGAGCCCCGGCAGCTTCACATAGCCATAGGCCGAGGTCAGGAAGGGCAGGCCCGCGAACCAGGCGCCGATCCCGGTCAGCCCGGCGGCGATGACGCCGGCGCCGATCAGCGCGTGATAGTTGATCTTTTGCCGCTCCTGCGCCCAGGCAAAGCCCGAGGCCATGTATTGCGACACCAGCGCCACCGCGACCACCAGCCCGGCGATGAAGCCGCCGCCCGGCATGTTGTGGCCGCGCAGGAAGATGTACAGCCCGACCACCAGCGAAACCGGCAGGATCAGCCGCGTCACCACCACCAGCGTCAGCGGATGCCGGTCGCCGGCCCGGCGGCTGTCATGGACCCAGTTGCGCAGCCGCCGGCCGCTGGCGCCGGCCAGCAGCGTCTCGGTCAGGGCGAAGATGGTCAGCGCGGCAATGCCCAGCACCGTGATCTCGCCGAAGGTATCGTAGCCGCGGAAGTCCACCAGGATCACGTTGACCACGTTGTCGCCGCCGCCCAGCCTGTAGCTGTTGGCCAGCATGTATTCCGAGATCGGGGAAAAGGCGAAATCGCTGCGCATGATCACATAGGCCAGCGCGCCGAAGCCCAGCCCGGTCAGCGTGGCGATGAAGGCGTCGATGCCGCGCTTGCGATCGCGGCTGTCGATCACGGTGAACTTGGGCAGGAAGTTCAGCGCCAGCAGCAGCAGGACGACCGTGACCACCTCGACCGAGATCTGCGTCAGCGCCAGGTCGGGGGCCGAAAAATAGATGAAGCTGACCGAGACCATCAGCCCGATGATGCCGACCAGCACCAGCGCCAGGATGCGCTGGCGGTGAAAGGCCACCATGCAGCAGATCGCCACCATCAGCGCCGCCCAGCCGACCAGCGGCACCGGCTGGACCGGCAGCATCGGCCGGGTCGCGCCCTGCCAGCCGCCGGTCGAGAAGGCCCAGAAGCCGCAAAGCACCACGGTCAGCGAAAAGGCGGCAAGGGCGCGCGACATCGAGCCGTTGGTCAGCCGGTCGGTGAAGGCGCCCGCCGCGCCGGTCGTCCAGCGGGTAATGGCGTCGAAGATCGCCTTGGCGTCCGGCCAGGCCATCGCCGCCCGCATGGCCAGCAGGTGGCGGTTCAGCGCCAGCAGCAGCGCCCCGCCGATCAGCGCGGTGATCGACAGCATCAGCGCCGGGGTCACGCCATGCCACAGCGCCAGATGCGGATGCTGGGCGGTGCCGGTGACGGCGCTGGCCGAGGCCTCGACCAGCCAGCCGGCCATGCCGGCGGGGAACAACCCGATCAGCACCACCAGCACCACCAGCAGCGCCGGGGCGGACCACAGGCCGAAGCCCGGATCATGCGGCCTGCGCGGGTAATCCTGACGCTCGGGGCCGAAGAACACCTGCCAGACGAAGCGCAGCGAATAGCAGACCGAGAACAGCGCCCCTAGCGTCGCCATCGCCGCGATCAGCCAGGGATTGCCCTGCCAGGCGGCATGGGTCGCCTCTTCCAGCATCAGCTCTTTCGACAGGAAGCCGTTCAGCGGCGGGATGCCGGCCATGGACAGCGCCGCCACGGTGCCGATGACGAAGGTCACCGGCATCAGCCGCCGCAACCCGCCCAGACGGGCGATGGAACGCGTGCCGGCCTCGTGGTCGATGATGCCGGCGGTCATGAACAGCGCCGCCTTGAAGGTGGCGTGGTTGATGATGTGGAATACCGCCGCGCCCGCCGCCGCCTCGGTGCCGAAGCCCAGAAGCATGGTGATGAGGCCCAGATGCGAGACGGTGGAAAAGGCCAAGAGCGATTTCAGATCGTCGCGGAAGATGGCGATCCAGGCCGCCAGCACCATGGTCACAAGCCCGGTGGTGGCGACGATATAGAACCATTCCGGCGTGCCCGACAGCACCGGCCACAGCCGCGCCATCAGGAACAGCCCGGCCTTCACCATGGTCGCCGAATGCAGATAGGCCGAAACCGGCGTCGGCGCCGCCATGGCATGCGGCAGCCAGAAATGGAACGGGAACTGCGCCGATTTGGTGAAGGCGCCCAGCAGGATCAGCAGCAGCGCCGGCAGGTAATAGGGGCTGGCCTGGATCGCCTCGCGCGCCTGCAGGATATCCGAAATGTCGAAGCTGCCGGCGATATTGCCCAGGATCAGCATGCCCGCGATCATCGCAAGCCCGCCCATGCCGGTCACGGTCAGCGCCATGCGCGCGCCCTGCCGCCCCTCGGGCAGGTGCTTCCAGTAGCCGATCAGCAGGAAGGAGGACAGCGAGGTCAGTTCCCAGAACACCAGCAGCAGCAGGATGTTGTCGGACAGCACGATGCCCAGCATCGCGCCCTGGAACAGCATCAGATAGGTGTAGAACACCCCCGCCGGATCCTTGCGCGACAGGTAATAGCGGGCATAGGCGATGATCAGCAGGCCGATGCCCAGGATCAGGATGCCGAAGAGCAGGCCCAGCCCGTCGATGCGGAAATGCGCGTTCAGCCCCAGCGAGGGCAGCCAGGCGAAACGCGCCGTGATCACATCGCCCGCCATGATCGCCGGGATATGCAGGCAAAGTCCCAGCAGCGCGATGAAGGTCGCCGTCGCGCAAGAGACCGCAGCGACATCCCGCCCCGAGCGGATCAGCAATCCGGGCAGCAGCGCCCCGATGAACGGAAGCACGGCGATCAGTGCTGGCGACATTGTCCCTCGTCCCTTTTCGTGCCCCTCTGTCCCCGATGGGGACCTGCGATGTCAAGCGGATGACAAAGCAACTAGGCGATGTTCGCCTTTCGTGCTAACGCTTGGCAAAAAGGGAACAGGCATGAAGATCATCGGCATAGACCCCGGCCTGCGGAACATGGGCTGGGGCGTGATCGCGGTCGAGGGGCCGCGCCTGCGGCATCTGGGCAACGGCATCGTCCATTCCGAGGCGGGCGAGCTGGGTCCGCGCCTCGCCGCGCTCTATCGCGGGCTTTGCGCGGTGATCGTCCGGCATGCCCCGGATGCGGCCGCGGTCGAGCAGACCTTCGTGAACAAGGACGCGCTCGGCACGCTGAAGCTGGGCCAGGCGCGCGGCATCGCCCTGCTGGCCCCGGCCGAGGCGGGGCTGGAGATCGGCGAATACGCCCCGAACGCGGTCAAGAAGACCGTGGTCGGCGTCGGTCATGCCGCCAAGGAGCAGATCCAGCACATGGTCCGCTTCATGCTGCCCGGCGTCGAGTTCGCCGGACCGGACGCGGCGGACGCGCTGGCCGTGGCAATTTGTCACGCCCATCACCTGCAGGGCCGCGCCCTGCGCATCAAGGCAAGCGCGTGAGGGACGGGCCATGATCGGACGCATCGCCGGGGTGATCCTGCATCGGGCGCAGGACCATGTGCTGATCGACGTGCGCGGCGTGGGCTATATCGTCCATGTCAGCGAACGCACCGCCGCGAACCTGCCCCCCGCCGGGCAGGCGACGGCGCTTTATACCGAATTGCTGGTGCGCGAGGACCTGCTGCAGCTGTTCGGCTTCCCCACGCTGCTGGAAAAGGAATGGCACCGGCTGCTGACCTCGGTGCAGGGGGTGGGGGCCAAGGTGGCGCTGGCGATCCTGGGCACGCTGGGACCGGACGGGCTGTCGCGCGCGCTGGCGCTCGGCGACTGGTCGGCGTTGCGCAAGGCCCAGGGCGTCGGCCCGAAACTGGCGCAGCGCGTAGTGATGGAGCTGAAGGACAAGGCCCCCGCCGTCATGGCGATGGGCGGCAACCTGACCGTCGATCCCGGTCCCCTGCCCGAGCCCTCGGCCGAGGTGATCGAAGCGCCTGTCGCCCGGACAGCCACGGCAGCGCCATCCTCAGCTCAGGCGACAGCGGATGCGCTCTCGGCCCTGGGGAATCTGGGCTATGCTCCGTCCGAGGCCGCCTCGGCCGTGGCCGAGGCCGCGGCCCGGGAACCCGCCGCGCCGACTGCCGCGTTGATCCGCGCGGCCCTGCGGCTGCTGGCGCCCAAGGAGTAAGAAAGATGACCGGAAACCTGCGCACCTTCATCCTGATGGCCGCCCTGACCGCGCTGGTCATGGGCATGGGCTATCTGCTGGGCGGCCAGGGCGGCGCGGTGATCGCGCTGGTGCTGGCCGGGGCCGGCAACCTGTTCGCCTGGTGGAACAGCGACAAGATGGTGCTGCGCCAGCAGGGCGCGCATCCGGTCACCCGCCAGCAGGCCCCGGAACTGGTCGACATGGTCGCGGCGCTGGCGCAGCGGGCGAACCTGCCGATGCCCAAGGTCTATGTGCTGGAAACCGAACAGCCCAACGCCTTCGCCACCGGCCGCAACCCGGAAAACGCCGCCGTGGCGGTGACGCAGGGCATCATGCGGGTGCTGAACCGCGACGAACTGGCCGGAGTGATCGCGCATGAGCTGGCGCATATCAAGCATCGCGACACGCTGACCATGACCGTCACCGCGACCATGGCCGGCGCCATCGCCATGCTGGGCAACATGCTGATGTTTTCCAGCATGTTCGGCGGGCGCGACGGCAATCGCGGCGGCGGGCTGGCGGCGATCCTCGCAATGGTCTTCGCGCCGATCGCGGCGGGGCTGGTGCAGATGGCGATCTCGCGCACCCGCGAATACGAGGCCGACCGCATCGGCGCCGAGATCTGCGGCCGGCCGATGGCACTGGCCGGTGCGCTGGCCAAGATCTCGCGCGCGGCGGGCCAGGTGGTGAATATCCCGGCCGAAAGGAACCCCGCCTCGGCCAGCCTGTTCATCGTCAACCCGCTGCACGCGTTGCGCATGGACCGGCTTTTCGCCACCCATCCGCCGACCGAGGAGCGCATCGCCCGGCTGCAGGCCATGGCCTCGGGCACGGGCGCCGGCCCCTGGGGCGCGCGATGAGCCAGCCCGACCCCATGCTGCGTCCCGAACCGCTGGAAAGCGACGGCGAGGACCGCGCGCTGCGCCCGCAGCGGCTCGAGGATTTCGTCGGCCAGGCCGAGGCGCGGGCGAATCTGCGCGTCTTCATCGAAAGCGCCCGCATGCGCGGCAAGGCGATGGATCACACGCTGTTTCACGGCCCCCCCGGCCTTGGCAAGACCACGCTGGCGCAGATCATGGCGCGCGAGCTGGGGGTGAACTTCAAGATGACCTCGGGCCCGGTGCTGGCGCGGGCGGGCGACCTTGCCGCGATCCTGACCAATCTGGAAGCGCGCGACGTGCTCTTCATCGACGAGATCCACCGCATGAATCCGGCGGTCGAGGAGATACTCTACCCGGCGATGGAGGATTTCGAGCTGGACCTGGTGATCGGCGAAGGTCCGGCGGCGCGCACGGTGCGGATCGAGCTGCAACCCTTTACCCTGGTCGGCGCCACCACCCGGCTCGGCCTGCTGACCACGCCCCTGCGCGACCGTTTCGGCATTCCGACCCGGCTGCAATTCTACACCGTCGAGGAGCTCGATCTGATCGTGACCCGCGGCGCCCGGCTGATGGGCATCCCCTCGGAACCCGAGGGCACGCGCGAGATCGCCCGCCGCGCCCGCGGCACGCCGCGCATCGCCGGCCGCCTGCTGCGCCGGGTGATCGACTTCGCGCTGGTCGAGGGCGACGGCCGGCTGACCCGCAAGATCGCCGATTCGGCGTTGACCCGGCTCGGCGTCGATCACCTTGGGCTCGACAGCGCCGACCGCCGCTACCTGACGCTGATGGCCGAGCATTACGGCGGCGGCCCGGTCGGGGTGGAAACCCTTTCGGCCGCGCTGTCGGAAAGCCGCGATTCGATCGAGGAGGTGATCGAGCCCTATCTGATGCAGCAGGGCCTGGTCAGCCGCACGCCGCGCGGCCGCATGCTGGCCCGGCTGGGCTGGCGGCATCTGGGCCTAGACGCCCCCCGCACGCAGGAGAGCCTGTTCGATGAATGACCTGGAAAGTCGCATCCGCACCAGCTTCGACCGGCAGAGCATGATGCTTACCCTGGGCGCCCGGCTTGCCCTGATCGAACCCGGACGCATCGCCATCACCGCGCCGATTCTGCCGACATCGCTGCAGCAGCATGGCGCCGGCCATGCCGGGCTGGCCTTCAGCATCGGCGATTCAGCCGCGGGCTATGCTGCGCTGACCTTGATGCCTGAAGACGCCGAGGTGATGACGGTCGAGATGAAGATCAACCTGATGTCGCCTGCCACCGGCGACCAGCTTTTGGCCGAGGGCCGGGTGATCCGCCCCGGCCGCCGCATCATGGTGGTCGCCGCCGATGTCTGGGCGGAAAGCGCCGGCTCGCGCAAGCATGTCGCCATGCTTCAAGGCACGATGATCCCGGTCTGACCAGGCTGCCTGCAGCGCCATGACCGTCGCCGCCGCTGGGGGCTTTGCGCCCCCAGACCCCCGCAGGATATTTATCCAAGAAAGAAGAGAAGGGCCGCCGCCGCTTTCTTTCTTGGATAAATATCCTGGGGGAGCGCGGAACGCGCGGGGGCGAAGCCCCCTGCATGCGTGCCGCTAGCCCCTTCTCGGCGAGGAAAGGACCCGGTCCTCCTGCGCGATGAAATGCTCCATCATCACTCGCCAGAGCCGCTCGGCCAGATCAGGATCCAGCCCTTGGGTGGCAGCGAGGCGGCGGGCATTGGCAGCGACCTCTTCGACGCGGCTGTCGATCCGGGCGGGCAGGCTCTCGCGCGCCTTGATCCGTGCCGCCTCGTCGATCAGCGCCGAGCGCTCCGCCAGAAGCGCCACCAGCCGCGCATCCAGCGCGTCGATGCGCGCACGCAATTCAGGCATGGCGGAATTCGGCGGCAGTTCGGGTTCGGATCGGCTCATGCCTGTCCCATGCCCTGCCCGGCCCCTGGACGCAAGTCCCCGCTGTGGCCGAATTGCCGCAGCCAATCGGCGGATTCTTGCCGAAGATGGAACCCAATGGCGAGAATCGACGTTTTCCGTTCAACTGCGAACCGGGGGATCGTCCCCCGCATTCTGGAAAGGTCACCAGATGAAGGCTGCCAGCTTCGTGATCAATGTGGGTTTCGGCCTGGGATTGGCGCTGGGTGCCGTGGCGCTTCTGCTGCTCTGACCTGCCGAAATCCGTTCAGCTCAGAAACCTTTGTGCCAATGACAAACCCCCGGGTCTGCCCCGGGGGTTTTCCTGTCGCGGACCGAAGCTCAGCCCTGCGGTTGCGGCGCCGCATCCGGCGCCGGCTTGGCGGCGCCGGCCCGCGGAATCGCGCTGACCGAGGGGATGGTCGAGCCGGGCGCATCCTCGTCGCCGCCCAGCGGCTCGCCCCGGATCACCCGGCCGATATCCTCGCCGGTCAGGGTCTCGTATTCCAGAAGCCCCTTGGCCAGCCGCTCGAACTCCTCCTGCTTTTCGGTCAGGATGCGGTGGGCTTCGCGATAGCCTTCCTCGATGAGGTCGTGGACCTCCTTCTCGATCAGCTCCTTGGTGGCGGCCGAGACCGAGAAACCGCCGGTATTGCCTGAATAGCCTTCATGCGCCTCGGCATAGTCGATATTGCCGACCTTGTCCGACATGCCCCAGCGCATCACCATGGCGCGCGCCAACTGGCTGGCCTGCTGGATGTCGCCGGCCGGGCCGTTCGATACCCCTTCCTCGCCGTATTTGATGATCTCGGCTGCCTTGCCGGCCATGGTCATGGCGAGCTTCTGCTTGGCCTCGTCCTTGTGATAGTTCAGGCGGTCCATTTCCGGCAGGCTGACCACCATGCCGAGCGCGCCGCCGCGCGGGATGATCGTCGCCTTGTAGACCGGATCGCATTTCGGCAACGACAGGCCGACGATGGCGTGGCCGGCTTCGTGATAGGCGGTCTTTTCCTTCTGCTCGGGGGTCAGGACCATGCTGCGGCGCTCGACCCCCAGCATCACCTTGTCCTTGGCGTTCTCGAAATCCTCCATGGTGACGAAGCGGCGGCCAATGCGCGCGGCCATCAGCGCGGCCTCGTTCACCAGGTTCATCAGATCGGCGCCGGAGAAGCCCGGCGTGCCGCGGGCGATGATGCGCAGGTCCACGTCGGGACCCACCGGCACCTTGCGCGAATGCACGGCCAGGATCTTCTCGCGGCCCTTGATGTCGGGATTCGGGACATAGATCTGGCGGTCGAAACGGCCGGGGCGCAGCAAGGCCGGGTCCAGCACGTCCTTGCGGTTGGTGGCGGCGATGATGATGACGCCTTCGTTGGCGTCGAAGCCGTCCATCTCGACCAGCAGCTGGTTCAGGGTCTGCTCGCGCTCGTCATTGCCGCCGCCGATGCCGACGCCGCGGGCGCGGCCGACCGCGTCGATCTCGTCGATGAAGACGATGCAGGGGGCGGATTTCTTCGCCTGCTCGAACATGTCGCGGACGCGGCTGGCGCCGACGCCGACGAACATCTCGACGAAATCCGAGCCGGAAATGGTGAAGAACGGCACCCCCGCCTCGCCGGCGATGGCGCGGGCGAGCAGCGTCTTGCCGGTGCCGGGCGGGCCGACCAGCAACGCGCCCTTGGGGATCTTGCCGCCCAGGCGACTGAATTTCTGCGGGTTGCGCAGGAATTCGACGATCTCTTCCAGCTCTTCCTTGGCCTCGTCGATGCCGGCCACGTCGTCGAAAGTCACCCGGCCATGCTTTTCGGTCAAGAGCTTGGCGCGCGACTTGCCGAAGCCCATGGCTCCGCCCTTGCCGCCGCCCTGCATCCGATTCATGAAGAAGATCCACACGCCGATCAGCAGGATGAAGGGCAGCCAGACGCCCAGAAGCGACATGAAGCCCGATTGCTGCTGACGCTCGACCTTGACCTCGACGCCCCTGTCGATCAGCCGGTCGGCGATCTCTTCGCCCTGCGGCCGGACGGTGGCGAACTGCTTGCCGTCCTTGTCGGTGATGCCGACATTCTCGCCGTCGATGGTGACGGCGGTGATCTCATCCTTTTCCACCCGCTGGATGAAATCGGAATAGCTGATCTGGCGGCTGTTCATCTGGGTCGATCCGTCGCTGAACAGGTTGAACAGCGCCAGGATCATCAGGAACAGCACTACCCAGAAAGCGATATTGCGCGCATTGCCCAAAGGCACGTCCTCCGCGGGTAAACAGGCTTTCGCCTGAAAATAGGGATTCCGCCGTCAGGTTCAATGCGTATAGAGCAATGCGCGGAATTCAGGCAGGCCGCCCAGCGGCCGGACGGCATGGGACGGGGCCGGCCGCAGCAGCGGCGCGGCGATCAGGCGGCTGCCCTGCCAGATCCCGGGGCTGGCCGCGGCCTCGTCCCGCATCAGCCCCGCGCCGCGCCAGTCGAGCCCCGGCAGCACCCCGTGACCGAGCGCGCGCACCTGCTGGCCGGGCTGCAGGCCCTCGACCCCCCAGCGCCGGTCCCAGATGGCTGCAGCGCCCTCGGCCGCGGGGGCGCGCGCCGCGGCGGCGGGTTCGCGGATCAGCCACAGGAAACCGTCGCGGGGCGCGGCGATCACCCCCTCCAGCGTCAGCCTGGCGCCGGTTTCCAGCCCGGCAAGGGCATGCAGCACCGGCTCGCGCCGGGGCGGATAGTCGCCGCCGCCGACGAAGCGCAGCCCTGCGACAAGAAGCCGCCGGCGGATCTCGGGCGGCGCGGCGCGAAAGGCGTCCAGCGGCAGCGCCAGCGATCCGGCGCGGCTTTGCGCACCCTCGGCCACCCGTGCGGCGAAATCGCACAGCGCATCCCGCGCCATGGCCAGATTCTCAGCCGATTGCGCCAGCTGCCGCAGCGGCAGGTCCAGCGCCGCGATGGCCTTGCGCACCCGCACCCGCTCGAAATCCTCGTTCTCGTTCGAGGGGTCCTCGACCCAGCCCAGCCCCCGCGCCGCCAGCCAATGCCGCAACTCGGCACGGCCGACCGCCAGCAGGGGGCGCAGCCAGGCGATCCCCAGCGCCTCGCGCGATTCGGCCATGGCCGAAAGCCCGTCCACGCCGGCGCCGCGGTTCAGGCGCATCAGCAGCGTCTCGGCCTGATCGTCCAGCGTATGGCCCAGCAGAACGGCGGCAAGCCCATGCCGGACGGCCCAATCGGCCAGCAGGCGCAGGCGCGCCTCGCGCGCGGCGGCCATCAGGTTGCCGCCGCCCTGCCGCGTCCAGCGCAAGATCTCGTGCGGAATGTCCAGGGCGGAGGCCGCAAGGCCGGCCGCCTGCGCCTCGGCCTCCGAGCCGGGGCGCAGCCCGTGATCGACCGTCGCCGCCAGCAACCGGACACGGCCCCAGCGATGGGCCAGATGCATCAGGGCGGTGGAATCGCCGCCCCCCGAGAGGGCGATGCCAAGTGCGGGCCGGTCGCCGGCCAGACGGTCCAGCGCGGCATGCACCCGCGCCTCGACCGGGTCAGCCCTCATCCGCCAGATCCGCCGCGGCCTCGGGGTCCAGATCCTCGGCCGAGCTCTCGTCCAGCGTATCGCAGCCCAGGCCCTGCAGCCGCCGCTCGGCCTCGGCGGCCTGCGGCGCGCCGGGGAAACGAGCCAGGATTTCCTGAAGATAATAGCAGCCCTCTTGCGGGCCGCCCTTGGCGGACATGGCGCGCGACAGGCCCAGCAGCGCATCCGCTGCCTGCGGGCCGTTCGGATTGGCCGCGAAGCTTTCCAGCCAGGCCAGGCCCGCGCCGTCGAGATCGCCGGCGGAATCCAGCGCCGCCCCGCGCAGGAACAGCGCCTCGGCGGTCAGCGGACCGCCAGCATGGGTTTCGGCAATGGCCGCGAAGAGCTCGGCAGCACGACGAAAGTCACCTTGACCGAGCACCTCCCGGGCCCGGTCGAAATCGGCCTTTTCCGCCGCGGTCGCGGCGGCCCTGGCCGAGGGGGTCCTGGATTGCGTCAGCGCGCCCTGCTGGTCCGAGGGGGGCAGCGGGCTGCTGCCGCCCTGTTCGCCCAGGGGCGGCGTGGTCAGGCTGCCCAGATCGCAGCCCTCCTCCATCTCGCAGAGGCGGAACTCGATATCGCCGATGCGGGTGGTGCCGTCCCGGACGATGCGGTCAATGCGGTTCTGCAGCTGCTCGGTCTGGCCGGTCAGCTGCGCCAGCCGCGCCTCCATCGCGTTCATGCGGTCGATGGCGCTGTCGCCGCCCGCCGCCGCGAAGCCCGCCGGACCCGAGGCGACCAGCTGCGCCCGCAGCGATTGCAGATCGGCCGAAAGCTGGTTCAGCTCGGCCCGGATGTCGGCCAGGGTCTGCGCATCCTGCGCCGCCACCGGCCACGCGGCCAGCGCGAATCCGGCCGCCAGCAGAAACCGTCGCATCACATCCCCGCCCCTGGGCTGACCGCCGTCACGGCCCGGCGGTTCTTGGAATAGCATTCCTCGGTCGAGCAGATCGCCAGCGGCCGCTCCTTGCCATAGCTGACGGTGCGCAGCCGGCCCGGCGCCACGCCTTGCGAGACCAGGTATTCCTGCACCGAGTTCGCCCGGCGCGCACCCAGCGCCAGGTTGTATTCGCGGGTGCCCTGCTCATCGGCATGGCCCTCGATCACCGCCGAGAAGCCCTGGTTCTGGTTCAGCCAGCCGGCCTGATTGGCCAGGATCACCCGCGCCTCGGGCGACAGGGTGGACTGGTCCACGGCGAACAGCACCGTATCGCCGACGGCGGTCTTGAAATATTCGGCAGTGCCCGGCAGAGCAGTGGCCCCGACCCCGCCAAGGCCGCCGCCGGCCCCGGCATAGGGGTCCTGGACCTGCATGTCCTGCGCCGGCCGGGCGCAGGCCGCCAGCGCGAGAATGGCGCCGACCGCGGCAATTTTCATGAAAGTTTTCATAATCCTGTCCATCTCACGCGCTTCAGGGCAGCAACGGGCCCCAGTCGGGATCCGAGGCCGCGCCATTGATCTTGACCGGGCGCATGTTGCGCCCTGTGATATCCACCGAATGCAGGCGCGGCTCGCCGTCGCCGCCCGGCGTCACCCGCGTGAACATCACGACGCGCCCATTGGGGGCCCAAGTCGGGCCCTCGTCAAGGAACGATTCCGTCAGCATTTTCTCTTCCGAACCATCGGTGCGCATGACGCCGATATGGAATTTCCCGCCGACCTGCCGGGTAAAGGCGATCATGTCGCCGCGCGGCGACCAGACCGGGGTGCCATAGCGCCCCTCGCCGAAGCTGATCCGCTTCGGCTCGCCGCCGTTCGCCCCCATGATGTAGAGCTGCGGCGTGCCCGAGCGGTCGCTCTCGAACACGATCTGCTTGCCGTCCGGGCTGTAGCTGGGCGAGGTCTCGATCGAGGGGGCGTTGGTCAGCGCCCGCTGCGCGCCGGTGGCGGCATCCATCTGGTAGATGTCGGTATTGCCGTTCTTTTCCAGCGAATAGACGATCCAGCGCCCGTCGGGCGAGAAGCGGGGCGAGAAGCTCATCGTGCCCTGCTGGCCCGCGCCCAGCTGACGCACGCCGAGCGAATTGACATCCATCATCATCGCCTGCGGGAAACCGGTGGCATAGCTGGTGTAAAGCAGCCGCGAGCCGTCGGGCGAGAAGCGCGGCTTCAGCACCAGCGTCGCATCGTCGGTCAGCCATTTCACGTTGGCGCCGTCGTAATCCATGATGCCGATGCGCTTGCGGCGCGCGTCCTTGGGCCCGGTTTCCTGCACGAAGGCGACGCGGCTGTCGAAATAGGGGCCCTCGCCGGTCAGCCGCGAATAGACCTGGTCGGCCGCCTTGTGGGCGGCCCGGCGCCAGTTGCCGGTCGCGGCGTCGAACTGCATGCCGTCGCCCAGCGGCTGGCCGGCGAAGACGTCGAACAGCCGGAACTTGACGACGACCTTGCCGCCCTCGACCTTGACCGCGCCGGTGATCAGCGCCTGGGCATTGACCGCCTTCCAGTCCTCGTAGCTGACAGGCGCCTCGAAGCTTTCCGGCCGTGCGATATGGGCGCTGGCCGGGATCTCGCGGAACAGGCCGGTGCCGGTCAGGTCGGCGGCGATCAGGTTCTGCACCTGCGCCAGGTATTCGCCGGCGCCGCCCTCGTCGTGGAAGCGGGCGATGGCGAAGGGCATCGGCTCGATCACCCCGTCGGTGATCTCGATCCGCAGCGGCCCGTCCTGCGCCAGGACCGGCGCGGCCAGCCCCAGACCCGCAAGGGCCATCACGGAAGTCATCAGGAAATGTCGCAACATGAATCGCCCTCGTAAGGTCTTGGTTGCAGGATAGAGTGTCGCGCGCCGGGATGCCATGTCACTGGACCCGCGCGCTGCCGCTGGCGTTGAAGTCGATGATGACATCCTTCCAGCGGTTGTATTTCTCCGGCGGCAGCTTGTAGCCGCCGCGCTCGCACATCAGGATCGCCCGGCGCGCCGCCTCATAGGCCTGTTTCGCCGCCGCGTCCGAGCCGCCGTCATGGCCGATCATGCGCAGCGAGCCCTTTTCCACCGTGCCATCCGGGGCCATCGAGAACTGCACCGAAACCGTGGTCCGGCTGGCCTCGGTCGAGAGCGAGCCGCGGTTCCAGCATTGCTCGACGGCGACGCGGAAGCCGTCCTTCTCGCCCTGGCTCAGCGGAGGCCCGCTGGCCGCCGCCCCGCCGCCGCCCGAACCGGCCGAGCCCTGATCCTGCATCGCCTCTTTCAGGGCGGCCTGCTTGGCCGCTTCGGCGGCCTTGCGCTCGGCCTCGGCCTGTTCGCGGGCCTTGGCTTCGGCGGCAGCCTTTTCGGCAGCCTTCTTCTCGGCCGCGGCGCGTTCGGCGGCCGCCTTTTCCTCGGCTTCCTTGCGGGCCTTGGCCTCGGCGGCCTTCCGTTCGGCTTCGGCCTTCTCGGCGGCCGCCTTTTCGGCAGCAGCCTTCTCAGCGGCGGCCTTCTCAGCGGCGGCCTTTTCGGCAGCCGCTTTCTCGGCAGCGGCGCGGCGTTCGGCCTCGGCCTTGCGCTCGGCGGCACGCTTCTCGGCGGCAGCCTGTTCCGCAGCGGCCTTTTCAGCCGCTTCGGCCGCGGCAAGACGGCGGGCGCGCGCCTCGGCCTCCTCGGCCTTGCGGGCCGCTTCCGCGTCGGCGCTGCGGCGCTCGGCCTCGCGGCGTTCTTCCTGCGCGCGCTCCTCGGCGGCGCGGCGGGCGGCGGCCTCGGCGGCCTTGGCGGCGGCGGCCTGCTCGGCAGCGGCCTCGGCCTGCTGACGGGCCAGCAACTGCTCGCGCTGGCGCGCCGCCTCGGCGGCGGCGCGGCGGGCCTGCACGGCCTCGGCCAGCCCTTCGGGGCGACCACGGGGCCGCGCCGATTCGACCGGCGCCAGCGCCGAACGCTGCGGGATGGGCGCCGGCGATTGCGGCTGCGCCGGATTGCGCGCCGGATCGGGCCGGTCGCTGGTCCGCGGCAGCGCCGCCAGTTCGACGGAGTCCTCGGGCTCGGCGGGGCGCGGCGCATCGGTCACCACGGCCACCGGCCGGTTGGGGGTCTGGAAGTCCGACAGGTCGGGCCGCGCCTCGGGCCGATCCGAGGGCGCGGACAGCTCTGCCGCCTGTGCATCGGGGGCGGGCGGACTGACCGCCTCGACCTCGCCCGGCCGGTTTTCATCGGCAGGCGGGCGCGGTTGCGCAGGGGTGGTCGCGGCGGAATCCGAGACCGGGCCGCGCCCGGCGGCAGCGGCGGCCAGCGACTGGAACTCGGCCTCGGACATGGTCGCGACCTCGGCCATGCGCACGGCTTCCAGCGGCTGCGGCCGGAACAGCGCGCCGCCGACCAGCGCCGCGCCCAGCAGCCCGGCATGGGCGACGCCCGAGATCCAGAAGCCGATGCGTTCCGCTGGGTCCATGGCTTCAGCCATCCGCGCCCGCGTCCATCCGCGGCCCGCCGGCCTCGGTCACCAGGACGATGTTGTTGAAACCGGCCG
Source organism: Paracoccus sp. J55 (assembly GCF_000513975.1). Taxonomy (NCBI): domain Bacteria; kingdom Pseudomonadati; phylum Pseudomonadota; class Alphaproteobacteria; order Rhodobacterales; family Paracoccaceae; genus Paracoccus; species Paracoccus sp. J55. Next base: position 52,347 of record NZ_AZVA01000031.1, read on the forward strand.
CGTTCAGCGCCCCCATGACCTGCATGATCCGGGCATAGGGAATCGAACCGTCGGCGCGCAGATAGATCTTGTCGCTCTGCCGCTCGGCCGAGACGGCGCGCAGCCGGGTGATAAGCTCCTCCTCGGGAACCTCGGTGGTCATGACCAGGATCGGCCCCTCGGGCGTGACCGAGACGCTCAGCGGCTCCTCGGGCTCGGCCGGGACGGCCTGGGCGGCGGTCTTGGGCAGTTCCAGCGGCACGCCCACAGTGAGAAGCGGCGCCGCCACCATGAAGATGATCAGCAGCACCAGCATCACGTCCACGAAGGGCGTGACGTTGATCTCGGCCATCGGCTGGCTGCGCGTGCGGCCCTTGCCGTTGCGACCGCGTTTGACGACCCCGGCCCCCATCTTATTCGTCGTCCAGCTGGCGCGACAGGATCGTCGAGAACTCGTCGGCGAAGCTCTCGTATCCCCCGGTGATGCGGTCGGCATCGGCGCTGAGCTTGTTGTAGAAGATCACCGCCGGAATCGCCGCCAGAAGGCCAAGCGCGGTCGCCACCAGCGCCTCGGCGATGCCCGGCGCCACCACGGCCAGCGAGGTGTTCTGCGAGATCGCGATCTCCTCGAAGGCGGTCTTGATGCCCCAGACGGTGCCGAACAGGCCGATGAAGGGCGCGGTCGAGCCTACCGTGGCCAGGAAGGGCAGGCCGCGGGTCAGGCGGTCGTTCTCGCGGTTGATGGCGACGTTCATGGCCCGGTCGATGCGCGCGGTCACGCCGGCGATCAGGTTGCCGTCGTCGCGATGGCTGCGCCGCCATTCGGCCATGCCCGAGGAAAAGACCCGTTCGGCCGGGCCCGAGGGCGCCTCTCCGATGCGATCGTAGAGATCGTCCAGCGGCTGGCCCGACCAGAAGGCGCGGTCGAATCGGTCCGCCTCGCGCCGGGCGGCGTTGAAGGTGATGAACTTCTGGATGATGATCGCCCAGGCCCAGAACGAGGCCAGGATCAGGATCACCATGACGATCTGGACGGTCAGCGAGGCGCGCGCGAACAGCGCGATCAGCGAGAAATCGACCGGCTGCCCGGCTCCGGCGAGTTGTTCCATGGAATTCGGCCTGTCCTTTGGGCCGCTGGGATGCGGCTTCTGCTAACAGGCCAGTTAGCAGAACCGGGCAGCGGGACAAGCCCGCTCGCACCGCTTTCTCCGTCAATTCTGCGTCAATTGCCCGCGAGATCGGCCGCCCGCAGGCGTTCCGCCACTGCTGCGGGGATGCGTGCCGGCCTGCCGGAATCGGCCAGGCAGGCCAGGGTGACGCGGGCCCGGAACAGCAATCGCCCGTCGCGCGTCACGGCCTGGTCCAGCACGATCCGCGCCGGGCTCAGCGCCTCGAGCCGCGATTCGACGGCCAGCAGGTCCTCGAACCGCGCCGGCGAGAGATAGTCCGCCTCGACCCGGCGCACGGCAAAGACCAGCCCCCGGCGCTGCAGGCCGCCCTGGTCCACGCCCAGCTCGCGCAGCCATTCCGAACGGGCGCGTTCGATGAATTTCAGATAATTGGCGTAATAGACGATCCCCGCCAGATCGGTGTCTTCGTAATAGATGCGGATCGGAAACTTGTGCATGGCGGTCCTGGCGTTACCGGTGGTCGGGGCTTTCCGCCCCCGTCGCCTGACGGCGACTCCCCCGAGGATATTTAGGCAAGAAAGAAGCCGGAAGAATCAAGACGACAGCCTTGCCGCCAGACGAAGCGCATGCGAGCCATCCGTGGCGACCGCGGGCATGACCGGATCATAGGCGGCGCGGATCAGCCGGGCCAGCGCGGGAGAGGGCGCCACGTCGCGCGCGAATGTCAGCATCCCGCGCACGGCCAGCGTCTCGGCCAGTTGGCCCGGGTGGGCATCCGCCAACGGCCCGCCCATGTTGACGAAGGTCAGGCAGGCCCGGATCGCGCCCCCGGCGTCAAAGCGGAACAGCCGGTATTGATCCGCCGCCTCCGCCTTCAGCCGCCCGGGCAATCCCGGCAGGCCGGTCAGCCGGTCGAGGTCGGGCAAGCCGCGCAGCTCGTCCCAATCCCGGACGAAGAAGATCATCATGTTCGCCCCCATCTCGGGATCGGTCTCGGCCATGGGCTGGCCGGCATGGGCAAGCACCGCCCGCATGGCTTCGCGAAAGATCGGCAGGCTCTCCTCGGCCAGACCGAAGATGACCGGCGCCACCGGCCGTCCCCAGCGCGCGCAAAGATAGCGGCCGTCACGGGTGAACAGCGCCTCGATTTTCGCCCGATCGAACGCCATCGGATCCTTCTTTCTTGTCCAAATATCCTCGGGGGTGAATTGCGGCTTCAGCCGCAAGAGGGGGCGGAAGCCCCCTCCCCCTGTCAGCTCACCCGACGATNGNCGCCTCGGTCGCGGCGCGCAGCGCGTCCTCGCTGACGCCATCGGCCAGCTCGACGATCTTCAGCCCGCCCGGAACCACGTCCAGCACCCCCAGATTGGTGATGATCCGGTTCACCACGCCCTGGCCCGTCAAGGGCAGGGTGCAGGATTTCAGCACCTTCGACTCGCCCGCCTTGTTGGTGTGGTCCATCACCACCACCA
>NZ_AZVA01000032.1:0-54007 GCF_000513975.1 Paracoccus sp. J55
CCGCCTGACCTCGGCCGTCCGTCGGTAGCCCGGTGGCACCGAGAAGGTCATCATCTTCGCAACCGTGTCACGCGAGATGTTGAACACCCGCGCCGCTTCCCGCTGGCTCATGCCTTCCGCGCAAGCCTGGCGAACTCTCAGATATAGGTCCACGCTGTAAATCCTCACGCCCTCCCTGCCGCCGCAGAAAGGGAATAGGTGGACGACTTTTACGCCGCCCGCAGCAGCACCAAGCCACCGCTACCGTGGACGAATTTCTCACCGCCGTTCTCAGCCGCCTTTTATCTATTTTAGAGCAGTTGCGTTAACTGGCTGAGATTGCCCCTTCCGCGTCTTTGAAAGGGGCTCGCACAGCGGCGAATGAAAGGAAGTCGACCAGATGCGGCTGCTATATATCGTAAGTTGCCTTTATGAGCCTCGGATATGGATGATTGAATCCAACAAGCTACGTCCAGAAGGCTGACGCGAGGCTTTTCCGGCATCCAAGCGATGTCGTTTTTCATGGATCAAGCAGAAGATACATATTCGCACAGGCCTTAACCATCTTCTGCTTTCCAATCGGCGATGCATACGGCGTCGCCGACCTGCAGCTTCTTCGAGGTTTGACTCATGGCTACATACACACTGATTGCATATGATCCGCTCATTGCGAATAACCCGGCAGCCTGGCCGCCCGGCACAGAAATGCAAGGAACGACGTTCTCGTTGAATGAGGGCGACGTGCTGAATGTGGAGTCCAGCAGCATTAACCCATCGGCGCTTCTCCCTACGATCATTAATGCAGGTACGGGAAATCACCCGGTAAACTTTGATATCAACATCAACCAGGACCTGCCCTACGGGCAGAATGAAGATCTGTATCAGTTTTCATTTGGAGGCAACTCTTCACCAACCGTGAACGTTGCAGATGGCGTGGATGCCTCCGCTTTGATAATCAACGCTACAAGTGCGTCAGGCCTTGATCTGAGCACCGGGGAAAATACAGAACTAGGCACCATCCATACCGGGAACGGCAATGATGGGGCGGTGAATAATATTGATATCGGCAATGGCTCGAAAATTCGAGGAATCCAGGGCGCTGGTGGCGGAGACGAGAACATCACCTTTGGTGAGAACGTCTCTGTTACTACAAATATCGTTGCTGGCGGCAAGAATGCCAGCCTGACAGCCGGAGACGGTCTGTCGGTTGGTGGTGGAATTACGCTACAAGGGACAGAAATTAACGATATTCAACTTGGAGATCAGGCCAGCATATCCGGGTCAGTTGTTGCTCTGTCAGGGGACACCAGCTTTACCGCCGGCGATAGCCTTAACATCACTGGAGCACTCAGTATTGCGCCAGGCGCGGGGAATTCAGCGGATATCGTTCTTGGAAACGATGCGAAAGCCCTATGGATTCTTACATCGGGTGAAAATGATAGCCTTACCGCAAGTGACGGCCTGACTGTAACTTCAAACATTCATCTCGCATCATCGGAAAGTTCCACGATAAATATTGGAAACGATGCGACTATCCCAGGGTTCATTGCAGGTGGCCTTGGTGAAAACAACTATGTAATTGGCGATAACCTTACCGCCACCTGGGTCCTGGCTTATGATTATGATAGCGTAACTCCTCCCCCGCCTGCAACTGAACCCGTCGACCCTGGAAGCGTAGATCCCGATGCTCGGGGCGGTTCGATTATAATTGGCTCCGGAGCCAATGTATCCGTTGTGTCTACTTTTGTTGCAAATCCGGGCGCAGAGACGCTTATCTCGATTGGGCCGAATAGCAGCATCAGTGGCTATGTACAAGGAGGGCTCGGGAAGGATGTCATTTCTATTGGGACCGATTCTACGGTGTCGGGATACATCTATTCCTATAGCGGCGCGGACCAGTTGACGTCGGAAGGCTACACTCCCTTCACCTACAATTATGGAAGCGGAGGGGTTAACGTTGTCAAGTTGATCAAGCCCGTTGATTCAAACAACCTCCAGATGCATTGGGGAGATCTCGATCTGCAGATGGATGGAGATATTCTGCAGGTGAATCTTCTGCACGAACAAAGGCCTGGCTTCATTGCCGTTGCGCAGAATAATGGCTGGTCTTATGATAGCGAGAATGATGTATTGAGCGGCGGAAATCCGTTCTCGTACAACAATATGCATATCGGATACTGGGATCGTATTGATTTTATTTGCTTTGCCGGCGGCACGTATATCAAGACGATGGATGGCGATAAACGCATAGACAGCATTTCAGTCGGTGATTTGGTCGAGACTCTTGACCACGGTTTTCAGCCCGTTCGCTGGCTGGGATCGCGAAAGCTGGGTGCGGGCGAGCTTGAGGCGATGCCGCATCTTCGTCCTATCCGGATCGCGGCAGGGGCGCTGGGGACGGGAGTTCCGGATCGCGATCTTCTGGTTTCCCCGCAGCACCGGGTTCTGGTGCGCTCGAGAATCGCGCAGAAGATGTTCGGTACGGCCGAGGTCCTGGTGGCCGCCAAGCAGCTTGTCCTGCTGGACGGGATCGATATCGCGACCGATCTCGTGGAAGTGGAGTATTTCCACATTCTGTTCGATCGCCACGAGGTGGTGATCTCGAACGGCGCCGAGACGGAGTCCCTGTATACCGGACCCGAGGCGTTGAAATCGGTCGGCAAGGCCGCCGCGGAAGAAATCTTCGCGCTTTTCCCGGACCTGGCGGACCCGACCCATGTCTCGCAGCCGGCCCGCTACCTGGCCTCGGGCAGGCAGGCCCGCAAGATGGGCATCCGGCATCTGCAGAACAACCGCCCCCTCGTTGCAGAAAATTGACCTCGGAATAGGCAAGATGTTGAAGAATATCCCGATCTTCGCGGGCATGCTGCTCGCGAGCCTCGCCCCGGCCTTCGCGGGGGGGCTACGTCGCCCCGGTGATCGCCGCCCCCGTTGTGCCGCAAGAACCGCCTGCCGCCCCGAGGAATTGGCAAGGGCCCTATCTGGGAGGAGCGATAGGCTACGCGCTGGGGGCCGATGACCGTGTCGGCATCGCCAAACCGGGCGGCGGCGCGACCTATTCGCCCGGCTCGGTGGATATCCACGGTGTCACCTATTCGGTCCATCTCGGCTATCGCTGGCAGCGGGCGCTTCGCGACCGGCAGATCGTGACGGGCCCAGAACTGGCCTATGAAGGCGGAAGTGCCGATGACAGCTTCGATAAGGGCGGCGTGGTGGCGTCCAGCGAGCTGGATCGGCTGCTATCCCTGCGCTGGAAAACCGGGATCCTGAACGATGCGAAAGATACGCTGTTCTACGGCAGCGTCGGCTTTGCGCGCGGCAAGTTCGGCTATTCCACCGAAGGGGCCGGGATGGCCTACAAGGGCGACTTCAAGGACAATGCCTGGACGGTCGGCCTGGGGTTGGAAAAGAAGCTCAATGATCGCTTCTCGCTGTTCGGTGAATGGGAATTCCGTCAATTTGGGAAAACCCCTCTGACCGATGCGACCGGATATTCGACCCGGGCGACCCCGGAACATCATCATGTTCGCCTTGGTATGAATGTCAGCTTCTGACGCTTGGGCAAGCCGAACTCGGCTTGCTCCGTTCTATGATGTGCTTCTTCCTACCTGACCTAGGACAAGTCAATGAGTGAGCTGGTGGCATGCTAATGAGTAATTTCGTTCGTAAATCCGGAGATCATTCGATGAGGAATCGCGACGCTCCTCTTGTTTCGGACGCTGAGTGGCGTGTTCTCGTCGATCTTCATCTGGATTTCGACAGGCGGCAGCTTTGTTATGAGGCCGGCTATGCGGATGGGCAGCGTGAGGCGTTGCAAGAGGTCTCTCAAATTCTCTCCGCGACGGCGAACGCCACTCCGAGCCATGAGACGCGCCAAATCGTGACCAACCTGGCGTCGATTACTGCGCTCATGGCATCGGACGGCCATGAGGGCCGCACCTCGATCGGGCGGCTCTCATGAAGCGCGCCGGGACCAAGCCCGTGACCGCGAGCGTGCTGGCGATCATCAGCGGCGTATTGGCATTTGTGATTGCCATGATTTCCCTGCTGCTCGGCCTGGGGATCGGCTGGGCTTTCGCGATATATGTCTCGGCCGGGTTCGGATTGTTTTCGACCGCCCTCCTGGTGGCTCTTGTGCAAAGTTCCGCCGATGAAAGAGAGCCCCACCAGTGAGAGAGTCGGGGTGCGAGCCAGATCTTGATCGGCATGGCGTGTCGCGGACGCGCCATCCAAATAGAACAGCCATAAGTCCGAAAGACTTCGCCGTTTTGAAATGTGAAACGAAAAGGTGACAGGATGATCAAGTTTATCCCCGCAGCGGCGCTCGTGTTCTTGGCCGCCTGCTCCATCGACCCAAAGGATTACGAAAGCGAACCGGTGACGGTAGAAACGGCAGCCGGCCCGGTCGTTTGCCAGCTTTACACCAAGAATATCGTACGCTGGGACCGCGCCATCCAGCGCCCAAGCACAATGAGCGTCGAAACCGCAGATCAGATCTGTCTCAATGAAGGGCTGCGCGAGAAGAACGGGTCCCCAAGGCCCGGCGGCGCTTCGGAAAGCGATCTGGCGTTGTGAAGTCAGATGTCGCCAATCGCGGCGGCGGTCGGGAACGATCAGATTCAGAGATCAACAATATGCTGGATGAAGCGTGCTCGCCCTTTTTGCAAAACCTGGTCTGGACCAGCGAATTGCAGATGATCAGTGCGTTTGGCGAGCTTTTCAATCACGTGGACGCTGGCTTGCCGATGTGGGCGGGCGACGGTGATCGGAGCTTGCGGGTCAGGACGACCTTCCTTGCACCTTTCGGAGCCATTCCCTCAATCACCCTGGGGTTGACCGGCCTCGATGCCGCGCATGACCAGAACCTGCGCTTCAGGCTGGAGGCAGTCGAGGTGACCCGGTACGGTTTTATCATCGAGTTCGCGACCTGGGGCGATACGCATATCGCGCGGGCATCGGTCAATTGGCAAGCCATCGGTCCCTCGACTGACCGGGCGGGCCAGAAAAGCAGCAAGCGACGTTCCTGATCGACGATGATTGGACCGTTGCGGTAGCGAACGACTGTGCGGACGGCGTTCATGAAATGCTGCTCCGCCTGAAGGAGCGTGGCCTGATAAGCCATTACAAGAGCCATGTTCCTTTCGGTGGCGAGCGTATTCCCGGGCGTTGAAGATTGGATATCACGAAGCGACCCGCTCGTATCGGCAAATGGCAGAGGCGAGCGAGCTGGTCTCCCCGCCAGCGATACCATCCCGATCCGGGCCCCAACTGATGCCGGCCACCCTAACGGTCGAAACTGGCGGGACGGTTCCCGGATACACCCCGAATCTGGCGCGCCGATCCGGCGCGATTTCTATGTTCCGCGGCCACCGAACGTCCGGTGAAATCCAGCAGCATCTTTTTTCAGCTGTGGGGCTAGCGTGAGGTGATGCACAGCGGCATTCGCCTAACCGGCTGATAATCAATCTGAATGTGTGAGTGAACTGGTGGAGCCGAGGGGAATCGAACCCCTGACCTCATCATTGCGAACGATGCGCTCTACCAACTGAGCTACGGCCCCATCGGCGTGCTATCTCGCCGAAGCGCCGCGCCTTGTCAAGAGCCGCAAAGACCCCGCACGCAGCTTTCTGCAGCCCCGTCGGGCAGCTTGCCCCGCCGCCACAGCGGCGGGGGCACAGGGTCACTCGGCCGCCTCGGCGTAATCCTCTAGCGGCGGGCAAGTGCAGACCAGATTGCGGTCGCCATAGGCATTGTCCACCCGCCCGACCGGAGGCCAGTACTTGTCCACCCGGAACGCTCCCGGCGGGAAGCAGCCCTGCTCGCGCGAATAGGCCCGGTCCCAGTCGGCGACCAGGTCCTCGACCGTATGCGGGGCATGGCGCAGCGGCGAGGCCTCGGCGCTGATCCTGCCCTCGGCAATCTCGGTGATCTCGTCGCGGATCGCCAGGAAGGCGGTGATCAGCCGGTCGATCTCGGCCTTGGTCTCCGATTCGGTCGGCTCGACCATCAGCGTGCCGGCGACCGGCCAGCTCATGGTGGGGGCGTGGAAGCCGTTGTCGATCAGCCGCTTGGCGATGTCGTCGACGGTCACGCCATGCTCCTGAAACGGCCGGGTGTCCAGGATGCATTCATGCGCCACCCGGCCGCGATTGCCCATGAACAGCACCGGATAGGCCCCGGCCAGCCGGCTGGCGACATAGTTCGCGTTCAGGATCGCGACCCGCGTCGCCTGGGTCAGCCCCGCCCCGCCCATCATCAGGATATAGGCCCAAGAGATCAGCAGGATCGAGGCGCTGCCCCAGGGCGCCGCCGAGACCGCCCCCGAACCCTCGCGCGGGTCGGCGGGCAGGAAGGGCGCCAGATGCGCCTTGACCCCGATCGGCCCCATGCCGGGACCGCCGCCGCCATGCGGAATGGCAAAGGTCTTGTGCAGGTTCAGGTGGCTGACATCGCCGCCGATCTCGCCCGGCTTCACCAGACCGACCAGGGCGTTCATGTTGGCGCCGTCGATATAGACCTGGCCGCCATGCTCATGGGTGATGCGGCAGACCTCGCGCACGGTGTCCTCGAAGACGCCATGGGTCGAGGGATAGGTGATCATCACCGCCGCCAGCCTGTCGCCGGCCTTCGCGGCCTTGTCGGCGAAGTCCTCCAGGTCGATATCGCCGTTCGGGGCCGATTTCACCACCACGACCTTCATCCCCGCCATCTGCGCGCTGGCCGGGTTGGTGCCATGCGCGGAAACCGGGATCAGGCAGATATCGCGATCCTCGCCACGCGACTCGTGATAGGCGGCAATGGTCAGAAGCCCGGCATATTCCCCCTGCGCGCCGCTGTTCGGCTGCAGCGAAAACGCATCATAGCCGGTGATGGCGCACAGCTTCTCGGTCAGGTCGGCAAAGACCTCGTGATAGCCGGCGGCCTGGTCCTCGGGCGCAAAGGGATGCAGCGCGCCGAATTCGGGCCAGGTGATCGGCATCATCTCGGCCGCCGCGTTCAGCTTCATCGTGCAGCTGCCCAGCGGGATCATCGCCCGGTCCAGCGCCAGGTCGCGGTCCGACAGGCGGCGCATATAGCGCATCATCTCGGATTCCGCCCGGTTCATGTGAAAGACCGGATGGGTCAGGTAGTCGCTTTCGCGGATCAGCGCCTCGGGGATCGCCGGCACCTTGGCCGGCGCGGCCGGATCGGTGATGCCGAAAGCGTCCAGCACCCGGGCGATCACATCCGCATCCGTGGTCTCGTCGACCGAGATGCCGACCCGGTCGCGCCCGACCCTGCGCAGGTTGATGCCGCGATGCCGGGCAGCGGCGAGGATGCCCGCCTGCCCCACGCCCACCCGCACGGTGATGGTGTCGAAAAACGCCTCGGGCTGAACCTCGGCCCCGGCGGCGCGCAGCGCATCGGCCAGCGTCACCGCGTTCAGATGCACCCGCTGGGCGATGGCGCGCAGGCCCACCGGCCCATGGAACACGGCATAGAAGCTCGCCATCACCGCCAGCAGCGCCTGGGCGGTGCAGACGTTCGAGGTCGCCTTCTCGCGCCGGATATGCTGCTCGCGGGTCTGCAGCGACAGGCGATAGGCCTGGTTGCCCTTGGCGTCGATGGAAACCCCGACGATCCGCCCCGGCATGGCGCGCTTCATCTCGTCGCGGCAGGCCATGAAGCCGGCATGCGGCCCGCCATAGCCCATGGGCACGCCGAAACGCTGGGCCGAGCCGATGGCGATGTCGGCGCCCATGGCGCCCGGCTCCTTCAGCACGCAAAGCGCCAGAAGGTCGGTGGCCATGATCGCCACCGCGCCCGCCGCATGCAGCGCCGCGATCTCGGCGGTGTAGTCCCGGATCTCGCCGAAGGTGCCGGGATACTGGAAGATGGCGCCGAAGACCTGCGAGGGGTCGCATTGCCGGCCGCGGACGATCTCGATGCCCAAGGGCGCGGCGCGGGTCTCGATCACGGCGACGGTCTGCGGGTGCAGGTTCTCGCTGACGAAGAAGGCGCGGGCCTTGGACTTCGCCGCGCGCTGCGCCATGGCCATGGCCTCGGCGGCGGCGGTCGCCTCGTCCAGCAGGCTGGCATTGGCCACCGGCAGCCCGGTCAGGTCCGCGACCATGGTCTGGAAGTTCAGCAGCGCCTCCAGCCGGCCCTGGGCGATCTCGGGCTGATAGGGGGTATAGGCGGTATACCAGGCCGGGTTCTCAAGAATATTGCGCTGGATCGCCGGCGGCGTCACAGTGCCGTAATAGCCCTGCCCGATCAGGCTGGTCATGACCTGGTTCTTCGCCGCCACCTCGCGCATGCGCTGCAGCAGCTCCGCCTCGGACAGCGCCGGCCAGTCCAGGGCCTCGGCCTGCCGGATGCTCGCCGGGACGGTCTGGCCGATCAGCTCCTCCAGCGTCTTGGCGCCCACGACCTTCAGCATCGCCGCCATCTCGGCCGGAGAAGGCCCGATGTGACGGCGATTGGCGAAATCGTCGGGATTATAGTCGGTCGGGGTCCATTTACCCATCACTGGCCTCGATGCGTCAGAATGTTCACAAGCATTGCCTTCGGGATCGCACGGGCCGGGAACGCCCCGCCTTTCTCCGTTTTCCAAATACCCTCGGGGGGTCCGGGGGGCGAAGCGCCCCCGGCTTCCGCCGGGCCGCAAGGCCCGGCAGCTTCAGCCGATCAGCGCCTGATAGCCCGCCTCGTCCATGAATCCGGACAGGTCGACCGAGGCCGGCTTGATGCGGAAGAACCAGGCCGCCATCGGGTCCTCGTTCACCGCGCCGGGCGCGTCGGGCAGCGCCTCGTTGACGGCGGTGATGACGCCGGCGACCGGGGCCACGATGTCCGAGGCGGCCTTGACCGATTCGATCACCACGATCTCCTCGCCCGCCTCGACCTCGCGCCCGACCTCGGGCAGTTCGATGAAGACGACATCGCCCAGCTGCTCGCTGGCATGGGCGGTGATGCCGACGACGATCTCGTCGCCGTCCTGTTTCAGCCATTCGTGGTCTTCGGTGTATTTCAGCATGCCTGGCCTCTCAGCGCTTGTAGCTCGGTTTGTGGAAGGGAAGCGGAGTAATCGTCACCGGAATGCGCTTGCCGCGCAATTCGGCCCAAAGGGTCGCGCCGGGGACAAGCCCCGCGGGCAGGACCGCCATGGCGACCGGCCCGCCGACCGAGGGGCCGAAGCCGCCCGAGCAGACCGTGCCGATCGCCGCGCCGCCCTCGGCCCCGTCGAAGATCTCGACCCCCTCGCGGATGGGCGCACGGCCCTCGGGGCGCAGGCCCATGCGGCTGCGGGCGGGGCCTTCGGCCAGTTCCTGCAGGATCGCCTCGGCGCCCGGGAAACCGCCCGCGCGCGCGCCGCCCGCACGGCGGACCTTGGGGATCGACCAGCCCAGCCCGGCCTCGCCCGGGAGGGTCGAGGCATCCATGTCATGGCCGTAAAGCGGCATCCCCGCCTCCAGCCGCAGGCTGTCGCGGGCGCCCAGCCCGACGGGCGCGACCTCGGGTTCGGCCAGCAGCGCCTCGGCCAGCGCGACCGCACGGTCCCCGGGCACGGAAATCTCGAACCCGTCCTCGCCGGTATAGCCCGAGCGGCTGACCCAGAGCGTCGCGCCCTGCCAGTCGAACTCGGCCACGTCCATGAACTTCATCGCCTGGGCGCCGGGCACCAGCCGCGCCAGCACCGCCTCGGCCTCGGGACCCTGCAGGGCCAGCAGCCCGCGATCCGTCACCGGCTCGACCGAGATGCCGGCGGCTTCCAGCCGGCGCAGATGGGCGATGTCCTGTTCGGCGCAGGCGGCGTTCACCACCAGCAGAAGGTGGTCGCCCTTGTTGGCGATCATCAGGTCGTCGAGGATGCCGCCCGCGTCATTGGTGAACAGGCCGTAGCGCTGCCGGCCCTCGGCCAGCCCGACGATATCGGCGGGCACCAGCCTCTCCAGCGCCTCGGCAGCGCCGGGGCCGCGCAGGATCACCTGGCCCATGTGGCTGACGTCGAACAGGCCGGCATGGGCGCGGGTGTGCAGGTGCTCGTTCAGCACGCCCATCGGATATTGCACCGGCATCTCCCAGCCGGCAAAGGGCACCATCTTCGCGCCGCGCGAAAGGTGCAGGTCGTATAGCATCGTGCGCCGAAGCTCGGCCATGGGCATCCCCTGTCTTGCGGACGGACCGATCCCGCCCGGTTAGATGCCCCCTCTGTCCCTACCCCGAAACGGGGGCGCCTGAGATCGTTATCCCTTCGGCGGACGGCATCTGCCGCCTCTCTCCAGAGCGTACATTGGAAAACGGTCCCTTTGCCTGAGAGATTCCCGGGGCGGTTGCTCCTTCGGCCCTGGCTTGCGCCAATGTCTCCCGATTTCCGACTTTTGTCGTAGCCGGGCCGCGGGGTTCTGGCAAGAGCCTTCCTGCGCCCGACGCGCCGACCGCCCGGCCGACCGGCCCGCCGCCGCGCCCTCAGATCGAGATGTTCGAGGCGCCGCCGTCCAGCAGGATGTTCTGCCCGACGATGAAGCGGGCATGCTGGCTGCACAGGAAGGCGCAGGTGGCGCCGAAATCCTCGGGCAGGCCGTAGCTGCGGGTCGGGATGGTCGCCTCGCGCCTGCGGCGGGCCTCGTCGACGCCGATGCCCTCGGCCTTGGCGACGCCGGAATCCAGGCTGTCCGCGCGGTCGGTGGCATGGATGCCGGGCAGCAGGTTGTTCACCACCACGCCATGCGGCGCCACCTGCCGCGACATGCCGGCGACAAAGCCGGTCAGCCCGGCGCGGGCGGTGTTCGACAGGCCCAGGATGGCGATGGGCGTGCGCACCGATTGCGAGGTGATGTTGACCACCCGGCCCCAGCCGCGCTCCATCATGCCCGGCACCAGCGCCTGCATCAGCGCGATGGCGGTCAGCATGTTGGCGTCGATGGCCTTGATGAAATCCTCGCGCGACCAGTCGGTCCAGCTGCCGGGCGGCGGGCCGCCGGCATTGTTGACCAGGATGTCGGCCTGCCCGCCCAGCGCGTCGAGCACGGCGGCGCGGCCTGCCTCGGTGGTGATGTCGGCGGCGACCGGCGTGACCGAAACGCCGTGTTTCGCCGCGATCTCCTCGGCCGTGGCCTGCAGCGCCTCGGCGCCGCGCGCGTTGATGACCAGATCGACCCCGGCCTCGGCCAGCGCCTCGGCGCAGCCCCGGCCCAGGCCCTTCGACGCGGCGCAGACAAGGCCCTTCTTGCCCCTGATCCCCAGATCCATGGCTTCCCTCCTGTTCAGCTTGCCGACAAGGAAGCGCGGGGCGGCCGGATTGTCCAGTTCAGAAGCAGAGGATCTCGGCCTCGGCCTCGGCGCGGCGGAAATTGGCGATCATCTCGTTGACGGCGACGCCCTGCCGGAACATGCCGGCGCGCTCGCCGGCGGTCTGGCGCATGGCCAGCACCGTCTCGGCCTTGACGTAATCGTCATAGGGCAGGATCTCGGCGATCTGGTCGATGGCGCAGCTGCACCGCTCCAGCATCTCGCGGGTCTGGCCGTTCGTCGCCATGCAGACGAAGACGTAATCGGCGCGCGCATTGGTCGGATAGTCGTTCACCGCCTGCGCCCCGGCCATGCCGGCCGAAAGCGTCAGGGCTGCCGTCAGGGTTGCCCGGATCATTTCAACACCATCTCGCTGTGATAGGCCGGCCGGCCGCCCGCCAGCGGGCCGGTTTCGGCCAGCATGCGCCGGATCGGCCGCTTCGGATCGCCCAGGGTGAAGCGCAGCTCCAGCGTGTCGAAGCCGAACATGCGCTCGCGGTTCTCGTCCTCGCGGAAGGGGGCGAAGACGGCGACGGTCGCCTCGCCCTCGCGCCGGACCTCGCCGCCCCGGAACAGCGCATCCTTCAGCCGGTTGCGGATATAGAACGGGCTGCCGCCGGTCAGCGCGACCATGTCCCGCGCCGTGGTTTCCAGAAAGAAGGTCAGCGCCGGATCGCCGCCCGAGACCGGGAAGGGCCCGATCCTGCGCTGGATGCGCTCGGTTTCCTCGGCCAGTTCCAGAACCGGCTGGCCGTCCGAGGGATCGGCAACCTGGCTGAGCGAGATCGTGCCCTCGCCCAGCGGGGTGAAGCCCTCGACCTCGGGCCCGGTCTGGCGCAGCGCCCAGACCAGCGGGCCCTGCGACAGGTCCCAGGGGCCGCGTTCGGCAAAGACCAGATCCCCCGCCTCGCCCGCCGCAAGCGGCGAAGCCAGCAATCCGATCACCGCCAAGCCGCGCAAGATCCTCATCCCGATCCTCCCTTTCCTGTTTGCGACCCTGCCCCCGCCGGGGTCGGGACGAAAGCCCGCCGGCGGCACTTTCGTGCTTTGGTCTTAGGCCAGCATCTGCTGCAGCATGGCCTGCAGATCCTCGGGACGGACCGGCTTTTCCAGCACCGGCACGCCCATCCGCTGGCTTGCGCCCAGTTCCGGCGCGCGGCGGGCCGAGACGACGATGGCCGGCACCGCCTGTCCCGCAGCCTCGCGCAGGGCGGCGATGGCCTCCAGCCCGGTATCGCCGTTGTCGAGATTGTAATCGGCGATCACCACGTCCGGCGGCTCGTCGCCCATCTGCGCCAGCGCCTCGGCGATGCCGCCCGAGACGCGGGCGACCATGCCCAGCTTGTCCTGCAGCACCAGTTGCAGGGCGCGGCGCATGGCGTCGTCGTTCTCGACCACCAGAGCCACCCGGCCGCGCAGATACGGGCCATGACCGGCGCCCTCGGGCCGCGCCGGCTCGACCCCCGGCGCGACCAGCGGCAGGCTGACGCGGAACACGGTGCCGCGCCCCGGCTCGCTGTCCATGGCGATGGGATGGCCCAGCTTGGCGCAGGCGCGGCGCACGATCGACAGGCCCAGCCCCATGCCCGGCACGCCGCCGCCCTCGCGGCCGATGCGCTGGAACTCGTCGAAGATGCGGGCGCGGTCGGGCGCGGCGATGCCGATGCCGGTGTCGTAGATCTCCAGCCAGGCGCGCTCGCCGCGCTTGCGCACGCCCACCAGCACCCCGCCCCGGTCGGTATACTTGATCGCGTTCGAGACCAGGTTCTGCGCGATCCGCCGCAGGAAGGTCGGGTCGCTTTCCACCGCGGCCGTGGTCGGCGCGAAGCTGAGCCGCAGCCCCTTGGCCTCGGCCATCGGCGCGTATTCGACGGCGAGGCGGCGGAACAGCTCGCCCAGATCGACGGGCTTGCGCTGGAACTCGATGCGCTGGCTGTCGAGGCGCGAGATGTCCAGCACCGCGTGCATCAGCTCCTCGACCGATTCGAAGGCCCCCGACAGCCGGTCGGTCAGCTCGCGCTGCAAGGGGTCGAGCGGCGTGTCCTTCAACGCCGACAAAAACAGCTTGGCGGCCGAAAGCGGCTGCAGCAGGTCGTGGCTGGCGGCGCGCAGGAAGCGGGTCTTGGAGCGGTTCGCCTCCTCGGCCGAGGCGCGGGCCACGGCCAGCTCGCGGTTGCGCTCGGACAGGTCGGCCAGCGCCTGCTCCAGCTCGCGGGTGCGGACCTGCACCTCCTGCTCCAGCGCCACGGCGGCCTGGAACATCGACCAGGCCGAGCCGCGGCTTTCCTCCAGCCGGTCGATGCGCTCGACCAGCACATCGGCGATGCGCGTCAGCTTCTCGACCCGTCGGGCGGGGGGATCGTCGTCGCGCAGGAACATGGTTCAGCCGGGCTCGGGGGGCATCAGCGCCATGCCGACGAAGGTCTGGTTCACATGCATGCCGCTGTGCTGCTCGCCATAGGTGTTGAAGCCGGCGACGCGATAGCGCGCCAGCAATTCGGACATCTGCCCGTCCATGCCGGCGCGCTCCAGCGCCAGCCGCCGCAGCACGCAGTCGAAGCCCAGCACCATCAGCGGCGGGCGCGGCAAGGCGTCCAGCACCTCGGCAAAGCCGCGGGTCATGTCCATCGCCCGGCCCAGCGTCAGGATGTTGCCGGCCTCGATCCCGGACAGCAATTGCAGCCCGCCCTGGGGGGTGATGGCGCGGATGGCGCGGACATGGTGGCGCTTGCCGGTGCGCAAGAGCAGCGGGTGGCGGGCGAATTCCGTCGGCGTCAGCGCCTCGACCGGGATGCCGGCCAGCCGGGCGTATTCCTGCGCCGCCGGCTCGCCGTTCAGCTCCAGGATGACGCGGTTGTGCCGGTCGGCGGCCGTCACCACGGCGCGCCGGTCGGTCGGGCTGAAATGCGAGAACGAGACCTCGGCCGCCGCCAGATCGGTCTCGACCAGCAGGAACAGCGCCGCGCCGGGATGGGCGGCGCCGTCCACCATCTGGCAGGTCGGCTCGAAGCGCATGCCCTCGGCGCTGGAGCCGCCGACGATCGGCAGGCCGGGGATGGCCGCGTCCAGCGTCGCGGTCAGCACGTCCTCCTGCCGGGCCAGCGCATCGGCCAGAAGCACGCCGAAGCTGGAGCGCCGCAGGTCGGGGCGGAAATCGGCGTGAAAGCGGCGCAGCGTGGCCATCCATTCCGACACCGGCACCAGCGCCTGGTCGCGCAGCACACAGACGCCGACCCGGAAGCTGGCCGAGGGAAAGCCCAGCGCCGTCACCGTCCGGGCGCAATAGCCGCCGGGGCCGATCTCGCCCACCGAGGAACAGCCGACGACGCGACAGCCCTGACCCAGCGCCTCGCGCAGCGCGGTGCCCAGGGCGGGCAGCCCCTCGGCCGGCATGCCGAACAGCAGCACCAGGGCCGGGTCCAGCGGCGCCATGGCCTCGGCGATGCGCCGGGCGGTGTCCTCGCCCTCGGCCGGGACCGAGACGGCGACGGGCGCCGGCGGCAGGACCGGTCGCGCCTGGGGCCGGACGCCGCCGGGCCAGGGCTCGGGCCGTGCTTCGGGCAAGGCGGGGCTCATGCCGGTTCGAACAGCCTCACGCTATTGGCCAGCAGCACCGCCTGGGTGCGGCGGCGGGCGTTGATCTTGGACATGATCGCGGTGATGTGGGTCTTGACCGTCGCCTCGGCGATGGACAGCTCGTAGCTGATCTCCTTGTTGGCCTTGCCCTGGCAGATCAGCCGCAGGATCTTCATCTGCTGCGGCGTCAGGGTGGCGAAGCGGCGGGCCAGCTCGGCGCGGGCCGCGTCCTCCTCGCCGGCATGTTCGGGCTGGTAGCTGTCGGGCGTCACCCGCTCGCCCTCCCACATGCGGCGCAGGCTGTCGACCAGCGCCTCGCGGCCCAGCGACTTGCTGATATAGCCCTGCGCCCCCGCCGCCATCGCGGCCGAGATCATGGCGTTTTCCAGATCGGCCGAGATCATGGTGATCGGCACGTCCGGGATCTGCCGGCGCAGCGTCACCAGCCCCTCGGCCCCCTTGGCGTCGGGCAGGTTCAGGTCCAGGATCACCGCGTCCGGGGCGCCCTGGCTGCGGATCTGTTCCAGCGCGGCGGCAAGGCTGCGGGCGGTGCGCACGTTCCTGAGCCCGAAGCTGATCTTCAGCGTCAGGGCCAGCGCGTCGCACATCAGCGGATGGTCGTCCACGATCAGGATTTCGCGGACACGATCTGCGGAAAGCCTTGGCGATGCGGCGCGGTCTTGCGACTGCATTTCGGCTGAGGCCATCGTTCTCCTCCCAAAGAAACGACAGGGCCGGGGGTTTCGGCGCGCCGGCCTTTGCGCAACCATCTTAAGACCGCCGCCCGCCGGCGCAAGCCCGTTGGACCGGAAAACCGCGCCGCGGCTACGACTTCGGTTGTATTGGCCGCAAATCGGGCACATGTCACTTTCAGCTGGTCCAAGGGGGGAAATCACCATGCCATTCAGCCGCAGAATCACCCTGCTGGCCGCAGCCGCCGCGCTTGTCGGGCTGGCGCTGCCCGTCCATGCCCAGGGCGCCGACGAGCCCCCGGTGATCCGCATCGGCACGCTGGAGAACGGCACCGTCAACTGGGAGATCGAGACGATCCGCAAGCGCGGCCTCGACCAGGAGAACGGCTTCACGCTGCAGCCGCTGATCCTGGCCGGCAATCCCGCCACCCAGGTCGCCATGCAGGGCGGCGAGGTCGATACCATCGTCTCGGACTTCCTCTGGGTGGCGCAGCAGCGGGCGCGCGGCGCCGGTTTCCGCTTCCTGCCCTATTCGACCGCCGTGGGCGGCGTGATGGTGCGCGGCGACAGCCCGGCGCAGTCGCTCGCCGACCTGAAGGGCAAGAAGATCGGCATCGCCGGCGGGCCGGTCGACAAGAGCTGGCTGATCCTGCGCGCCTGGTCGCGCGAGAGGCTGGGCGAGGACCTCGCCGACGTGACGCAGCAGGTCTTCGGCGCACCGCCGATGATCCTGAACGCCGCCGAGACCGGCGAGGTCGATGCCGCGATCAACTTCTGGCATTTCCAGGCCAAGATGCAGGCGCGGGGCATGCGCGAGATCATGTCGGTCGAGACGGCGGCCAGCGATCTGGGGCTGGACCCCTCGACGCCGCTTCTGGGCTATGTGCTGCGCGACGACTGGATCGCGGCCAATCCGGCGCTGGCCGAAGGGCTGGCGCGCGCCTCGCGCACCGCCAAGGACCTGCTGGCCAAGGACGATGCCGCCTGGGAAGAGCTGCGCCCGATCATGGAGGCCGCCGACGATGCCGAATTCGAGGCGCTGAAGGCCGGCTGGCGCGCCGGCATCCCCGCCCATGGCCCGGTCGATGCCGAGAACGCGCAGCAGATGTTCGCCACCATGGCCGAGCTTGGCGGCGAGGAACTGACCGGCGGCGTCGCCACCCTGCCCGAGGGACTGTTCTGGTGGCCGGAGTAGCCCCGCATTGACCGGCACGCCCAAGCCCCCCTCGTCCCGCCCCGGCCTGGTGCCTGGGGTTCTGTCGATCCTGGCCATGCTGCTGCTGTGGACGCTGGCCTCGCAGCTGACCGACCGGCCGCAGACCCTGCCCGCGCCTTGGGATGTCGCGGCCCGCATCGCCCGGCTGAGCGCCAGCGGCGAACTGTGGTTCAACGCCGGCATGACGCTGTTCCGCGTCGTCGCCAGCTTTGCCCTGGCCATGGCGGCGGGCATGGCGCTGGGCCTGAGGATGGGCCGCAGCCGTGGGGCGGACCAATGGTTCAATCCCGGGGTCATCATCCTTCTGAACGTGCCGGCGCTGGTGGTGATCGTGCTGTGCTACATCTGGATCGGGCTCAACGAGACCGCGGCGATCCTTGCCGTGGCGCTGAACAAGATCCCGGTGGTCACGGTGATGATCCGCGAGGGCACGCGGGCGCTGCGGCCCGACCTCGACGACATGGCCCGCGCCTTCCGCATGGCGCCGCTGGCGCGGCTGCGCCATGTCGTGCTGCCGCAGCTGGCGCCGCATATCGCCGCCGCGGCCCGGGCCGGCATCTCGCTGATCTGGAAGATCGTGCTGGTGGTCGAGTTCCTCGGCCGCTCGAACGGCGTCGGCTTCAAGATTCACCTGCTGTTCTCCAGCTTCGACGTGACCGGCGTGCTGGCCTGGGCGCTGGCCTTCGTCGCGGTCATGCTGGCCATCGACCTGTTCCTGCTGCGCCCGTGGGAACGGCGTGCCAATCGCTGGAGGCAGGATGCGGCTTGAACTCGACGGCAAGTCCTTCGGCCCGCGCGAGGTGCTGGGGGCGCTGACGCTTTCGGTCGCGCGCGGCGAGCGGGTGGCGATCCTCGGCCCCTCGGGCATCGGGAAATCGACGCTGCTGCGCATCCTGGCCGGGCTGGACCGGGCCTATCGCGGTCGGCTTGACGGCGCCGACCGCCTCGCCGTGGTGTTCCAGGAGCCGGTGCTGCTGCCCTGGCGCGACGCAGTGGCGAACATCATCATCCCGACCGGCTGCGACGCGGCCACCGCGCGGGACTGGCTGGCGCAGGTCGGACTGGCCGGGCACGAGGCGAAGTTCCCCCGCCAGCTGTCGCTGGGCCAGCAGCGGCGGCTGGCGCTGGCCCGCGCCTTCGCCGCGGCCCCCGACATCCTGCTGATGGACGAACCCTTCGCCTCGCTGGATGCCGGGACGGCGGGCCGGATGCTGGCGCTGACCGATGCGCTGCTGACCCGCACCGGCGCCGGGCTGGTGCTGGTCACCCACGACCCGCGCGAGGCCGAGGCGCTGCACGCCCGGCCGCTGCTGCTGGCCGGCCAGCCGGCCCGACTTCAGACCCGGCTTCAGAAGGACTGATCCCAGACCCGGCCCTCGGTATCCTCGGCATGGACCGTGACCGGCCCCTCGCCCGGCGCATGGGCAAAGCGGAACACCGGGTCCTCCGAGATCGAAATCCCGGCCTCCATGGTGAACAGCGGCTCCTCGCCCCGCTTCACCTCCAGCACCTGGATGAACTCGGCCGGGATGGTGAGCAGCGTCACCTGATCGCGCTGCAGGCCCGAGAAATTCGGGTGCCGGATCATCAGCGTGCCGACCTGCCGCCCGTCCTCCTCGGCCGCGCGAAAGCGCATCTCGCCCATGGTGGCGCGCACCTCCTCCATGCTTTTCCCGGCCGGCGCCGCGCAGCCGCCCGAGGCTTTCACGAAGCGCCCGGCCATCACCTTGCGCCCGTCCGCCAGCGTGGCGATGGCGCGCAGGTCGGAATAGCTGTCCACCCGCACCCGCACCTCGAAATCCAGCGGCATCAGCGCCTCGCCGAAGGTGAACTCGGCCGCGACCGGCGCGGGATTGCCGTCCACCACCAGCGCCAGCGCGCGGATCGCTGGCGCGCCGGGCGGCTGGGTGATGCGCACCGGCACCAGCGCCGGATTGTCGGCACGCGGCGGCGCGTCCAGGTCGAAGATCGCCGGATCGACCGGCGGCTCCTCCTCGGTGCCGATCACCGCCAGCCGCATGTCATCCCACAGGGCCGAGGGCTGCAGGGGATTGGCCACCTCGGTCGCCATCGCCGCCGGCGCAAGGACAAGGGCAAGGGCGGCAAGCAGGGCTGCCAGTCTCATGGTCGTTTCTCCCGTGTCATGCGGCGATAGACCAGCACGGTCGAATCGCTCGCCGCCTCGGCCTCGGCCGCGGCGCGCAGCCGGGCGTGCAGGTCCGAGCGCGAGCAGACCGGATCGGTCGCCCGCGCGTCGCCGGCAAGCGCCATGGCCTGGCAGCGGCAGCCGCCGAAATCGATCTCGCGCCGCTCGCAGGAAGCGCAGGGCTCGGGCATCCAGCCGGTGCCGCGAAAGGCGTTGAACGCCGCCCCGTCATGCCAGATCCGGGCCAGCGGCACCTCGCGCACGTTCTCGAACGCCAGCCCCTTGATGGTCTGGGCGGCATGGCAGGGCAGCACGGTGCCGTCCGGGGCCACGTTCAGCCCGGTCGAGCCCCAGCCGCCCATGCAGCTTTTCGGAAAGGCCGACAGGTGGTCGGCGGGCACGTAGTCGATGACCATGCGGCCCCGCAGGCGCTGGCGGGCCCCGTCCACCACCGCGCGCGCGCGGCTCGCCTGCGCCTGGGTCGGCATCAGCGGCCGGCGGTTCAGGTCGGCCCAGCCGTGGAACTGCACGGTCGCGACCTCGATGCGCCGGCAACCGAGCTGTTCGGCAAGGTCGATCATCTCGGGCAGGCGGTCGAGGTTCTGGCGATGCACCACCGCGTTCAGCGTCAGCGGAAAGCCGATGGCCCGCACCCATTCCGCGACCTGCATCTTGCGGGCGAAGCTGCCGCCATAGCCGCTGATCCAGTCGGCCATCTCGGCATCAATGCCCTGCAGCGACAGCTGGATGTGATCGACCGCGCCGTCCAGTTCGCGCAGCCGCGCCTCGGTCAGCCCGATGCCCGAGGTGATGAGGTTGACGTAAAGCCCGGCGTCGCGGGCCGAGGCGGCGATCTCGGCCAGGTCGCGGCGCGAGGCGGGCTCGCCGCCCGACAGATGCAGCTGCAAGACGCCCAGATCGGCGGCCTGCCGGAACACGTCGGCCCATTCCGCCGCCTTCAGCTCGGCGCTGGCGCGGGTCAGCTCGACCGGGTTCGAGCAATAGGGACAGGCCAGCGGGCAGCGATGCGTCAGCTCGGCCAGCATCGCCATGGGCAGGCCGACGCGGACCGGATTGCCGTCGATGTCGCGGGGAACGGGATGGTCTCTCATGCCGCATCCCCGTCCAGAAACACCATGCGCCGCTCCATCAGGTCGCGCAGGAAATCCTGCACATCGCCCTCGATCTGCTCGGGCGGCGCGTCGTAGCGGGCGCAAAGCGTCAGGATCACCTCGGCCAGGCTGCGCTTGCCGTCCAGCTCGGACAGGATGGCATGGCCCACCGGATCGAGCTGGATCACCCGCTCGGGCGCCAGCAGCACGCGCAGGCCGCGCACGCGGTCGTCCTGCAGCCGCACCCCGCGCGGCAGATAGGGCACCGCGGCACCGCTGATGCGCGGCCCGGTCATGAGGCCGCCGCCGCATCGGGGGCGGGGGCGGGGGTCGCTTCCGGACCCGGCTCGGGGATCGCCGAATCCAGCAGCCCCTCGCCCGGCCGCCAGGCGCCGGGGGGAATCCGCCCCTCGACATAGCCGTGCCAGAGCGCGTCGAGCTGCGCCCAGAGCACATCGGTCTTGAACACCAGCGCCGCCGCCGCCGCGTCCTGCTTTTCCAGCGTGTCGGCATGGTCCAGCACATAGGTCAGGCCGAATTCGACATCCTTCGGCGCCTCGCTCAGCCGGTTGCGGAAATAGGCGAGGCTGGTCTCGTCGGCGAAGTCGTAATGCTTCAGCAGCCCCTCGATGCGCTCGGCATGGATCTTGGGCGCGAACATCTCGGTCAGGCTGGCGGCCACGGCATCGAGCAGCGGCATGTCGCGCACGAAGCGGACATAGGCATCGACGGCGAAGCGCGTCGCCGGCATCACCCCCGCGCCGCTGGCGACGTAATCGGGATCAAGGCCCACGGCGCGGGCCAGGGCCAGCCAGCGCCGGATGCCGCCGCCCGCCTCGGCGCCGCCGTCGTGATCCTCGATGCGGTGGCGCCAGATGCGGCGCAGCTGCGGGTCCTCGACGCGCGACAGGAAGGCCGCGTCCTTCATCGGGATGCGCGACTGGTAATGCCAGCGGTTGATGACCCAGGCCCGCACCTCGTCCGGCGTGCATTGCCCGCCATGCAGGCGTTTGTGGAACGGGTGGCGGTCGTGATAGCGTTCGGCGCCGATGCGCTTCAGGCGTTCGTGGAACTCGGCGCGGGTCTGTGCGCGGTGGTCGGCAAGCTTCATGGCGCGATCTCCATGCCGTCATGGCCGATCTGCCAGCCCGCCGCCTGCGCCTCTGCGCGCTCGGGGCTGGCGGGATCGACCAGCGGGTTCGAATTGTTCAGATGCACATAGATGCGGGCGCCCAGAGGCACCGCGCGCAGCCCGTCCAGGCTGCCGCCGGGACCCGAGACCGGCACATGGCCCATGCGCCGCCCGGTCTTGGCGCCCAGCCCGGCGCGAACCATCTCGTCATCGGTCCAGAGCGTGCCGTCGAACAGCAGCGCATCCGCGCCCGAGATGCGGTCGCAAAGCCAGTCCGGGACCGAGGCGCAGCCGGGAATGTAGAACACCCGCCGACCGTTGGCGGCCAGCTCGACCCCCACGGTCTGCTCGCCCATCAGCCCGGTCTCGACCCGCTCGCCTTCCAGATACAGCGGCACCTTGCCGGGCACCGCGAACAGCGTGGCGGTGAGGCCGGGGGCAAGGTCGAAGGCGGCGTCCAGCGCCACCTCGCGCCGGGCGACCAGGCGCGGGTCCAGCGCCGACAGCAGCGGATTGCCGGCCAGCACCGCATGGATGGCGGGCGTCGCGAACAGGTCGAAGCCCTGCCCCTCGCGCAGGGTCAACAGCCCCGCGACATGGTCGATGTCGCCATTCGTCACCAGCACCGACCGGATCGGAGAGCCGCGCAGCCCCTCGGGCCGCAGCGCCGGGGTGGCGGCCAGCTGCTGGCGCAGGTCGGGCGAGGCGTTGACCAGCGCCCAGTCCCGGCCATTCGCGGAAACGGCGATCCCGCTCTGGCTCATCGCGGGAATGCGTCCTCCGCGCGCGGCGTCACAGTTGCGGCAACCGCAGTTCCACTGCGGCACGCCACCGCCTGCGCCGCTGCCGAGAATCACGATACGCATGGGAAAGGCTCCGGCAGGCCCGGCCCCCGGCAAACGGGGACCGGACCCGGATTGTCGCCGGCGGGTTAGAACAGGACCGGCTCGTCCTCGGCCGGGGCATACATGTTGATTTCCATGCCGCAGGCGATTTCCTTCGGCGCGGGTTTGGTCCAGGCCATATGGTCTCCTCCTCAAGGCCGCCGCATGGGTGCGGGCAGGTCGATGCTAGGCCGCTCGGGCCGGCAGTCAACGCGCCAAAGGTCGTAGATGGCGCGAGGGGCATCGCTGTGCTAGCCTGTCGGGCCGAGAGGAGAGCGGATGTTCCATCTGGTCCTTGCCGCCTGTCTGACGGCCCAGCCCGGCACCTGCCAGCCCCGCCTGCTGCCCGCCGGCGACGCGCCCACGCGCGAGGAATGCGAGGCGCGCGCCGCGCCCATCGCCCGCGACTGGCTGGCCCGGCACCCCGAACTGACCGGCAGCGAGGGCGCGCGCTGCGTCGAAACCGCCGCCCTGCCCGCCCTGACCGTGCAAGAGGTGGCGCCGGGCGTGCATGTGCATCAGGGGGCGATGGCGCAGATCTCGCCGCAGAACCGCGGGCGGATCGCGAATCTCTCCTTCGTCATCGGCGAGACGGTGGCGGTGATCGATGCCGGCGGCAGCCGGGCCGAGGGCGAGGCGCTTTACGCGGCGATCCGGCAGGTGACCGACAGGCCGGTCAGCCATGTGATCCTGACCCATATGCATCCCGACCACATCCTGGGCGCCGAGGTGTTTTCCGAGGCCGGCGCCGCCGTCGTCGCCGATGCCCGCCTGCCCGAGGCGGTGGCGCGGCGCGCCGACAGCTGGATGGCCTCGGTCCCGCGCCAGATCGGCGCGGCGAATTTCGCCGGCACGCGCATCGCCAGCGTGGACCAGACCGTCGAGGCGACGCAGACGCTGTCGCTGGGCGACCGGCAGTTGCGGCTGACGCCGGTGCCCTCGGCCCATACCGGCAGCGACATGACCGTGCTGGACGAGGAAACCGCCACGCTGTTCGCCGGCGATCTGGTGTTCCTGGGACTGACGCCGTCGCTCGACGGTTCGCTGGCGGGCTGGCTCGACTGGATCGGGCGGAAGCCCGACCCCGAGCCGGCGCTGATCGTGCCCGGCCACGGCCCGGTCGTGGAAAGCTGGGACGAGGCGGTGACTCCGCAGCGCCATTACCTGACCGCCCTGCGCGACGCCACGCGCGAGGCGATCGGCGCCGGCCTGCCGCTGTCGCGGGCGATCCCGGCCATCGTCGCGGCGATGCAGCCGGTCTCGGAAGGCTGGGCGGATTTCCGGGCCACCACCGCCCGCAACGCCGCGGCGGCCTATACGCAGCTGGAATGGGAATAGATTGCCTCGCCCGCGCCCCGGTGCCACAACTATGCCGAGCGCGGAAGGAGGAAGGTCATGGCACATCCCGTCTGGCACGGTTTCATCGCGGCGGCCCTGGGCGGGCTTCTCATCGCCGGCACCGGCGCGCTGGCGCAGGACGCGCCCCTGCCCGAGCGGCGGCTGTCGCTGCAGGCCGATACCGACCTGCCGGGCGGCGACCTGGGGCCGGTCTTCGACACCACGCTGCAAGCCTGCGTGCAGGCCTGCCTTGGCAATGAAGACTGCCGCGCGCTGACCTACAACCAGCGGTCCCGCGCCTGCTTCCCCAAGGGCGAGGGCGCAGGGGCCGCGGCGCCCTTTGCCGGCGCGCTGTCGGGCCATGTCGTCGCCTCGACGGCCGAGGAGCGGCTGCGCGCCGAATCCCGCGCCGGTGCCGCGCCCTTCCTTGCCGCGCAGGACCTGGCCGCCGCGCAATCGCTGGCCCGCAGCTTCCCCGCCCTGCACCCGCCCTTGGGCGCGGATTACCCGCAGGGCAGCGCGCAGGATGCCGAGAACACGGGCGAGCTGGTGCTGGCCGCCCGCATCCTCGCCGCCGAGGCCGCGCGCTACGACCGGGCCGAGGACTGGACCAATCTGGCCCGGCTGACGCTCTATACCAGCGACCAGAGCGACCGCGAGGCGTCGAACGCCATCGCGTCGATGGCGATCAACGGCTATCTGCGCGGGGCCGAGGACGCAGTGGCCGCCCGGGCGCTGTCCTGGCTTGCCATGGCGTGGGAGCGGCTGGACCGCGGCCGCGACGCGCTGGCGGCCTTGCGGCTGGCGGCGCGGCTGGCGCCCGGCGACAATGCCATCGCCCAGGCGCTGGAGGAATCGCAGGCCCGCAACGGGCTGCGGGTCACCGACACCCAGGTCGAATCCGAAGGCAAGCTGCCGCGATTCTGCGCGGTGATGTCGCGCGACCTGTCCTCGGGCACCGATTACGCGCAATTCCTGCGCCTGCCCGGCCGCGACCTGACCGTCGAGGCCGATGGCGACCGGCTTTGCGTCGCCGGCCTGTCCCATGGCCAGGAGGTGGAACTGACCCTGCGCGCCGGCCTGCCCGCCGCCGACGGCGAGGTGCTGGCCCGAGACGTGACGGTCAAGGGCTATGTCCGCGACCGCGCGCCCTCGGTCCGCTTTCCCGGCCGCGCCTATGTGCTGCCCGCCTCGGGCGACCAGCGGCTGTCCATGGTCACGGTCAATGCCGATACGATCAACCTGCGCCTCTTGCGGATTTCCGACCGCAACCTGATCCGCGCCATGGCCGAGGACATGTTCGCGACGCCGCTGGACAGCTGGCGCGCCGATTATTTCAGCGACCGCATGGCGCGCGAGATCTGGAAAGGCACGGCGCAGGTCGCCAAGCCGATGGGACAGGACAGCCTGAATCAGGAGCTGACCACCGGCCTCGCCCTTCCCGCCGAGGCCGGCCCGCTGGAGCCCGGCATCTATATCGCCGAAGCCGGGATCGAGAACGAAAACGTCCAGGACACCGGGCTGGCGACGCAATGGTTCGTTATCTCGGATTTCGGGATCTCCACCTTCTCGGGCGCCGACGGGCTGACCGTCGCGGTGCGCAGCCTGGCCGACACCTCGGCCAAGGCGGGGGCCGAGGTGGCGCTGGTCAGCCGCTCGAACGAGGTGCTGGCCAAGGCCGCGACCGATGCCGAGGGCATCGCGCATTTCGCGCCGGGCCTCGCCATGGGCAAGGACGGCGCCGCGCCGGCGCTGGTCACGGTGACCGACTGGCAGGGCGAGGGCGCCGAGCGCGCGCCGCGCGACATGGCCTTTCTATCGCTCTCGGACCCCGAATTCGACCTTTCCGACCGCGGGGTCGAGGGCCAGCCGCCCGCCCCGCCCATCGACCTGTTCCTGACCACCGACCGGGGCGCCTATCGCGTCGGCGAGACGGTGAACGCGACGGTGCTGGCCCGCAATGCCGAGGCCCGGGCGCTGGAGAACCTGCCGCTGACCGCGGTGATCCTGCGCCCCGACGGGGTCGAGGCGACGCGCCTGCCCGCGCAGGATGCCGGCGCCGGCGGCAGCGTCGTCAACTGGCAGATCCCCGGCAACGCCCCGCGCGGCACCTGGCGGATGGAACTGCGCACCGAGGCGGACGGCCCGGCGCTGGCCACGGCGCGCCTGCTGGTCGAGGATTTCCTGCCCGAGCGCATCGACTTCACCCCGCGCCTGCCCGAAGGCCCGGCCCGCGCCGGCGGCACGCTGGAACTGTCGCTTTCGGCGCATTGGCTGTTCGGCGCGCCGGCCGCGAACCTGCCGGTCGAGGGGCAGCTGCGCCTGTCCCCGACCCGCAGCCTGACCGGCTTCGACGGCTATGTCTTCGGACGCGAGGATGACGACAGCGCGCCCGTGACGGACAGCCTGCCGCCGGGCACCACCGATGCGCAGGGCCATTACCAGACGCAGATCGAACTGCCGCCGGCCGGCCGGCTCGGCCCCCGCCCGGTCGCGGCCGAGGTGGTGCTGGACATCCGCGAAGGCGCCGGCCGCCCGGTCGAGCGCAGCGAAACGCGCGTGGTCATGCCCGAGGCGCCGGTTGCCGGTATCCGCCCGCTGTTCGAGGGCGACACCGTGTCCGAAGGCTCGGACGCGCGCTTTGCGCTGGTCGCGGTCGGCCCGGACCTGAAACCGGCGGCCGAGCCGCTGCGCTGGGTGCTGAACCGTATCGACACCGACTACCAATGGTATTCGCTGGGCGGGCAATGGAACTGGGAGGCGATCACCACCCGCACCCGCATCACCGAGGGCGTGGCCGAGCCGGGCCAGGCCCCGGCCGAGATCGCCGCCTCCGTCGAATGGGGCCAGTATGAGCTGGTGGCCGAGCCGGCTGCGGGCCAAGGCGGGCAAAGCTCGGTGCGGTTCTATGCCGGCTGGGGTGCGGTCGCCAATTCGGGGACCGAGACGCCCGACCGCTTGCAGGTGGTGCTGGACAAGCCCGCCTATCGCAGCGGCGATGTCGCCCGCGTCCGGGTCGAGGCCGCCAGCGAGGGGCTGGGCCTCGTCTCGGTGCTGTCGAACCGTCTGGTGTCCATGCAGACCGTGGCGCTCAAGGCGGGCGAGAACCAGATCGACCTGCCGGTGACCGACGACTGGGGCGCCGGGGTCTATGTCACCGTCAGCGCCATCCGCCCGCTGGGCGAGGCGCGGCCCGGCGACCGCCAGCCGGTGCGGGCGCTGGGTCTGGCCCATGCCGCCGTCGATCCCGGCGACCGCAGGCTTGCCGCCAGCATCGAGGCCCCGGCCGAGACCCGCCCGCGCGGCACGATCCCCGTCACGCTGAAGGTCGAGGGCGCGGCGGGCGAGACGGTGCACGCCACCATCGCCGCCGTCGATCAGGGCATCCTGAACCTGACCCGCTTCCAGCCGCCGAACCCCTCGCAGCATTATTTCGGCCAGCGCCGGCTGGGCGTGGCGCTGCGCGATCTTTACGGGCGGCTGATCCTGCCGACCGGCGCCCCGGACGGCGCGCTGCGCGAGGGGGGCGACGCCAGCCTTGCCGGCAATGCCGAGGCGCCGCCGCCGACCGAAAAGCTGATGAGCTGGTTCTCGGGTCCGCTGACCGTGGGCGCGGACGGCACCGCCACCGTCGAGGTGCCGGTGGGCGATTTCAACGGCGAGGTGCGGGTGATGGCCGTGGTCTGGTCCGCCAAGGGCCTGGGCGAGGCCGATGCCTCGGTGCTGGTGCGCGATCCGGTGGTGATGACCGTGACCGCGCCGGCCTTCCTGGCGCCGAACGACAGCGCCCGGCTGGGCCTGCGGCTGACCCATACCTCGGGCCCCGCCGGAGAGATGCGGCTGGCGCTGTCGCAGGTCGGCGGCGAGGGCGGGCTGACCTATTCGGTGGAGCCGCAGGTGCAGCTTGGCGAACAGGCCGAGGCGCAGCTGCAGATCCCCGTGACCGCGACCGAGGCGCTTGGCACCGCCAACCTGCGGCTGGTGCTGACCACGCCCGAGGGCGAGGAGCTGACCAAGGACATCGCCATCCCCATCGCGCTGAACGAATCCGACATCCAGCGCCGCGACCGGCTGGTGGTCGAGCCGGGGCAAAGCGTCACCATCCCCGCCGGGCTGATCCAGGGCCTGCTGCCGGGCGCCGAGATCACCGCCGCCATCGGCCCCTATGCCCGGCTGGACGTGGCGGGCGCGCTGATGCGGCTGGCGCGCTATCCCTATGGCTGCACCGAACAGCTGACCTCGGGCGCCATGCCGCTGCTCTACCTGCCCGGCCTGGCCGCCGCCGAGGGAGTCCGGGGCGAGGATACGGCCGAGCAGGTGCAGAAGGCGATCACCCAGATCCTGACCCGGCAGGGCAGCAATGGCGGCTTCGGCCTGTGGTATGCCGATTCGGGCGATCTGTGGCTTGAGGCCTATGTCACCGACTTCCTGTCGCGGGCGCGGGCGGCGGGCCATCAGGTGCCCGAGACCGGCTTCCGCATGGCCATCGACAACCTGCGCAACCGCGCCAATTACGCCACCGAACCCGCCGCCGCCTCGGCCGAGGAGAACGCGGCGCTGGCCTATGCGCTGGCGGTGCTGGCGCGGGAACGGGCGGCGACGGTGGGCGATCTGCGCTATTACGCCGATACCGCCGCCGGGTCGTTCTCGACCCCGATGGCGGCTGCCAACCTGGGGGCGGCGCTGGCCTCTTACGGCGACCAGCAGCGGGCGGATCGCCTGTTCACGCAAGCGCGGAACCTGCTGAACCTGGGCGCGCCCGAGCCCTATGCCTTCCGCGCCGATTACGGCACCCGGCTGCGCGACGCCACGGCGCTTCTGGCACTGGCGGCCGAGGCAAGGACGCAGGCGGTCGACGCCACCGACCTGACCAGCCAGATCGCCGAGCGCATCGCCCGGGCCGAGGAGGACGGGCGCAGCCTGTCCACCCAGGAATCGGTCTGGACCGTGCTGGCGGCGCAGTCGCTGTTCGGCGCGACCCCGCCCGCGACGCTGAACGGCGTGGCGCTGACCCAGCCGGTCGCAAGCCTGCCGGCGGATGCGAGCATCGCCAATACCGGCGAAAGCGCGCTGGAAGTGACGCTGACCGCGACCGGCAAGCCCGCGGGCCCGGTCGCGGCCGGCGGCAAGGGCTATGCCATCGCGCGCCGCTATTACAGCATGCAGGGCGAGGCGCTGGACCCCGCCAGCCTGCCGCAAGGCACGCGCATGGTGGTCGAGCTGGAGATCTCGCCGCAGGCCGAGGGCGGCGGGCGGCTGGTCATCGCCGATCCGCTGCCGGCGGGGTGGGAGATCGACAACCCGAACCTCTTGCGCGCCGGCGACGTCTCGGCGCTGGACTGGCTGGAAGGCGAGACCTCGGCCGAGATGACCGAGTTCCGCGCCGACCGTTTCGCAGCGGCGCTGACCTGGACCTCGGCCGAGCGGTTCCGGCTGGCCTATATCGTCCGCGCCGTGACGCCGGGCGAATTCCGCCACCCGGCCGCCAGCGTCGAGGACATGTATCGTCCCGAATTCCGCGCCTGGTCGGACAGCGGCACCGTCACCGTCACGCCCTGAAAACCGCAGGCACCCCGGCCGCGAGACGGCCGGGGTGTTTCGCCGCAGGCGGGTCACGAAAGCATTGCTTGCCCGATCGCATCCCGCCGGGCCATAATCCCGCCATCGCGTAAGGAAGGGGAGGACGCCTTGCCCGAGACCCGCCCGGCAACGCCCAGCACAATCCGCCACGAGGATCGCGTGGTCCAGGCCTCGCAATCGCCCGGCGCCGTCAGCCGGCTGGCGGCAAGCTGGCGGCGCTCGATTCTCAAGCATGGGCTGGACCCGACCCGGCCGCCCGAGCCGCGCCGCCTGACCGAGCGCGAGCTGTCCGAGCGCGTCGAGCGCATGGACCGCTTCATCGCCGTCGCCCGGCCGCAGCTGGACCAGCTGTTCCAGCTGGTCTGCCCGACCGGCTGCAACCTGCTGCTGACCGACGCGCAGGGCATCGTGCTGGAGCACCGCGTCAGCCAGGGCGACGCCGCCACCTTTCGCGGCTGGGGGCTGTGGCGCGGCATGGATTGGTCCGAGGAAGTGCAGGGCACCAACGGCATCGGCACCTGCCTGGCCGAGGGACGGCAGGTCACGATCCACCGCGACGAGCATTTCTATGCCAGCAATACCGGGCTGTCCTGCATGGACGCGCCGATCTGGGGACCGGACGGCCGGCTGATCGCGGCGCTGGACGTCAGTTCGGCCCGCGCCGACCATACCGAACGGCTGAACGCGCTGATCGCGGCGCAGGTCGCGCATAGCGCCCGCGCCATCGAGGCGGCCTTCTTCCGCGTCTCCTTTCCCGGCGCGCGCATTGTCGCGCCGCCTGCCGAGGGGGTCGAGGACGGCACGCTGCTGATCGCGGTGGACAAGGACGATCTGGCCATCGGCGCCAACCGCGCCGCCCGCCGCGCCTTCGGCCTTGAGAAAGAGGGGCAATTGCGCCCGCGCCCGGCCTCGGACCTGCTGGGCCGGCAGGACGAGGCGACCGGGTTCGAGCGCGCCGAACGCGCCGCCGTGATTCGCGCGCTGGCCAGGGCCGAGGGCAATGTCTCGGCCGCCGCCCGGGCCCTGGGCGTGGGGCGGGCGACGCTCTATCGCCGCATGGCGCGGCTGGGCATCGACGAAAATCCCGGCAAACTGTCTCGCCCCTGAAACACATCCGCCCCGCGGCGCGAAGCCCCGCGTTGACCCGGAAGGCGTCCGGGCACAGGCTCTTGTGCAACCGGCTGGAGGAGCCGGGCTGACAGGAGGAAGATCATGCCGAACGACCAGACGCATCCTTTCCGGGGCGTGAACGCGCTGCCCTTCGAGGCGCGCTACGACAATTTCATCGGCGGCAAATGGGTGGCGCCCGTCTCGGGCCGGTATTTCACCAACACGACCCCGATCACCGGCGCCGAGATCGGCGAGATCGCGCGCTCCGAGGCCGGCGATATCGAGCTGGCGCTGGATGCCGCCCATGCCGCCAAGGACAAATGGGGCGCGACCAGCCCGGCCGAGCGCGCCAACATCATGCTGAAGATCGCCGACCGGATGGAGCAGAACCTGGAGCTGCTCGCTACCGCCGAGACCTGGGACAACGGCAAGCCGATCCGCGAGACCATGGCCGCCGACCTGCCGCTGGCCATCGACCATTTCCGCTATTTCGCCGGCGTGCTGCGGGCGCAGGAAGGCTCGATCAGCCAGATCGACGACGACACCGTCGCCTATCACTTCCACGAGCCGCTGGGCGTGGTGGGGCAGATCATCCCGTGGAACTTCCCGCTGCTGATGGCCTGCTGGAAGCTGGCCCCGGCGATTGCCGCCGGCAATTGCGTGGTGCTGAAACCGGCCGAGCAGACCCCCGCCGGCATCATGGTCTGGGCCAACCTGATCGGCGACCTGCTGCCGCCGGGCGTGCTGAACATCGTCAACGGCTTCGGGCTAGAGGCCGGCAAGCCGCTGGCGTCCAGCAACCGGATCGCCAAGATCGCCTTTACCGGCGAGACGACGACCGGGCGGCTGATCATGCAATACGCATCCGAGAACCTGATCCCGGTGACGCTGGAACTGGGCGGCAAGTCCCCGAACATCTTCTTTGCCGACGTGGCGCGCGAGGACGACGATTTCTTCGACAAGGCGCTGGAAGGCTTCACGATGTTCGCGCTGAACCAGGGCGAGGTCTGCACCTGCCCGTCGCGCGTGCTGATCCAGGAATCGATCTATGACAAGTTCATGGAGCGCGCGGTCCAGCGCGTGCAGGCGATCAAGCAGGGCGACCCGCGCGAAAGCGACACCATGATCGGCGCGCAGGCGTCGAGCGAGCAGAAGGAAAAGATCCTCAGCTATCTCGACATCGGCAAGAAGGAGGGCGCCGAGGTGCTGACCGGCGGCAAGGCGGCCGATCTGGGCGGCGAGCTGTCGGGCGGCTATTACATCGAGCCGACGATCTTCCGCGGCAACAACAAGATGCGGATCTTCCAGGAGGAAATCTTCGGCCCGGTGGTCTCGGTCACCACCTTCAAGGACCAGGCCGAGGCGCTGGAGATCGCCAATGACACGCTTTACGGGCTTGGCGCCGGTGTGTGGTCGCGCGATGCCAATACCTGCTACCGCATGGGCCGCGGCATCAAGGCCGGCCGGGTCTGGACCAATTGCTATCACGCCTATCCGGCCCATGCGGCCTTCGGCGGCTACAAGCAGTCCGGCATCGGGCGCGAGACGCACAAGATGATGCTGGACCACTATCAGCAGACCAAAAACATGCTGGTCAGCTATTCCCCGAAGAAGCTGGGCTTCTTCTAAGGGAATGGCCGGGCGCGCGTCACCCTGCGCCCGGCCCGTTCCTCCCCTCCCCCGATGACAACTGCAAGGAGTCCCCTCTCATGGCCAAGACCATGAAGGCCGCCGTCGTGCGCGCATTCGGCAAGCCGCTGACCATCGACGAGGTGCCGGTCCCCGAACCCGGTCCCGGCATGATCCAGGTCAGGATCCAGGCGTCCGGCGTCTGCCATACCGACCTGCACGCCGCCGAGGGCGACTGGCCGGTCAAGCCCAACCCGCCCTTCATTCCGGGGCACGAGGGCGTGGGCTTCGTCTCGGCCGTGGGCGCCGGGGTGAAGCATGTCAAGGAAGGCGACCGGGTTGGCGTGCCCTGGCTCTATACCGCCTGCGGCCATTGCCGGCATTGCCTGGGCGGATGGGAGACCTTGTGCGAAAGCCAGCTCAACACCGGCTATTCCGTGAACGGCGGCTTTGCCGAATATGTGGTGGCCGATCCGAACTATGTCGGCCACCTGCCGAAGAACGTCGACTTCCTGGACATCGCCCCGGTGCTCTGCGCGGGCGTCACGGTCTACAAGGGGTTGAAGGTCACCGACACCAAGCCCGGCGACTGGGTGGTGATCTCGGGCATCGGCGGGCTGGGGCACATGGCGGTGCAATATGCCAAGGCCATGGGGCTGAACGTCGCCGCCGTCGATATCGACGACGACAAGCTGGCGCTGGCCCGCAAGCTGGGCGCCAGCGTGACGGTAAACGCCGCGACCGAACCCGACCCGGCGGCGGCGATCAAGCGCCAGACCGATGGCGGCGCGCAGGGCGTGCTGGTCACGGCGGTCGGCCGCAAGGCCTTCGAGCAGGCCATCGGCATGGTCGCGCGCGGCGGCACGGTGGCGCTGAACGGCCTGCCCCCGGGCGACTTCCCGCTGGACATCTTCGGCATGGTGCTGAACGGCATCACCGTGCGCGGCTCGATCGTCGGCACGCGGCTGGACCTGCAGGAATCGCTGGACTTCGCCGGCGAGGGCAAGGTCAGGGCGACCGTGCACAAGGCGAAGCTCGAGGACATCAACGACATCTTCGGCAAGATGCACCAGGGCCAGATCGAGGGCCGCATGGTGCTGGACATGGCGGGCTGAGCATGGAACCCGTCGCCAATCCCGATGGGCCGGACCAGGTCGAGGCCACCCCGGCGGCGCTGGCGCTGCTGGCCGAGATCGTCGCCGATCACGGGCCGGTGCTGTTCCACCAGTCCGGGGGCTGCTGCGACGGGTCCTCGCCCATGTGCTACCCGCAGGGCGAATTCCGCATCGGCGCGCATGACGTGAAGCTGGGCGAGATCGGCGGCATGCCCTTCTATATCTCGGCCAGCCAATACGAAGCCTGGAAGCATACCCGCCTGGTCATCGACGTGGTGCCCGGCCGCGGTGGCATGTTCAGCCTGGACAACGGGCGCGAGCGGCGCTTCCTGGTGCGGTCCGAGATCTGCCGGCTCTGACCGCGGCGCGGGCGCACGACCTCCCCCCAAGCCGTCCGTGCGCCCGCCCTTTCTCAGGCGCGGATCTGCCGCGCCTCGTTCAGCAGCATGATCGGAATGCCGTCGCGGATCGGAAAGGCCAGCCCCGCGGCCTCCGAGACGAGCTCCTGCGCCCGGGCGTCGTAGCGCAGCGTCGCATGGGTCACCGGGCAGACCAGCGCCTCGAGCATGTGGCGGTCATAGCCGCGTTCGGTCGCATCGGTCACTGGATCGTCTCCTCGTTGTCGCCGCCGTGCAGGGCGTATTCCAGCAGCCCCTCCAGCAGGATGCGGCGCTTGAACAGCGTCGGCGCCTCCAGCAGCGCCTGCTTTTCCTCGGGGGCGAAGGGCAGCAGCATGGACAGGGAATTGACCAGCGTCTCCTCCTCGGAGGCCTCGGCGGCGTCCCAGTCGGTGGACAGGCCGCGCTGCTCCATATAGCGGCCCAGCCGCGCCATGAAGCCCTTGCGCTCGAACCGCGGGTCTTCCTCGGGCTGGACGGCCAGGTCCGTCTCATAGCCAGACCAGTCCACCTGGCCGCGCAGATAGGGGGTGAAGCCGGGCCGCACCTCGTTCAGCCGGAAGCGCGAGCGCGCCTTGAGCGAGATCATCAGCCGCCCGTCGTCCAGTTCGGAAAAGGCGACGATCCGGCCCGCGCAGCCGACCTGGGCCAGCGCGTCCAGCCCGCCCTCGGCCGGCTGGATCATGCCGATCAGCCGCGAGGGGGTCTTCAGCACGTCCTCGACCATCTGCAGATAGCGCGGCTCGAAGATCTGCAGCGGCAGGCGGGTGCGGGGCATCAGCACCGCGCCCGGCAGCGGGAACAGCGGGACGGTCTCGGGCAGGTCGATGCCGCGCGACATGTCAGGCGAAGATCAGCGAGGACAGCCGGCGGCGCCCCTTCTGCGCCAGCGGATCGGTGGGCTTCATCGCGTCGAAGATGGTCAGAAGCTGCGCCTTGGCGGCGCCCTCGTTCCAGTCGCGGTCGCGGCGGAAGGCTTCCAGAAGCTGGTCGATGGCCTCCTCGACCTCGCCCGCGGCATGCAGCGCGGTGGCATAGTCGAAACGCGCCTGCTGGTCGGCCGGGTCGGCCTCGACCTTCTGGCGCAGCTCGTCCAGCGGCCCGGCCTCGGCGGCCTGCCGCGCCAGCTGCAGCTGGGCGCGTGCCGCCTCGACCGGCGCGGCATTGGCGATGGCAGCGGGCACCTGCGCCAAAGCCTCCTGGGCGCGGTCGGCATGGCCGGCGGCCAGATGGGCGCGGACCAGACCGCCCCAGGCGGCGGCGTTCTCGGGCTCCTCCTCCAGGATCGCGGCAAAGGTCTCGGCCGCATCCTCGGGCGCGCCCTCGGCGATCATCGCCTCGGCCGCCTCCAGCGCCTCGGCCAGGCCGCCGTCATCGCCGGCCATGGCCGCCAGCTTCTCGACGAACTGCTTGATCTGGCTTTGCGGGATCGCGCCCTGGAAGGCGTCGACCGGCTGGCCCTGGAAGAAGGCATAGACGGTCGGGATCGACTGCACCCGCAACTGGCCGGCGATCATCTGGTTCTCGTCTACATTGACCTTGGCCATGCGGACGCGGCCCTTGTGGCGGGCGACCTCGGCCTCCAGCTGCGGGCCCAGCGTCTTGCAGGGGCCGCACCAGGGCGCCCAGAAATCGACGATGACCGGCACCGTCATCGAGGCATCGACCACATCGGCCATGAAGGTCGCCTCGGTCACGTCCTTGATGATATCGGCGGGGGCGGCATCTTTGGGGGCGGAGCCAAGCTCGAGCATCGGAATTCCTCATGCGAAAGGGTTGCCCCCTAGATGGCGCAGCGGCCGGCGCGATGCAAGTTTCGCCTGGCGGCGCGGCCTTCGGGCGGGGTCAGAGATCGAAGCTGGCCAGCACCGGCACATGGTCGCTGGGCTGCTGCCAGCCGCGCAGCGGCCGCAGGATGCGGCTGCCGTGGCCCGCATTGGCGATGTCCGGCGTGGCCCAGATATGGTCCAGGCGCCGGCCCTTGTCGGCGGCGTCCCAGTCGCGGGCGCGATAGCTCCACCAGCTGTAAAGCAGGCCCTGCGGAATGTCCTGGCGGGTGATGTCCACCCATTTCCCGGCATCCTGCGCGGCGCCCAGATGCTCGACCTCGACCGGCGTGTGGCTGACGATCTTCAGCAATTGCTTGTGCGACCAGACGTCGTCCTCGCGCGGGGCGATGTTCAGGTCGCCCACCATGATCGAGCGCGCCGGCCTGTCGGCGTGGAAGGCGTCGCGCATCTCGGTCAGGAAATCCAGCTTCTGGCCGAACTTCACATTCTGCTCGCGGTCGGGAATGTCGCCGCCCGCCGGCACGTAGAAGTTGTGGATAGTGACCCCGTTCTCCAGCCGGGCGGCGACATGGCGGGCATGGCCAAGCCCGGCATAGTCGCGGTCGCCCGCATCCTCGATCGGCAGCTTCGACAGGATGGCGACGCCGTTATAGCCCTTCTGCCCGCGCGCCACGAAATGCCGGTAGCCCAGCGCCCGGAACGCCTCCAGCGGGATCTTCTCGACCGGGCTCTTGGTCTCCTGCAGGCACAGGATGTCCGGCGCTTCCTCGGTCAGGAAGCGGGCGACCAGCGCCTCGCGCAGACGGACCGAATTGATGTTCCAGGTGGCGATGGTGAACATGGCAGCTCCTTTTCGGGGACGGACCCTAAGGGGCCATGGCCGGCTTGTCCATCACGGCTGCGGCCGGGGGCTGTCTGCCCCCGGACCCCCGAGGATACTTGCACAAGAAAGAAGGACACCCCCGCATCGGGGGGCCGAGCCTTCGGGCTTCTTTCTTGCTCAAATATCCTCGGGGGGTGCGGGGGGCGAAGCGCCCCCGCAGGGCCGCGCCGACGGAAAACCCGGCCGCCGGACGGGCCGGGGCCGGGTCATCATGTGGCCGCATCCTCCGACCACCGGGCTTCGCAGGCAGAACCCGCCAGCCATGCGCGGGTTCCGCCGATGAACATAGATCAAGCGACCAGGCGATAGCCGCCGGATTCGGTGACCAGCAGCCGCGCGTTCGAGGGGTCGGGCTCGATCTTCTGGCGCAGGCGATAGATATGGGTCTCCAGCGTATGCGTGGTCACGCCGGCATTGTAGCCCCAGACCTCGTGCAGAAGCACGTCGCGCGGCACCACCCCGTCCTGGGCGCGATACAGGAATTTCAGGATGTTGGTTTCCTTTTCCGTCAGCCGGATCTTGCGGTCCTTCTGGTCGATCAGCATCTTCATCGCCGGCTTGAACGTATAGGGGCCAAGCTGGAAGATCGCGTCCTCGGACTGCTCATGCGTGCGCAGCTGGGCGCGCAGCCGGGCCAGCAGCACCGGGAACTTGAACGGCTTGGTGATGTAGTCGTTCGCGCCCGAATCCAGCCCCAGGATGGTATCGGCATCGGTATCGTGGCCGGTCAGCATGACGATGGGGCACTTGACGCCCTGCTTGCGCAGCCGCTTGCACAGCTCGCGCCCGTCTGTGTCGGGCAGGCCCACGTCCAGCACCACCAGGTCGAAGATGGCGCCCTTGCTCTTTTCCACCGCCTCGTGGCCCGTGCCGGCCTCGAACACCTCGAAATCCTCGGTGGCGACCAATTGCTCGGCCAGGGCCTCGCGCAGGTCTTCCTCGTCGTCGACCAGCAGGATCTTTTTCAGTCCGGCCATTCTTGCCTCCTTTGGCGTTATGGCGGAAAACTGTGGCGCGGCGCGGCAGGCGTCCAGCGGTTTGCAGCAATTCTCACATGGAGTTGTCGGAAATCCGCCCTATGTTTCAGATTGTTTCAACCATGCTGGCCCGATGACCCTGATCCCGACCCTGACCGAGACCCTGTCGCGCGCCCGCGCCGATCTGCGCATCGGCCTGCCCGTGGTGATCGGCGGCCAGCTGGTCGCGGCGGTCGAGACGCTGCGGGCCGACCGGCTGAAGACGATGCGCGCCCTCGGCCCCGCCGTGCTGGCGATCACCGAGCCGCGGGCCGAGACGCTGAAGGTCCGGGTCTATGACCGCGACCTGGCGCGGGTCGCGGTGCCGGACGATGCCGATCTGGCCTGGCTGCGCGCCGTGGCCGATCCGGCCGGCGACCTGATGACGCCGATGAAGGGGCCATTCCGCAGCCCGCGCGGCGGCGATGTCGATCCGCATCGCGCCGGCATCGCCCTGGCGAAATCGGCGCAGCTGCTGCCCGCGGTGCTGGTGGTGCCCCTGGCCGATCCGCCCGAGGGGCTGACGCGGCTTTCCCCCGGCCCGGCGCTGGCGCAGATGGCGACCGAGGCCGCGATGGCCCCCGTCGCCGCCGCGCGCCTGCCGCTGCTGGCCGCCGAGAACGCCAAGCTGCACATCTTCCGCCCCGACACCGGCGAGGCCGAGCATTACGCGGTCGAGATCGGCGCCCCCTCGCGCGCGGCGCCGGTGCTGGCGCGGCTGCATTCGGCCTGCTTCACCGGCGACGTGCTGGGCAGCCTGAAATGCGATTGCGGCCCGCAGCTGCATGCCGCGCTGGCCGCCATGGGCCAGGCGGGCGAGGGCGTGCTGCTTTACCTGAACCAGGAGGGGCGCGGTATCGGCCTGGCCAACAAGATGCGCGCCTATGCGCTGCAGAACCAGGGCTTCGACACGGTCGAGGCCAACCACCGCCTAGGCTTCGAGGACGACGAGCGCGATTTCCGCATCGGCGCCGGCATCCTGAAGAAGATGGGCTTCGGTTCGGTGCGGCTGATGACCAACAATCCCAGGAAGGTGGCGATGCTGGAGGGCCACGGCATCCGCGTGGCCGAGCGCGTGCCGCTGATCACCCCCCGCAACCGCCACAATACCGGCTATCTGGACGTGAAGGCCGCGAAATCGGGGCACCTGCTGTGATCCGGCTGACGCCGCTGGGGCTGTGGGCGCGCGGCCGGCTACTGCCCTGTTCGGTCGGCCGCGGCGGGCTGACGCGCGCCAAGCGCGAAGGCGACGGCGCGACCCCCGTCGGCCGGCACCGCATCGTCGGGCTGCTCTATCGTCCCGACCGGGTGGCGCGGCCCTCGGGCTGGGCGCGGCCGATCCTGCCCGGCGACCTGTGGTGCGATGCCTCGGGCGATCCGGCCTATAACCAGCCGGTGCGCGCGCCCTTCGCCCCCAGCCACGAGGCGATGCGGCGGGCCGATCCGCTTTACGACATCGTGCTGGTCACCGACTGGAACTTTCCGCAGGCGCGGCCCGGCGCCGGCTCGGCGATCTTCCTGCATCAATGGCGCCGGCCGGGCTTTCCCACCGCCGGCTGCATCGCCATGGCCCGGCGGGATCTGACCTGGCTCGCCTCGGTGGTGCGGCCGGGCGAGTTGCTGGAGGTGCCGGACCTGCCGCGCTGGCCGGCCCGCCGCCGCATGGCAAGGATCGGCAAGGACTAGGCCGCTAGGGGCGAATGAAGTCCCAGTTCACCCGGATCGAGCGCGGTTCGCAATAAAGCCGCAGGCTCTCGGTCTCGCCCCGGTCGCTCTGGAAGGCGTCGACGCTGTCGTAGACATGCAGCTGCGCCATGCGGACATGGCCGCCGTCCACCCCGGTCACGAAGAAGGCATAGACGTGCTGGCCATGCGCCAGGCCGAAGCCCTGGGTATTTTCGGCATCCTGGCTGGGCTGGTAATATTTGGTCGAGAAATAATAGCCCGTGTCCTCGAAATAGAGTTCGGGTGCGCCGAGGGCCTCGGCGAAATTGTAGCTGTAGCGGTTCGACTGCCCCTCGGCGTCCGGCCGTTCGGCGCAGAACTCGACCCGCTGGTCGGCGGTCAGGATGTCGCAGGTCAGCACCGGCATCATGCCCGGCCCGCAATTCGCCACCGCCTGCCCGGCCAGGCCCAATCCGGCAAGAAACTGCCTTTTTCCCGTCATCGCTTAGCCCGGCCCGAAATTTTCATGA
This sequence comes from Paracoccus sp. J55, assembly GCF_000513975.1. Classification (NCBI taxonomy): domain Bacteria; kingdom Pseudomonadati; phylum Pseudomonadota; class Alphaproteobacteria; order Rhodobacterales; family Paracoccaceae; genus Paracoccus; species Paracoccus sp. J55. Next base: position 39,066 of record NZ_AZVA01000032.1, read on the forward strand.
TCGATCCTGATCGAGGGAGGATAGCAGACCCGGCGCTGGATCGGCTTGTCCTGCTTGTAATCGTTGAAATCCTGTTCCGAGCCATAGACCTGCAATACCGCCGGGTTGGGCGAGCTCAGCTCTTGCCCCTCGCCGTCCAGGTTCATCAACGCGCCGTCCACGAAGACCGCATAGACCGTGCCGCCGTTCGACAGCGCGGTGGCATAGGCCGGGCCATGGATGCCCTGCACATGGTCCTTGACGCCGCCGATGCCGCTGTCGGCCCGGAAGCTCAGCTCGCGGCCCTTGGGCGAGATATAGGCGTAGTCCAGCGCGCCGCCGGGCAGCCCGCAGATCTCGACCCGCGCCTTGCGCTCGGGGAATTCGCAGGCAAAGAGCAACTCGCCCGGCGGCGCGCAATCGGCCAGCGTCGGGCCGGCGGCCAGCGCCAGGATCAGGGCGGCGATGCCCCGGCTTGCGGCGCGGCCCCTCACAGCGGGCCCGTCTGCCACAGCCGGACCTTCAACCCGCCATGCGCGACATAGGGCCCCGGCTCGCGGAAGGGCAGGCCGGTGGCGCGGGCCAGCGGCGCCTCGCTGGTCACCAGCCCGACGCGCCAGCCCCGGAACCGCTCGCGCAGCACCTCGCCCAACGCCGCGTGCAGGCCGAAGAGCGGCCCCTTGTTGCCGATGCGGGCGCCATAGGGCGGGTTGATGATGACCAGGCCGGGCGGGCCTTCGGGCCGTTGCAGGTCGGCAAAGGCGCAGGTTTCGAACCGGGTCAGGGCCGCGACGCCGGCGCGTTCGGCATTCTCGCGGCTCATGCGGATGGCGCCCGGGTCGCGGTCGCTGCCGTGACAGCGGGGCTGCGCGGGGGCAGAGGGGACAGCGGCGGCGCGCATCGCCTGCCATGCCTGCGGGTCGAAGCCGGGCAGCCGCTCGAAGGCGAAATGCCGCATCCGGCCGGGACGCAGGCCCGCCGCGATCTCGGCCGCCTCGATGACGAAGGTGCCCGAGCCGCACATCGGGTCCAGCACCGGCTCGTGCCCGTCGAAGCCGCATTGGCGCAGGAACATCGCCGCCATGGTCTCGCGCATCGGCGCCTTGCCCACCGCCTGCTTGTGGCCGCGCCGGTGCAGCGATTCGCCCGATGTGTCCAGGCTGAGGGTGCAAAGGTCGTCCTCGATGCGGATCTTCAGCGTGACCGGCGCATCCTCGGCAACGGGAACGCCGAGGCTGTCGCGGAGGGCGGCCTCGACGCGCTGGGTGATGGCGCCGGCGTGATAGATGCGGGACTTGCGGCTGCTGGCCTCGATGCGGATGGGCACGTCCGGGCGCAGCCAGTCCGCCCAGGGAAAACGGCGGGCGCGCTTGTCGAGCTGCGCCGGATGCATGGCGCGAAAGGCGCCGATGCGCGCGAGGACGCGGGTCGCGCCGCGGATGTCCAGGTTCGCCCGCCAGACATCTGGCCAGCCGCCGATGAAGCTGACGCCGCCGGGCTGGACCTGCGCGTCCCAGCCAAGCGCGCGGGCTTCCTCAGCCAGCGGTTCCTCCAGCCCGGGGGTGGCGACCAGGAAGATCTCCATCCGCGCCGGATCGGCGGCCAGCGGCGCCGGCTCGGGTTGCGGTCCGGGCGGGGGCTTGGGCGCGGCATGGCGGGACAGGGTCTTGGCGGATCGGGTCTTGGGGGCGCGGGGCTTCATCGGGTTCCGGCAGGCGAAAGGGCCCCGCATCATGCGCCGCTGCGTCAGGGAAGGCAATCCGCGCCGATTGTCGCCTTATTGGCGTCAGTTTTTCCCGATTGGCGCCATTTCCTGCCATTCCGCCCGCGCCTATCTGGGGCATAACGGGAATGAAGGAGACCGACATGGCCACGAGCGATGCCCCGATCCAGATCGGCCGGGTGGCGCTGATCGTCAACGACCTCGACAGGGTCGCGGATTTCTACCAGTCCGCCATCGGGCTGGAACGGCTTTCGGGCGGCGGCGAGGAGCTGGTGCTGGGCGCCGGCAGCCTGCCGCTGCTGGAGCTGCATCGCGACAAGGCCGCCCGGCCGCGCCCGCAAGAGGCGGGGCTGTTCCACACCGCCTTCCTGCTGCCCGACCGTCGGGCGCTGGGGCGTTGGCTGCGCCATGCCGCCGACCGGGGGATCGGCCTTGACGGCGCCTCGGACCATCTGGTCAGCGAGGCGGTCTATCTGCGCGACCCCGAGGGCAACGGCATCGAGATCTATGCCGACCGGCCGCGCTCGGCCTGGCAGCATGACGGCGCCGAGGTGCGGATGGACACCGGCGCGCTGGACCTGCGCGCCCTGCTGGCGGCGGCGGACGGGCCCTGGCGCGGCGCGCCCGGGGGCAGCGTGGTCGGGCATGTGCACCTGCAGGTCGGCGATCTGGCCGCGGCCGAGGATTTCTGGATGAACCGTCTGGGCATGGCGCGCATGGCGCATCGCTTCGGCGCCAGCTTCTTCGCCACCGGCGGGTATCATCACCATGTGGCGGGCAATGTCTGGAACAGCCGCGGCGCGGGCTTGCGCAGCCCGGATGCGGCCGGGCTGGCCGAGGTGGTGCTGGCCGCCGATCCCGACCGGCTGCAGGCGCTGGGGGCGACCGAGTTCCGCGATCCCTGGGGCACCCGGATCCGCGTCGAGCCCAGGCGGTGACGCAGGCCGGGGGCTCTGCCCCCGCGCCTTCCCGGCCCCTCGACGGGGCCGGGAAGGCGCTCCCCCGGGATATTTGTCCAAGAAAGATCTCAGGCCGGGCGCCAAAGCCCGCTGCGGCGCGTGAAACGCAGATGTTCGGGCGGGCGGAAGCCGGGTTCGGTCATGGGTGCGACATGGCGTTCGACCAGCAGGTCCGGGCCGGCGAAGTCCAGCACGGCGAATTCGTTCTGCCGGTCGCCGGGGCGGTCGCAAAGCGCGGTGCCGGCCTGGACCTGCAGGATCGCCCGCCCCTCGTCGCCGAGGAAGGCGCCGATCGACCACAGATGCAGATGGCCGGACAGGACCAGTTGCACGCCCTCGGCCTCGAAGCGGGCCAGGGCGGCGGGGGCGCCCTGCATCAGCGCCTTGTCCACCTGCGGGCGCTGCTGCATCGGGTGGTGCAGCGCGACGATGTTGATGCAGTCGGGGTCCAGCCCGGCGATCACCCGCGCCACCTGCGCCGGCGTGATGATCCCGCGCTGCCAGGCCATCGGATCGACGCTGTTCACGCCCTGCACCCGCAGGTGGCCGACATGGCCGACCGGCTCGAGATTCTCGGCGATGGCGCGGCGCCAGCGGCGATAGGGGCGCATCATCCGGTCCGCCAGCCGATAAAGCGGGATGTCGTGATTGCCGGGCACCGCCAGCAGCGGCGATTCGATCCGCCGCAGGAAGGCGGCGGCCTGGGCGAACTGCGCCGAGCGACCGCGATGGGTCAAGTCGCCCGTCACCACCACCAGATCGGCGCGGGCGGCGTTGATCCGCTCGATCAGCGGCTCGACCAGCGGCTTGCGCTCCAGCCCGAAATGCAGGTCCGAGAGATGCAGGATGCGGGTCATCCGGCATCCCGCCCGCCGCTTCCGGCCGGGACCAGCACCTTCAGCGCGCCGTGCCGCACGCGGACGCGAAAGGGTGAATCCATCCAGGTCTTCTCGCCGTCATGGGCGACGTATTCATGGCGCGGCACGGTCTCGAGCTCGAATTCATCGGCGCAGATCAGGTCGAAATCGGCATAGCGCGCCGTCTTGCCGATGGCCAGCCGCAGGGCCGAGCGCACCAGCGGCCCCGGCCGCCTGGCCCGCGCCACCAGAAGCGCCAGCTGGCCCCGGCGCACGCAATCGGCCCCCTCCAGCCCGAAACTGTCCAGCTGGTAGGCGCTTTTCGCCACGAAGGCCAGCGCGGTGGTGAAATGCCGCTCTTCGCCATTCGCGCGCACCGTCAGGTGCAGCGGCCGGCGCAGGGTCCACAGTGCCACCACCGCCGACCAATAGGCCGCAAGCCGCGAGCGGCCCCAGCGGCGATAGATGCTTTCGCGGCGCCGCAGGATCTCGGGATAGGCCCCGAAGCTGGCGTTGTTCAGGAAGATCATGCCGTTCATTTCGCCGACATGGACCCGGCGGATGCGGGGGGCGTCGAAGATCGCCAGAGCCGCCTCGACCGTCTCGCCCGAGCCGAGGTCGCGGGCGAAATAGTTGAAGGTGCCGCCGGGGATCACCGCCATCGCCGCCCGCGTGCCCGCGACCGCTCCGGCCACGGCGGCCTGGGTGCCGTCGCCCCCCGCCGCGACGATCAGGTCGAAGCCCTCGGCCACCGCGGCCCGGGCCATGGCGGGCAGGTCGGCGCCCTTGCCGGTGCCGCGGACCTCGAACGCGGCCACCCGCCCGTGCAGCGCGCCGCGCAACTTGCCGGCGATGTCCTCGCCCGCCTCGCGGCCCGAGCCCATGTTCACGATGGCACAGACCCGTGCATTGCCCAGTTCGAATCCGGGGCCTTCCGCAGGGTCGCATTGGCTGGTCATCTGGTCGTCTTTCCCCGTTGCCACGCCCCGCAACCCCCTTGCCCGGCGCCGGGTTCCGGCCCTGCCCCAGGGTAAATCTGCGACATTTCGCCTGCCGGGAATAATCCTGATCTTTTTACTTGCCTTTCCGGAGGTGCTTTGACAGATTGCGCCCGGGAAGCTGAGGGGCGGGACATCCACCCGACCGGCCCGGCCCCTTGGGGGTTGCGGCGGTTCGCCACCCGAGACGTCAGTCACCAACCCTGCGCAGGAGAGTTCTGCCCCGGATATCTGATCGCAGCATCGTCCATGTCTGCGCAGCCCACGCCATTTTCCCCGCAGCGGGCGGCACCCGGGCCCGGGGCGAAATTCCTTTGAAAAGAGATGCATCATGAACATCCGCCTGTCCGAGGCGCCTGAGAAAGCGGCGTCGCCTGTGCCTGATCCAGTCCTTTTCGGTTTCGACGGCCCTTCGGGGCGCATCCTTGGCCGGGGCGCGGCGCGGCGGGTCGCCCCCGGCAATGCGGCGACGCTGGAGGCGCGGGTCGCGGCGGCCCTTGCCGCAGCCGCGCCGGGCGAGATGATCGGCGGCGCCCTGCCTTTCGACCGCGAGGCGGCGGACTGTCTGTGGCAATGCCGGCGCGGCGAGGCACCCGCGCCGACGGGCATCGCGCCGCAGGGCCTGCCGCTGCCGGACTGGCACTTGGCCGCCGAGCCTGCGGCAGGGGACTATGCCGGCGCCGTGGCCCGCGCGCTTGGCATCATGGCCGAAGAGGCCGGCAGCCGCCACGCGCTGGAAAAGATCGTGCTGGCCCGCACGCTGCTGGTCGAATCCGCCGTCCCGATCCCAGTCGAGGCGCTGATGGCCCGGCTGCGCGCCGACCGCAGCGTCACGGCCTTCCGCGTGGCGCTGCCCGCCGGGCCCGACCATCCGCAGGGCCGGACGCTTTGCGGCGCCACGCCCGAGTTGCTGGTCGAGAAGCGGGGCCGCAGCATCGCCTCGCATCCGCTGGCAGGTTCGGCGCGCCGGCTGGCCGATCCGGTCGCCGACCGCGCTGCCGCCGAGGCGCTGGCCGGCTCGGGCAAGGATCACCGCGAACATGCGCTGGTGGTGGAATCCATCCTCGACACGCTGGCGCCCTGGTGCCGCGAGCTGGGCTGCCCCGAGGGCACGCGCGTCACCTCGACCCGCAGCATGTGGCACCTGGGCACCCGGATCGAGGGGCGGCTGAAGGACGAGGGCACGCCCTCGGTCGTGCTGGCCTCGGCACTGCATCCGACGCCGGCGGTCTGCGGCGTGCCGATGGCGCGGGCGGCGGGCTTCATCAAGGCCCTTGAACCCGTGGCGCGGGATTTCTATGCCGGCGCGGTCGGCTGGTGCGAGGCGGGCGGCGACGGCGCCTGGTATGTCGCCATCCGCTGCGCCGAGATCAGCGGCCGGCAGGCGCGGCTTTATGCCGGGGCGGGGATCGTTCCCGGCTCGGACCCGATGGCCGAGGCCGCCGAAACCGGCGCGAAATTCGGCGCCTTCCTGGCCGCCTTGGGCCTGCCGCAGGATGCGGGCCTGGCCGGGGTGGCGCGCAAGGACGGAGAGAACTGATGGCCCTGCCCGGCATCGCCCCCTATGCCCCCCCGACCGAGGCCGAGCTGCCCAAGGCCCGCGGGCCCTGGCAGCCCGACCGCGACCGGCTGGCGCTGCTGGTCCATGACATGCAGCGCTATTTCTGCCGCCCCTATCCCGAGGGCGCGCCGCTGGCGCCGGTGGTCGGCAATATCGCGCGGCTGATCCATGCGGCGCGGGCGACGGGCGTGCCGGTGTTCTACACCGCGCAGAAGGGCGACCAGTTCCGCCCGGATCGCGGCCTGCAGGCCGACCTGTGGGGGCCGGGCATGAGCGCCGTCCCCGAGCACGAGGAGATCCTGCCCGAACTGGCCCCGGCCGCGGGCGACATCGTGCTGGTCAAGCATCGCTACAGTGCCTTCCAGCGTTCCAACCTGGAGCATCTGATGCGGGCGCGCGGCCGCGACCAGCTGATGATCTGCGGCGTCTATGCCCATATCGGCTGCCTCGCCACCGCCGTCGAGGCGTTCCAGCGCGACATCGAGGTCTTTGCCGTGGCCGATGCCCAGGCCGATTTCTCGCGCGAGAAACAGGACATGGCCATGGGCTGGATCGCCGCCACCTGCGGCGTGGCCCTGTCCACCCGGCAGGCGCTGGCCGCACTGGAAGCGCAAGAGGTGAAGTCATGCGCCTGACCGGATTTCAGGGCCGGACCGCCATCGTCACCGGCGCGGCCGGCGGCATCGGCCGGGCCGTGGTCGCCGCGCTGCTGGACGCCGGCGCGACGGTCGTCGCCAGCGATACCGAATCGGCGCTGGCCGCGAACCCGGTCGCGGGGGCCGAGAACCGGGCGCTGGACGTGCGCGACGGCGATGCCGTCGAGACGGTGGTGGCCGAGGTCGAGGCCGCGCATGGCCCGCTGGGGCTGGGCGTCCATGCGGCCGGCGTGCTGGGCATCGGGCCGCTGCTGGATATCGCGCCCGAGGAATGGGAGCGGGTGATGGGCGTCAATGCCCGAGGCACCTTCAACGTCACCCGCGCCTTCGGCCGCGCCATGGTGCGCAACGGCGGCGGCGCCATTGTCGCGGTCAGCTCGAACGCGGCGGGGATTCCGCGCCTGAACATGGGCGCCTATGCCGCCTCGAAGGCGGCGGCGACCATGCTGGTCCGCTGCCTGGGGCTGGAACTGGCGGCGCAGGGCGTGCGCTGCAACATCGTCGCGCCGGGCTCGACCCTGACGCCGATGCAGACCGGCATGTGGACCGAGGACGGCGGCGCCGGCGAGCGCGCGGTGATCGAGGGCAGCCTGGAAGCCTATCGCACCGGCATCCCGCTGAAGAAGCTGGCGACGCCCGAGGACATCGCCGGCGCGGTGATGTTCATGCTGTCCGACCAGGCGGGCCATGTCACCATGGCCGACCTGTATGTCGACGGCGGCGCGACGCTGCGCGCCTGAAGCCCGTTACAGCCGCGACGCGATCAGCGCCCACCAGTTGTCCAGCGACGGCTCGCGGGCCAGCTCCTCGAAGCTGGCCTCGATGCCCATCTGCTTCAGCTCGGACGAAAAGGTCATCACCGCGATCGAATCGAGCCCGTAAAGGACGAGGTTCTCGCCCGGCTCGATCTCGCAATCGTCCTCGATCATCGCGGCCACGCGGGCGGCCAGCCATTCGGGGCTGAGATCGGTCTTTTCGGCAATATCCATCATTCGTCCTTTCAGGCGGTTTCGGCCACCAGGCTGTCGCGCAGGCGGCGCTTGTCGATCTTGCCCACCGCCGTCAGCGGCAGTTCGGGCAGGAAGCGGAAACGGTCGGGCAGCTTGTATTCGGCCACGCCCAGTTCCAGCAGGTGCCGGCGCAGCGCCGGCGGGGAAAGCTTGCCCGCCCCGTCGCGCAGCACCAGGAAGGCGCAGCTTTTCTCGCCCAGATGCGCATCGGGGGCCGCGACCAGCGCGGCATGGGTGATGTCGGGATGGCGGACCAGCAGGTTCTCGATCTCCTCGGCGGCGATCTTCTCGCCGCCGCGGTTGATCTGGTCCTTGATGCGGCCGACGACGCACAGGTTGCCGCCCTGCCGCACCACCACGTCGCCCGAGTGATAGAAGCCCTCGGCATCGAAGGCCTTCGCATTGTGCTCGGGGCTGCGGTAATAGCCGCGGAAGGTATAGGGGCCGCGGGTGGCCAGCGCGCCCGGCGTGCCGTCGGGGACCGGCTGGCCGTCCTCGTCCAGGATGCGGACCTCGTCGTCGGGGCTGATCGGGCGGCCCTGGGTGGTGAAGATCACCTCCTCGGGGTCGGTCAGGCGGGTGTAGTTCACCAGCCCTTCGGCCATGCCGAAGACCTGCTGCAAGCGGCAGCCCAGCAGTTCCGGCACGCGCCGCGCCGTGGCCTCGGCGAAGCTGGCGCCGCCGACCAGCATCAGGTCGAGGCTGCCGATCTGCGCCCGGCGCGCGGGCTCTTCCTCGACCGCGCGCAGCCACAGCGCCACGGCGGGCGGGACCAGCGGGACCATGGTGACGCGTTCGCGCGCGATGATGTCGAAACAGGTCAGCGGCTCGGGGCTGGGGGCCATGACCACCGTGCCGCCGGCATGGAACACCCCCAGCGCGCCGGGCGAGCTCATGGTGAAGTTGTGCCCCGCCGGCAGCGCGCAGAGGAAGCGCGTGGCCGAGGTGACGCCGCAGATCTCGACGCTGGCGCGGATGCTGTAGTCGTAATCGTTATGGGTGCGCGGAATCAGCTTGGGCGTGCCGGTGCTGCCGCCCGACAGCTGGAAGAAGGCAACCTGATCGGCGGGCGTCGGCCCAGCCCCCGCCGGCAGCTCGGGGCCATCGGCCAGCCAATGGGTCAGGCTGCGTTCGGGCGCGTCCTCGCCCAGCAGCAGGACATGGCCCACCCCGCCGACGCGCAGCTCATCGGCAAGGGCGTCGTCGCGGAACAGCTCGTGCTGGCGCGAGGCGATGACCAGGCGCGGCGCGATCTGGCGCACATATTCGGTCAGCTCCAGCCGGCGATGGCTGAACAGCGCATTCACCGGCGCCACGCCGATGCGCAAAAGCGCGAAGAAGGCGATGTAGAACTCGCCCACATTGGGCAGCTGCACCACCGCCGTGTCGCCATGGCCAAGCCCCTGCTGCGCCAGCCGCGCCGCCAGGTTGCGCGACAGCCGGTCCAGGTCGGCATAGCTGAAGCGCCGGTCGCCGCAGACCAGTGCCTCGGCTGCGGGCGCGGCGGCAAGCTGGGCGTCGAGGATATGGGTCAGCGGCTGGTCGATCCAATAGCCGGCCTCGCGATAGCGTTGCGCGAGATCCTGCGGCCAGGGGCTGAATTCAATCATGCGAATACCTTATCGACGGCAAAGCCCCGCTCAGGGCACCTGCGGCACCTTGACGGGCGTTAATAGTTGAGTATTTTTATCTCGCTTTCTCTCTCGAAGCAAGCCAGCCGCGCCTTCCCGGCGTTTCCCAGCCAGCCCTCTCTCGCTTCGCATTGTCAAGCCTTGGGACAGGGACGGGATTTCATGACGCATCATCAGGCCGCGGGGTTGTGGATGCCCCTGACGCTGGCCCAGCTGGATTTCTGGGAAGAGTTCCGCTTTCACCCCGGCGAGGCGGTCTCGACCGTCGCCCATGCCATGGAACTGCGCGGGGTCGCCGAGCCCGAGGCGCTGGCCCGCGCCATCGAGGCCACCATCGCCGAGACCGACATCATGGCGTTGCGCTTCCGCACCAACGCCGACGGCCAGCCGGTGCAGCGGGTCGATCCGGCGCTGCGGCCCGCGCTGCGCCGCATCGACCTGTCGGACCGCGCCGATGCGCGCGACCACGCCTTCGCGCTGATGCAGGCCGATGTCGATGCGGCGCTGGACCTGCTGGCGCAACCCATCGCGGCGCAATGGCTGATCCGGCTGGCCGACGGGCATTACCTGTGGTTCAACCGCGGCCATCACATCGCGCTGGACGGCTATGCCATGGGCCTGATCGAGCGCCGCTGCGCCCAGCTTTACGCCGCGCTGGTCCAGGGCGCCGATCCCGGCCAGCCGCTGCGCCCGCTGGCCGACTATCTGAACGAGGAAACCGACTATCGCGCCAGCCCGCGCCACGCCGCCGACGGCCGGCACTGGGCCGCGGTGCTGGAAGCCGAGCCGCGCCCGCGGGTGCTGCGCAAGGGCTCCGAGGACTATCCCGCCGAGGCGCTGTCGGCCGCGCATGACCTCTCGGCCCTGCGCGAGGCGCTGATGCGGCAGGCGCAGGCGGTCCGCATGGGCTGGCCGGACCTCTTGACGGTGCTCTGCTCGGCCTGGGCGGCGCTGCGCCTGCGCGACGGCTCGGCCGCGCACAAGCGCGATGCGCAGGGCCGCATCGCCATGCCGGTCTGGCTGCCCTATATGAGCCGCATGGGCAGCGTCGCCGTCTCGGTCCCGGCGCTGGTGGTGAACATCCTGCCGCTGGACGTGACGCTTCATCCGGGCGAACCGCTGGCCGAGGCGCTGGCCCGGCTGGGCGCGCGGCTGCGCAAGCTGCGCCGCCATGGCCGCTATCGCATCGAGCAGATCGCCGAGGATTACGGCATGGAACCGCGCAGCCGCTTCTTCTTCTCGCCGCTGATCAACGTGCTGCCCTTTGACGAGGCGCGCTTCGCCGGCTGCGAGACCACGCGGCACGTGCTGTCGAACGGGCCGGGCGACGGTTTCAACATCACCATCCGCGGCGATGGCGAGGCGTGGGGGCTGGAGCTGCTGGTCGAGGCCGATCCGACCCTGACCCCGCCCGGGGATTTCGCCCGGCTGGCCGGGGGCCTGCCGCGCTTCCTTTCCGCGGCGCTGGCGCCGGAAAACCTGGCGCGGCCGCTGGACGAACTGCCCGGCTGACGCGCCCTTGCCGGCCCGCCCGCCCCGGCGCAGACTGCCCAGGCAGGAGGGCACGGGATGGACAACGACGACATGCGCCTTGCCACGGCCGGCGATCTGGCCGGAATCGAGGCGCTGGTGAACAGCGCCTATGCGCATTACGTGCCCCGCATCGGCCGCAAGCCGGGGCCGATGCTGGACGACCATGCCGCGCGCATCGCCGCCGGCCGGACGCATCTGCTGGAACGGGACGGCGCGGTGCTGGGCCTGATCGTGCTGATCCCGCAGCCCGATGCGCTGCTGGTCGAGAACGTGGCGGTCTCACCCCGGGCGCAGGGGCTGGGGCTTGGCCGGCGGCTGATGGATTTCGCGGAAAAGCGCGCCCGCGCGGCGGGCCTGCCCCGGCTGCGGCTTTATACCCATGTCGCCATGGTCGAGAATCAGGCGCTCTATGCCCGGCTCGGCTATGCCGAAACCCGCCGCGTGACCGAGGCTGGGCTGCACCGCATCTATATGGAAAAGCCCCTGGCCTAGTCGCGATAGGGAATCGTCGCCGCCGCCCCCGGCCGCTGCGGCCCGGCGGGAATGAAGCTGCGGGCGCTGCAGCCCACCGCGTCGCGCGCCGCCGGTCCGGAGGGGCGGCGCGGCGGCAGCTCGAACCCGGCGCAAAGCCGATAGCTGCGCGGCCCCGTCACCTCGTAGCGATAGGCGTCGCCGGTAAAGGGATCGGCCAGCCGCACCTGCCAGTCGCATTGCGGCGTGATCGCCAGCGCCGCGGGCAGGCGGTCGCCGTTCTCGCGCGCCAGGCAGACCACCAGCCGGGCCAGCGCCGAAAGGTCGCTTTCCCGCTCGCGGTCGCGGCGCTCCTTGCGGGCCTGGCCGGGGCCGCCGGTCAGCGCCAGCCCGGCGATGACCGCGACGGCGGCCAGCAGCGCGATGGCAAAGGCGGCCCAGCCCTTAATCATTCAGCTCGTCCCGGTAATAGGCGAAGACCAGCCCCGCGACTCCGGCCACCAGCGCGGCCTTGGCGGCGAAACGCGCGGTCAGGTCGCCGTTCAGCAGGGCATAGATCACCGAGATCCCGTCCGCCAGGAACACCAGCGAGGCGACCAGCAGCGTCAGCGAGGCGAACCATTTGCGCACCAGCGACCGCCGCCGCCCGGCATCGCCCCGGCTGATCCGCGCCACCCGGCGGTTGAGCGCCAGGAACAGCGGCACGAAGGCGATCAGCGAGGCGATGGACCAGCGCACCGAGCTGCCGGGGCCGTAATAGGGCCGGTCGGCCGGATCGGGAATCAGCCGGTCGATCAGCGCCATGCCCAGCTCGCAGACATGCCAGCCGATCATGCCCAGCGACAGGAACAGGAGCCCGTAAAGCAGCGCCTCCTGCGCCGAGGCATAGGGGCGCGGGCGCGGCACCGGCGGCAGGCCGGGGGCGGTTTCCCAGCCCTCCAGCGCCTCGTCGATCTCGGGCGCGGACCAGCCGGCATGGGCCAGCGCCCGGGCGATGCCGTCGCGGTCGCCGCCTTGCGCCATGGCCCGGCGGACGAATTCGGAAAGCTGGTCGGATGGTTTCATCGGCGTCCCCTCTGGCCGGCAGGTTTCGGCAAGCCGGGCCTCCGGTCAAGCCCGCCGCGCCCGTTGCGGGGGGCTTTCGCGCAGGCCCGGAGCATGGCGCGAAAATTTTCCCGGCCGCGCGATTTTTCCCCTTGCACCCCCCGGCGCGCTCCCATAAATGACGCCTCACCGAAGGCGAAGCGCCATCGGAACGGAGCGCGGGCGTAGCTCAGGGGTAGAGCATTACCTTGCCAAGGTAAGGGTCGTGAGTTCGAATCTCATCGCCCGCTCCAAATTCTTCCTTCGGGATCGGCGAAGAGGCGGCCTTTCGGGCCGCTTTTTGTTCTTCCGGCACCCGTTTCCGCGCAGCAGGATCAACCTGCGGCAGACCTCTCACCCGGGCTCTGGCCATTTTCGGCGAATCGGCGCTAGTATGGCACCGGAGTTGCCCCGGCTGCCACATCCGGGACAGCCGTCAGGAACAAGCTGCCGCGCCTCGCAACCACAAACCCCCGAATCGCGGCCAGTCAAGCGTGAGGTGATCATGCCGGCTCTGGAAGCTCTGATCGAACGGAAACTGCAACAGCTCTCGGTCCCCTTGGCGGTGCGCCTGCCCTCGGGGCGGCGGCTGGGCCCGCCCGACGCGCGGGTCACCATCACCTTCAAGGACATGGCCGCGCTGGCACCGCTGGCCTCGGCCCGGCTGGGGCGGCTGGGCGACGAGATCGTCCGCGGCCACGCCCGGATCGAGGGCTCGATGCGCGACCTGATGCGGATCGTCGCGGCGCTGGTGCCCCAGGACGGCCAGCCGGTCACACCGAAGCCCTGGCAGCGGCTGTCCAATCACCTGCTTTCGGTGCTGCGCCACAGCCGCGGCCGCGACGCAAGGCAGATCCGCGCGCATTACGACGTCTCGGACGAGTTCTACGCGCTCTGGCTCGATCCGCGCCGGGTCTATTCCTGCGCCTATTTCGCCGAGCCGCAGATGACGCTGGCGCAGGCGCAAGAGGCCAAGCTGGACCTGATCTGCCGCAAGCTGGACCTGCGCCCGGGCGAGCGTTTCGTCGATATCGGCGCCGGCTGGGGCGGGCTTTTGCTGCATGCCGCGCGCCATTACGGCGTCGATGCCACCGGCATCACCCTGTCGCAGAACCAGTTCGACCATGTCAGCCGCATCATCGCCGAGGAGGGCTTGGGCGACCGGGTTCGCATCCTGCTGTGCGACTATCGCGATCTCGAGCCGGGGCGGCCTTTCGACAAGCTCGCCTCGGTGGGGATGTTCGAGCATGTGGGCCGCGCCAGGATGGGCACCTATTGCGAGACCCTGCGCCGCCTGCTGCGCCCCGGCGGGCTGGCGCTGAACCACGGCATCGCCGCCTCGGGGCTGGACGATGCCATGGTCGGCGGCGGCCTGGGCGATTTCATCGAGAAATACATCTTCCCGGGCGGCGAGCTGATCCATGTCAGCCAGGCCATCCGCAGCATGTCCCAGGCCGGGCTGGAAATGGTCGATACCGAAAACCTGCGGCCGCATTACGCGCGCACGCTTTGGGCCTGGTCCGACGCGCTGGAAGCGCAGCTGCCCGAGGCCGAGCGGGTTCTGGCGCGCTCGATGCCGCCGAACCGCGCCTCCGAGGTGCTGCAGGCCTATCGGCTGTATCTGGCGGGCTGCGCGCTGGCCTTCGAGCAGGGCTGGGTGGCGCTTTACCAGATCCTGCTGATCCGCCCCGATCCCACCCTGGCAACCCCGGACCTGCCCGGCGCGCAATCCGCCTATCCGTTCCGGCGGGACCATATCTATCGCTGAGCCAACGGCCGGGATGGCGGCGGTCCGGCCGTCTGCCGGAAAGCGCCGGGCCCGCAACAACCCTCTTGACCCCGCGCCGCGAAAACCCTAGCAAACGCAAGGCTCCGGCGGGTTGGCGGAGAGGTTACGCAGCGGATTGCAAATCCGTGAAGACCGGTTCGATTCCGGTACCCGCCTCCAAGTCTTTTCAAGAGCTTGTGCCGTTCCGGTCTTTCCCCTCATTCCGGCGTTTACAGTTTCGTTCACTTTGCGCCCCCTTTCGACTGAAGGGGGCGACCGGAATTCAGGCTGGCAACGCGCTTTTCCAGGTCGTTTCGATCCCCGCCCCGCGAAGGGGGGCGACGGACCATTAACGCCGAGCAGGCGCGCAAGGGCAACGTTTCGATCCCCGCCCCCGCGTAGGGGATCGCGAAGATAATCCTGCGGTGCCCATGACGTGCCGCGTGGTCCAACGCAAAGCCCAGTGAAGCCAGCGTCTTGCCGCCGCCGGTGGGCACGGTCAGCGTGAAAAGCCCCGGCGCCATCGCCGCAGCCTGCCGGACATGGATCAGGATCTCGGCGCGCAGGCGGTTGATGCGGCCATTCTGGCGAAATCCCGCCATATGCGCATCGAAGGCGTGAGAACGGCGGTGAGAAATTCGTCCACGGTAGCGGTGGCTTGGTGCTGCTGCGGGCGGCGTAAAAGTCGTCCACCTATTCCCTTTCTGCGGCGG
>NZ_AZVA01000033.1:0-48999 GCF_000513975.1 Paracoccus sp. J55
CCGGTGGCACCGAGAAGGTCATCATCTTCGCAACCGTGTCACGCGAGATGTTGAACACCCGCGCCGCTTCCCGCTGGCTCATGCCTTCCGCGCAAGCCTGGCGAACTCTCAGATATAGGTCCACGCTGTAAATCCTCACGCCCTCCCTGCCGCCGCAGAAAGGGAATAGGTGGACGACTTTTACGCCGCCCGCAGCAGCACCAAGCCACCGCTACCGTGGACGAATTTCTCACCGCCGTTCTCAGCGCCGCGGTCGCGGCCGCAGGCCTCTCCGGCGCGATCTTTGCGAGATGGGGGGAGGTAGTTGCCGGCATCTTGAGCGCGTCGATAAAAAAGGGCCACGGATTCCTCCGTGACCCCTGGAAGCTGCTATGAATCTGCGATCAGCAGACCATGGAGCGATGGTGCTGAATGTGACGGACTGCTAGTTTGCGCGCCTTGCGGCCGGACGGCAGGAGGCGTGCGGGCGCAGGTACGAATTCCTCCTCCCGGAGTTCCGGGAAAAGGGAGAAGATCTCTTCGCGTGCGGCCGGGCCCACCGTTTTAAGCGCCTGGGCACCGGTGTAGAGAGACTCAGTGGCGGCCCCGTTGGAGTTCACTACTTCGTGCCGATCAAAGAGGAAGTGGAAATATTCCACGCTGTCGATATCCTTGGCGATATCCACACCTTCGATCTGGAGCAGCTGCTTGGCTGCGACCAGGACTTCCATGGCGCCGAACATCTTCTGCGCCACTTTCGACCGGACGAGAACCCGGTGCTGCGGCGACACGAGAAGATCGGTGGAAGGGGTTTTTCTGCCAAGAGCGCCGGCCTTGATGCGGATTGGCAGCAGCTTCGGCTTGGCTTTCAACACTGCGGCGGAGAGCTTTACGGAGCCAATCCAACGGATGGGCTGATAGCCATTGTCCCGCGTTGCAATCAGGTCGCCGACCTTGAGATCCTCGACCGCCACGAAACCCCTTTCGGTTTCAATAAGTGTTCCGGAAGCGAAGCAGATGACTTCGTCGTCGGTCAACTCCAGCGTGCCGTTGGGGTCATGCTCCATCGTTACGATGGCCGTGTTGGCGGTGGACTGGATCAGATCGGCGGATCCCCGGATGAGGCCGGCAGCCACCGGTCCGGCTATCGGGATACCCTCAACTGCCGCCGCCAGTTGTTCGGCAATGTCCGAAATGGGCCCCGTCACGGAAACGGTCTGACCGGCGACCGTGATCGAAGCTGTGACCGACAGATGGTCGTCGTCCAGCGGCTCGTCGCTCACGAAATAATAAGAGCCATCGGCTTCCATCAGGTGACCGCTGATCGGATTCACCTGCAACCCGATGGTTGACAAGCCCGGAATGCCGACAGACGCCGCGGCGTTCTGGACCGTGGTAGATCCAAGATAGGTGCCCGTACCGGTGAGAGGATTGCCTTCAGCATCCACCGGCGTGATGTTGTCGCCGTTGCTGAGCGTCGTGGCGCCGTTGGCGTCAACGTCATACTGCGCGAACTCCTGGGAGGATTCGAACGCGTTGAGCAGTGACGTGTCGGGAACGAAGGCAACGACGCCATCAAGGCCCACGGTGATGAGGTTTGAGGGGATCTCGGTAATATAAGGCATGAATGCCACCTTTTGTCAGACCGCCGCCAACCTGGCCGGTCGATAGGTTGAAAAGGAAACCGGGACACCGAGCAATTTACATTGCACGCTTGAAAAAGAAGCGCGGCACTCTATCTATGGACGATTCTTCGCTGGCGATCAAATAAAATCACAGTCGCGTGCGTATTTCTTGTGCAGCTGACTCTGAACTGAACGATGCAAGGACGCGCTCGGGCTCCGGAAGCCATCATCATCGTAGCCGCCCATTAGCTTGGTGCTGGCGGTGCAATTTTGTCGAGCCATTTCCAGCCTGCCCATTTGTCACCCGTCGCTCGCAGGTGGCTGTAGCGCTGCAAGCTGGGCCAGCTCCTGTGTCCCGACACACTGGCAGCTTGGGGGATGGTCTTGCCCATCTCGAAAAGCCGCGACACGCCTTCGTGGCGTAGATCGTGAAAATGCAGGTCCTTGATGCCAAGCAGCTTGCATGCCCTGGTGAACGCGGTACTCACCGCATCGGTTGTGTAGGGGAAGATGCGGCTGCTCTCGGCCGGCATGGTCTTGACGATACGCTCGGCCTCTGGCGGCAGGTCAACCCAGATGTCGTTGCCTTCCTTCTCGCCTGGGTGCTTCATGTCGCGCACCAGGACGCGGCCGGCTTCGAGATCCGCCCAGGTGATGCTCACGATTTCCTCCTGACGGCGGGTCGAGAAGATCGCGAAGGCGCAGACCTTGTGCATGGGAAGCGCGCGGCCTTTGCGCCAGCGGTCCTCGAAATGCGCCATCAGCTTGTTCATCTCCTCAAGGGTGGGGCGCCGGTCGCGCTTCTTGGATTTGCCTATCAGCCCAAGGTTCTTGCACACGGTCGTCGCGGCGCGCATCTCGGCCGGGTCCAGCGGAATCTTCCATGCCGGCTCTGCGATGGCGAAGATCGCCGATAGGTGGGACAGATAGTTGCCGATCGTCTGGGGTTGGCGCCCACCGTCGAAAAGCTCCTGCGCGAACTCGACGAGCTTTTGCGAAGTTACGGCGGCGCAGGGCAGGGAGGCTATTTCGAAGGACTTGATGGACTTCAGCACCTGCGCCTTGGTCTTGCCGATTTGCTTTGTCGACGTCCTGGCATATGTGTCGATCGCCTCGGCCAACGTGGCGCCGCCGGTGCGCTGGCGTTCCATCTTCTCGAACCCGCCTGGCTTCTTTAGCTCAGCTTCCTTACGGCGCAGCCATGCCTCGGCTGCCGACCTCCTCTCGAAGGTGGAGGACGCGGAGGCCTTCTTGCCATCTCGCATTATCCGGACCTGTGCGGTATAGACGATCGAGCCGTCTTTGAGGCGGCGCTCGGTGATCGTTCCCATGTGATTTGCTAAAGCCTCTGCGATTCTTGCTAAACGTAAGCAAAGCAAAAACGGGAACGGAATTAAACCAGCAAAAACAAGGCAGGATAAGAGGCCGCAACGGGTGCTAGAAATGGCCAGAACTGGCAATTTTATCAATAAAAACAATAGCGCAATGCTGTCCGTTGCCCCGATGATGGACTGGACGGACAGCCTGTGCCGCCGCATCCACCGGCTGCTGTCGCGCCGGGCGCTGCTTTACACCGAGATGGTCACCGCCCCGGCGCTGATCCACGGCGACCGCGCGAAACTGCTGGATTTCGACGCGGCCGAACATCCCGTGGCGCTGCAGCTGGGCGGCTCGGACCCCGCGCAGCTGGCCGAGGCGGCGCGGATCGGCGCGGAATGGGGCTATGACGAGATCAACCTGAACGTCGGCTGCCCCAGCGACCGGGTGCAATCGGGCTGTTTCGGCGCCGTGCTGATGACCCGGCCCGAACTGGTCGCCGAATGCGCTGCGGCGATGATCGCCGCCAGCCCGGTCGAGGTCACGGTGAAATGCCGCATCGGCGTGGACGAGCAGGATCCCGAGGCGGTGCTGCCCGATTTCATCGCCCGCATGCGCGAGGCGGGCGTCCGCCGCCTGACCATCCATGCCCGCAAGGCCTGGCTCCAGGGCCTCTCCCCGCGCGAGAATCGCGAGATCCCGCCGCTGGACTATCCGCTGGTGCATCGGATGAAACAGGCGTTTCCCGACCTGCACCTGTCGATCAACGGCGGCATCGCCTCGCTCGACGCCGCGCGCGATCATCTGGCGGCGATGGACGGGGTGATGATCGGACGGGCGGCCTATCACCAGCCTTGGGACATGCTGGGACAGGCGGACCGGCTTTGGGGCGACGAGCCGCGCTTCGCCGACCCGCTGGAGGCGGCGCGGGCGCTGCGCGAGCTGGTCGAGGCGCATCTGGCCCGGGGCGGGCGGCTGCATCAGGCGACGCGGCACATGCTGGGCCTGTTCCACGGCCGCCCCGGCGCGCGCGGCTGGCGGCGGCAATTGTCCGAGGGCGCGTCGCGCGCCCGCGACCGGGCCGAGGCGCTGGCGGTCTATGACGCCGCGCTGGCCGAGGTCATGGCGCCGGCGTGATCGCCCGATCCTGCCCGCCCCAGTCCCGCATCGCCCGGACCAGCGCCCGGCGGCGCGCGGGCTGGCGCGCGCTGTCGAGATAATAGGCCAGCATCAGCTCTCCGATCAGGAAGCGCAGGATCGGCGCCTGGTCCGGCGCCATCAGGCCCGGCACCCCGGTCAGCGCCAGCCAGTCGGGCAGGGCGATGCCGTCGCGGGTCCGGGCCGGGGGCGGCTCGCGCCGGCTTGCCAGCCAGACCAGCAGCCGCGCCATGTCGCGGGCCAGCGCCATCTCGGTCGCGCCCTCCATGTCGATGGCGGTCAGCCGCAGCAGGCCGGGACGGGGCGCATCCACGAACAGGTTGTCGGGGGTCAGGTCGCCGTGGCAGAGGCCGCGCTCGACCGCGGCGCTGCGCAGGCTTTCGGCCTCGGCCCGCATCCGCCGCATATGGCCGGCGACTAGATCGCGGTCGATCCAGTCGCCCGTGGCGGCGGCGATCCGCGCCTCGAGCCCGTTCAGCCAGAAGCGCGGGCCGAAGCGACCGCGGGCGCGCGTCGTGCCGGCCAGCCGGCGCAGCCAGAGCCCCATGCGCGCGATCAGCGCGGCGCGCTCTGCCTCGCCGGCGCCGGCCAGGGCCTGCGCCACCGGCCGGCCAGGCGCGGGCGCGGTGATCAGGATGCCCCGTTCGGGCAGGACCAGGAGCGGCGGGGCGACCGCGTCAAGCGCCTGTCCCAGCGCAAGCGCCGCGGCGCGCAGCCGCGACTCGGCCTGTGCGACCGCGGCCGCCGGATCGGGGCCGCGCCACAGCTTCAGCCAGGCCGGGCGCCCGTCCAGCCGGATCTGCAGCACCAGCCGGTCGGGCCGGTCGCGCAGCAGGCGCAGCGGCTCGATCCCCGGCAGCGCCGCGATGGCGGCCAGCGGGTCAGGCGCGCTCGGCAGCCTTGGCCTCGTTCCAAAGCGCGTCCATCTCGGCCAGGTCGCTGTCCTCGGGGCGGCGGCCCCGCGCGGCCAGCGCCGCTTCGATGGCGCGGAACCGGCGGGTGAACTTGGCATTGGCCAGCCGCAGCGCCTCCTCGGGGTCGATGTCCAGATGCCGGGCCAGATTCGCCATCACGAACATCAGATCGCCGAATTCCTCGGTCAAATGGGCGTGATCGGCGCCCGCCCGGGCCTCGACCAGTTCGCGGCTTTCCTCGACGATCTTGTCCAGCACCTCGGCGGGCCCTGGCCAGTCGAAGCCGACGCGGGCGGCGCGGTTCTGCAGCTTGACCGCGCGGGTCAGCGCCGGCAGGCCAAGCGCCACGCCGTCCAGCACGCCCCTTTCCGCCTTGGCGGCGCGTTCCCTGGCCTTGATCGCCTCCCAGTCCTTGATCTGCTGGGCGGCCGACTTGTCGCGGGATTCGTCGCCGAAGATATGCGGATGGCGGTCGATCATCTTGTCCGAGATTGTCGCCACCACGTCGGCGAAATCGAACATGCCCGCTTCTTCGGCCATTTGCGCGTGAAAGACCACCTGCAGCAGCAGGTCGCCCAGCTCGCCCGGCAGCTCGTCCCAGGCCTCGCGCGCGATGGCGTCGGCGACCTCATGCGCCTCCTCGATGGTATAGGGCGCGATCGAGGCGAAGTCCTGCTCGATGTCCCAGGGGCAGCCGCTTTGCGGATCGCGCAGCGCCGCCATGATCGCCAGCAGCCGGCGGATGCCGGTGCGGTCCGCCGCATCGCGGGCCAGCGCGGGATGGTCCGGCGCGGGATGGGGCGCCTTGTCCTCAGCCATGGTGATCCCCCTAGATAGGCTTGGCCCGCATTGACCTGCCACATGCGCGGCCCCATGTCCACGGCGCGGCGTCGCCGGCGCCCGGTCCGGGCTTTCTTGCCATCGGTCCGAGCCGCGGATAGGGTGCGCGCCAATTCCGCCGGGGGACCGCCCGGAGATCGACAGCACAGGGATAGACTTAATGCTCGTGACCCCCGCCTATGCCCAGGCCGCCGGAGGCGCTTCCGGCGCCGCAGGACTCGCCTCGTTCCTGCCGCTCATCCTGATCTTCGTCATCATGTATTTCCTGATGATCCGCCCGCAGCAGAAGCGCATGAAGGAACATCGCGCCATGGTCGAGGCGCTGAAGAAGGGCGACGAGGTCATCACCCAGGGCGGGCTGATCGGCAAGGTCACCTCGGTGCGCGAGAACGAGCTTGAGGTCGAGATCGCCCCCGGCGTCAAGGTCCGGGTGATCCGCTCGACCGTGACCGGGCTGGTGAACCGCACCCAGCCCGCCGCCGCCAACAGCTGAAGACCACATCCCGCCATGCTGGACATCCCTTTCTGGAAGCGTCTGCTGATCCTGGGGCTGGTCGCCCTGGGCCTGCTCTATGCGATGCCGAACCTGTTCTATACCAAGGTCGAGCAGCATAACGACGCCATCACCGCCGCCGAACGCAACGGGTTCGAAACCTCGGAGGAAGCCGCAGCCCGCGCCGGATGGCCGAACTGGCTGCCCTCGGGCCTGGTCAACCTGGGCCTCGACCTGCGCGGCGGCGCCCATCTGCTGGGCGAGGTGCATGTCCAGGATGTCTACAAGGCGCGGATGGATCTGCTCTGGCCGGAACTGCGCGACGCGCTGGTGGCGCAGCGCGAGGTGGTCGGCGCCGTCCGCCGCGTCCAGGCCCCCGCGGGCCAGCTGGCGGTCGAGATCGGCAATCCCGAGCAGATGGCCAGGGCGGTCGAGATCGCGCGCGGCCTCGCCACGCCCGTCACTTCGCTGACCGGGGCGGGGCAGAGCGATCTGGCGATCTCGGCCTCGGGCAACCGGCTCCACGTGCAGCTTTCGGACGCGGAAAAGGCCGCGACCGATGATCGCACCGTGCAGCAGTCGCTGGAAATCATCCGCCGCCGCATCGACGAGGTCGGCACGCGCGAGCCGACGATCATGCGCCAGGGCAAGGACCGCATCCTGATCCAGGTGCCCGGCATCGGCTCGGCCGAAGAGCTCAAGCAGCTCATCGGCACCACGGCGAAGCTGACCTTCAACCCGGTGGTGAACCGCACCACCGACGCCAATGCGCGCCCCGGCACCGGCAACGTGCTGCTGCCCTCGATGGACGAGCCCGGCGTCTATTACGTCATCGAGGAAAACCCGGTCGTGACCGGAGAGGAGCTGACCGACGCCCGGCCCAGCTTCGACCAGAACGGCCAGCCGGCGGTGGATTTCCGCTTCGGCCCCTCGGGCGCCAAGCGGTTCGGGGCCTATACTTCGGCCAATATCGGCCAGCCCTTCGCCATCGTGCTGGACAACCAGGTGATCTCGGCGCCGGTGATCCGGCAGGCGATCACCACCGGCTCGGGCCAGATCTCGGGCGCGATGAACGTGGACGAATCCACCCGGCTGGCCGTGCTGCTGCGCGCGGGCGCCCTGCCGGCGCAGATGACCTTCCTCGAGGAACGCACCATCGGCCCGGAACTGGGGCAGGATTCCATCGACGCCGGCCGGCTGTCCTCGGTCATCGCCACGGTCGCCGTGGTGGCCTATATGGTCGCCAGCTACGGGCTGTTCGGTATCTTCGCCTCGGTCGCGGTGATCGTCAACGTCATCCTGATCCTGGCGGTCATGTCGATGATGGGGGCGACGCTGACCCTGCCCGGCATCGCCGGCATCGTGCTGACCGTCGGCACCGCCGTGGACGCCAACGTCATCATCTACGAGCGCATCCGCGAGGAGTTGCGCGCCGGCAAGCGCATCGTCAAGGCCATCGACGACGGCTTCAACGAGGCGATGAGCGCGATCATCGACGCCAACGTCACCAGCTTCATCGCCGCCATGGTCATGTTCTTCCTGGGCTCCGGCCCGGTCAAGGGCTTCGCGGTGACGCTGACCATCGGCCTGGTCACCTCGGTCTTCACCGCGATCTACCTGACGCGGCTGCTGATCGTGTTCTGGCTGGAATGGCGCAAGCCCAAAGAACTGATCTTGTAAGGGAGCAGGACCATGGCATTTCGTCTGAAACTCGTTCCCGACAATACCAGCTTCAACTTCTTCCGCTGGCAATGGCTGACCTTCGGCATCTCGGCCGCGGCGATGGTCGCCTCGGTCCTGCTGCTGCTGGTCATGGGGCTGAACTTCGGCATCGACTTCAAGGGCGGCACTACCATCCGCACCGAAAGCCCGACGGCCTTCGAGGTCGGCGACTATCGGCAGGCGATGAATCAGCTGGATCTGGGCGACGTCTCGATCACCGAGGTCTTCGATCCCGCCTTCGGCACCACCAAGCATGTCGCCATGATCCGCATCGGCACCACGGACGAGACCGGCTCGGTCACGCCCGAGCAGCTGAACGAGATCGAGGCGGCGCTGAAGACCGTCGATCCGCAGGTGACCTTCGCCGCGGTGGAATCGGTGGGCCCCAAGGTCTCGGGCGAGCTGATCAAGACCGCGCTCTATGCCGTGGGCGCGGCGACCATCGGCATCATGTTCTACATCTGGCTGCGCTTCGAATGGCAGTTCGCGCTGGGGGCGGTGATCTCGCTGATCCACGACGTGCTGCTGACGGTCGGGCTGTTCTCGCTGTTCCAGCTGCGCTTCGACCTGACCACCATCGCGGCGCTGCTGACGACGCTGGGCTTTTCCTGCAACGATACGGTCGTGGTCTTCGACCGGCTGCGCGAGAACCTGATCAAATACAAGACGCGGCCGCTGCTCGACCTGATGAACCTGACCTGCAACGAGACGCTGTCGCGCACCATCATGACCGCCGTCACCACCGCCATCGCGCTGACCGCGATGCTGATCTTTGGCGGCGACGTGATCCGCGACTTCGTCATCGCCATGCTCTGGGGCGTGATCGTCGGCTGCTATTCGACGATCTATGTCGCCAAGAACATCGTGCTGTGGCTGGGCGTCAAGCGCGACTGGTCCAAGCCCGGCGCGGGTGAAAAGGCCCCGGGCGAGGATATCCCCGCCGCCTTCCGGGACGCCCCCTGATGCCCACGATGGTGCCGACGGAATTTTCCGGGGCCGTGCCGGTGGACGGCTACGGCCCCGGCTTTTTCCGAGTCGGCGGCGTGGTGCATCACGGCGCGGTGATCGTCACCGCCGAGGGCGTGCGGCCCTGGTCCGGGCTTGCGGATCGCGCGGCGCTGCTGGCGCTGGCCGGGCAGGTGGACGTGCTGTTCCTGGGCATGGGGGCCGAGATCGCCTTCCCGCCGCGCGACCTGGCCGCGGCGCTGGAGGAGGCGGGCGTCATGGCCGAGCCGATGAGCTCGCCCTCGGCGGCGCGCAGCTACAACGTCACGCTGTCCGAAGGCCGGCGCGTGGCCTGTGCGCTGATCCCGCTATGAGCCTGCTTGCGGTCCGCGACCTGGCCGTGGCGCGGGGCGGGCTGCGTGCCGTCGAGGGGGTTTCCTTCAGCCTCGATGCCGGCCGGGCGCTGGTGCTGCGCGGGCCGAACGGCATCGGCAAGACCACGCTTCTGCGCACGCTGGCCGGGCTGCAGCCGCTGGTCGCCGGCGTGATCGAGGCCGTGCCGGAGGTCGTCGCCTATGCCGGGCATTCCGACGGGCTGAAACCGGCGCTGACGGTGACCGAGAACCTGCGCTTCTGGGCCGAGATCTTCGGCGGCCGCGACATCGCCGCCGCGCTGGAGGCAATGAACCTGCGCGAGCTGGCGGCGCGGCCGGCCCACGCGCTTTCCGCCGGGCAGAAGCGGCGGCTGGGGCTGGCGCGGCTGATGGTGACGGGCCGGCCGGTCTGGCTGCTGGACGAGCCGACGGTATCGCTGGACCGCGATTCGGTGGCGCTGTTCGCCGCCATGCTGCGCGCCCATCTGGGCCGGGGCGGTGCGGCGGTGATCGCCACCCATATCGACCTGGGCATGCCCGAGGCCGAGATCCTCGACCTTGGCCCCTATCGCGCCACGCAGGCCCGCCGCGAATCGCGCCCGGCCGGATTCAACGAGGCATTCGGATGACGGGGACGGGCGGATGACGGGGACGGGCGGATGAAGGCGCTGTTGATCCGCGACCTGCGGCTGGCCACGCGGGCCGGCGGCGGCTTCGGGCTGGCGCTGGCCTTCTTCCTGATCGTCTGCACGCTGGTCCCCTTCGGCGTCGGCCCCGAGGGCGGCACCTTGTCGCGCATCGCCCCCGGCATTCTCTGGGTGGGGGCGCTGCTCTCCTGCCTTCTGTCGCTCGACCGCATCTTCGCACTGGATTTCGAGGACGGCAGCCTCGACCTGCTGGGCACGGCGCCGCTGCCGCTGGAGGGGGCGGTGGCGATCAAGGCGCTGGCGCATTGGCTGGTGACCGGGCTGCCGCTGGCGCTGTCGGCGCCGGTCTTCGGTCTGCTGCTGCACCTGCCGGGGCCGGCCTATCCCTGGCTGGTCGCCTCGCTGATCCTCGGCACCCCGGCGCTGTCGATGCTGGGCGCCTTCGGGGCCGCGGTGACGGTGGGGCTGCGGCGGGGCGGCCTGCTGCTGTCGCTTCTGGTGCTGCCGCTTTACGTGCCGACGCTGATCTTCGGGGCCGAGGCGGTGCGGCGGGGTGCCGCAGGCGCCGACCCGACGGTGCCGCTGGTCTTTCTTGCCGCGATCACGCTCGCCACCTGGGCGCTGGCGCCCTTTGCCGCCGCCGCGGCCCTGCGCGTCAATCTGCGGTGAATGCGACATCGAGCCACTTGAGCGGGCGGCGCGCCCGGTTTACGGAGCAATCATGTCGATCTGGGAATATGCCAACCCCGTCAAATTCATGCGCATCTCGGGCGCGATCCTGCCATGGGTGGTGGCGGGGGCGGCGATCTGCACCGTCGCGGGGCTGGTCTGGGGGTTCCTGACCCCCGAGGATTACAAGCAGGGCTCGACGGTCAAGATCATCTTCCTGCATGTGCCCGCGGCGCTGATGGCGATCAACATCTGGCTGATGATGCTGGTCACCTCGCTGATCTGGCTGATCCGGCGCCACCATGTCAGCGCGCTGGCCGCTAAGGCCGCCGCGCCGGTCGGTGCGGTGATGACGCTGATCGCGCTGATCACCGGGGCGATCTGGGGCCAGCCGATGTGGGGAACCTGGTGGGAATGGGATCCGCGCCTGACCTCGTTCCTGATCCTGTTCCTGTTCTATCTGGGCTATATGGCGCTGTGGGAGGCGGTCGAGAACCCCGACAGCGCCGCCGACCTGACCGGGGTGCTGTGCCTTGTCGGCTCGGTCTTCGCGCTCTTGTCGCGCTATGCGGTGAATTTCTGGAACCAGGGCCTGCACCAGGGCGCCTCGCTGTCGCTGGCGCCGGGCGAGCGGATGGCGGCGGTCTATCGCTATCCCTTGTATCTGACCATGGCGGGGTTCTTCCTGCTGTTCCTGGCGCTTCTGCTGATCCGCACCCGCACCGAGATCCGCCGCCGCCGCCTGGCCGCGCTGCTGGCAAGGGAGAACCGCGCATGACCGAGCTTGGCAAATACGCCACCACCGTCCTGGCCGCCTATGGCGCGAGCCTGGTGCTGCTGGTCGGCATCATCGTCCAGACCGTGCTGGCCAATGCCCGGGCCCGCCGCGAATTGCAGGAGCATGAGCGCCGTGGCTAGGGTCTCGCCGATGATGATGCTGCCGGTGGCGGTCTTCGCCGGCTTCGCCGGGCTGGCCGGCTGGGCGCTCTTGCGCGACGATCCCGACGCGCTGCCCTCGGCCATGGTCGGGCGCGAGGCCCCTTCGGTGGGCGAGACCACGCTGCCCGGCAAGGCGCAGCTGACCGACGAGATGCTGCGCCAGCCGGGGGTGAAGCTGGTGAATTTCTGGGCCAGCTGGTGCCCGCCCTGCCGCGCCGAGCATCCGACGCTGACCGAGCTTTCCGCCCGGCTGCCGGTCTATGGCGTCGACCTGAAGGATCCCGAGGGCGCGGCGCTGGGGTTCCTCTCCGAGCATGGCGACCCGTTCCATGCGCTGGCCACCGATCCGCGCGGCCGGGTGGCGATCGACTGGGGCGTGACGGCGCCGCCCGAGACCTTCATCATCGACGGTTCGGGCCGCATCCTCTATCGCCATGCCGGCCCGCTGGTGCGCGAGGATTACACGAACCGCTTCCTGCCCGAGCTGGAGAAGGCGCTGGCGGCCGAATGAGGGCCGCGCCGGCCTGGCTGCGGCCTTGCATGGGTATTTTCGGAACGAAGAAGCCTGGAGGAGACCGGGCGCCTTCGCAGCCTGCGCCGTCGCAGGAGTATTTGGGAAACGGTGAAGGCCGGGGCGGTCGCGCGGAGGCTTTCCAAGCCGGGCGGCGGGCGCTAAGACGGCCGGGCTTGCAAGAGGGCCGCCATGTCGCAGAACCAGACGACCATCGCTCCGCAACCCGGCATCATGGAGATCTCGCTTTACGAAGGCGGGGCCTCGAAGGTGGCGGGGGTCGAGAATGTCGTGAAGCTTTCCTCGAACGAGAACCCCTTCGGGCCGTCGGACAAGGCGCGCGAGGCGGTGATCCGCGCCGCCCACAGCCTGCATCGCTATCCCAATACCGACCATGCCGGGCTGCGCGGCGCCATCGGCGAGGTGCATGGCCTGGACCCGGACCGCATCATCTGCGGCGTGGGGTCGGACGAGATCATCCATTTCCTCTGCCAGGCCTATGCCGGGCCCGGGACCGAGGTGCTGTTCACCGAGCACGGCTTCCTGATGTATCGCATCTCGGCCCATGCCGCCGGGGCGACGCCGGTGCAGGTGGCCGAGCGCGACCGGGTGACCGATGTGGACGCGCTGATCGCCGGCGCGACCCCGCGCACGCGGCTGATCTTCGTCGCCAATCCGAACAATCCGACTGGCACCATGATCGGCCTGCCGGAACTGGAGCGGCTGGCCCGCGCCGTGCCGCAGGCGATCCTGGTGGTCGATGCCGCCTATGCCGAATATGTCGAGGACTATGACGGCGGCGCCGAGCTGGCGACGCGGCTGCCCAACGTGTTCATGACCCGGACATTTTCCAAGATCTACGGGCTGGGGGGCTTGCGCGTCGGCTGGGGCTACGGCCCGCGGCAGATCGTCGACGTGCTGAACCGCATCCGCGGCCCCTTCAACCTGTCCAATGTCGCGCTGGAAGGCGCCGAGGCCGCCATGCGCGACCGCGAGCACATCGCCCGCTGCCAGGCCGAGAATGCCCGGATGCGCGCCTGGCTGGCCGAGGCGCTGGCCGAGAAGGGCGTGCCTTCGGACACCTCCTGCGCGAATTTCATCCTGGCGCGCTTTGCCGACGTGGAAACCGCCGGGGCCTGCGACGAATATCTCAAGACCCAGGGGCTGATCGTGCGCCGCGTCGCCGGCTACGGCCTGCCGCAATGCCTGCGCATCACGGTGGGCGACGAGGCGTCCTGCCGGCGGGTCGCCCATGTCATCGGCCAATTCATGGCCGAGCGCGCGGGAAGCCGCTGATGGCCGCGATCTATGACCGGGTGGCGCTGATCGGGCTGGGGCTGATCGCCGGCTCGATGTCGCTGGCCATGCGCGAGGCCGGGCTGGCGGGCGAGGTGGTGGGCCATGCCCGCAGCCCCGAGACCCGCGCGGTCGCGGCCGAGATCGGCCTGGTCGACCGCGTGGCCGAGAGTGTCGCCGAGGCAGTCGAGGGCGCCGATCTGGTGGTTCTGGCGGTGCCGGTCGGCGCCATGGGGGCCGTCGCGGCCGAGATCGCGCCGCATCTGAAGCCGGGCGCGACCGTCACCGATGTCGGTTCGGTCAAGCAGGCGGTGATCGAGGCGGTGGCGCCGCATATCCCCGCGGGCGCGCATTTCATCCCCGGCCATCCGCTGGCCGGGACCGAGCATTCCGGGCCGCGCTCGGGCTTTGCCTCGTTGTTTCGCAACCGCTGGTGGCTGCTGACCCCGGTCGAGGGCAGCGATCCGGCGGCGGTCGCGCGGCTGTCGGCGCTGATCCGCGCCATGGGGGCCAATGTCGAGGAGATGGACGCCGCGCATCACGACCTGGTGCTGGCGGTGACCAGCCACACGCCGCACCTGATCGCCTATACGATGGTGGGGGTGGCCGATCACCTCAAGCGCGTCACCGAAAGCGAGGTCATCAAGTATTCCGCCGCGGGTTTTCGGGATTTCACCCGCATCGCCGCCTCGGACCCGACCATGTGGCGCGACGTGTTCCTGCAGAACAAGGAGGCGGTGCTGGACATCCTGGGCCGCTTCACCGAGGAGCTTTTCGTGCTGCAGCGGGCGATCCGCATGGGCGACGGGGCGCATCTGCACGATTACTTCACCCGCACCCGGGCGATCCGGCGCGGCATCATCGAGGCCGGGCAGGACATCGCTGCACCGGATTTCGGCCGCAGCCTGGCCGCGGGCGAGGCGCCCAAGCCCTAGCGGCGCGGAAGGATCGGCGCCGGGCCCAGCGTGAGCGGCCCGAGGCTCGTCTTGCCGTCGGCGAAGGTCAGCGGCAGGCGCAATTCACCCTCGGCCGGCGGCGGGAAGCGGAAGCCGGCATCCTCGGGCAGCGGAAGCTCCGAGATGTTCTTCAGCATGGTCCCGGCCAGCCTCACCACCTTCGGCGGGATCAGCCCGGCCGCGGCCGCGGCCTGCAAGAGCGGCTCGGCATCCCGGGTGTAGAGCGCAAGCCGGCCTTGGGCGCGGCCCTGCGCATCGGCCTGGACGCGGCCGAGGATGCGCGCCCGCAGCGTGCCCAGCCGCAGCTCGGCATCGTCCAGGCGCAGGCCCACCGGCAGCGGCGCCAGATCAGCGGACAGGGCCGAGGGGCGGGGCAGGGCGTCCAGCCAGACCCGGCCCGTCGCAGTCAGGCTCAGCCGGCCGGGCAGGGGCAGGGCCGCGAACAGGGCCGGGTCCAGATCGTCCACGGTCAGGTCCAGGTCATAGGCCGCGGCGGCCCCCGGCGGCGCATCCGCCTCCGGCGCAGCCAGTTCGGCATCGGCGCGCAGGGCCCGGGCCAGTTCGGCATCCTCGACCGTCAGCCGTCCGGCCGCGACCCCGGCCGAGGCCATGCCCAGGCCGTTCAGCGGTTGCAGCCGCAGCCGGGCCGAGGCGTCGGCAAGGCCCAGCTCCAGCGGGCCCGATCCGGGGTCCAGCGTGGCGCGGGGCGGCAGGTCCAGCCGCAGCTCGGTCGGGCGCAGTGGGTTCAGCCACAGCTCGGCCCGGGGCAGGGCGACCTTGCCGGCCTCCGTCTGCAATTCCAGCGCCGCCGCCTGCACCCCGATCCGTCGCGGGTCGCGCAATTCCCGCACCGCGCCGAGTTCCAGCATCGGCTGTCCGGCGGCGATCCGGCGCAGCTCCTGCGCCATCAGGCTTTCGCTGCCCAGCCAAAGCCCGCCCAGAATCAGGGCAAGCACGATCAGCAGGGCTGGCAGTCGGCGCATCCTATCCTCGCGTCTGTCATGGCGTCTTGGAACGCCGGTCCTGCTGTCCTAAGTTTTTCCTGACCGAATGATCTAGGGCACCGGGGTAAAGAATGGGTGAACGGCCGCAACATTGGGTCTTTGCCTATGGTTCGCTGATGTGGGACCCGGGCTTTCGCGTGGCCGAGATGGTCTCGGCCCGGCTCGACGGCTATGCCCGCAGCTTCTGCCTGCGCTCGGTCGTCTATCGCGGCACCGTCGAGGCGCCGGGGCTGGTCCTGGGCCTCGATGCCGAGCCGGGGGCGCACTGCCTTGGCCTGGCGCTGCGCGTCGCCGAGCCGGACTGGGACGAGACGCTGGCCGGCCTGCGCGCGCGCGAGCTGACCACCAACGCCTATGCCGAGCTGTGGCTGCCGCTGGCGCTGGAGGACGGCCGCCGGGTCGAGGCGGTCACCTATGTGATCCGCCGCGACCACGACCAATATGCCGGCGCCATCGACCTGCAGGAACAGGCCCGGATCATCGCCCGGGCGCAGGGCGGGCGCGGGCCGAACGCCGATTACCTGTTCAACACCGCCCGCCACCTTGAGCAGATGGGCATCGAGGACCTGGCCATGGCCGAACTGGCGCGGCAGGTGCGCGGCCTGCTGTCGCCCGGGCCGGAATAGAGGCGATCCGCCGCTGCGACGGCGCTTGGCAGGCGCCGGTCCCGCCTCTACAGTCGGGCCGAAAGCAGCAAGGGGGTCGTCTTGTCCCGAACCGACGCCGAACCGCCCGAGGGGCCGCCCGCCGCGCCCGAAGGCCGCCGTTCCCGCGCCGCCCGTCTGGCGGCGACGCGCGGCACGGGGCCCGGCGGGGCCGGCCCGGCGCCGCCGCAATTCTCGCAGCCGGTGCGGCAGATCGTGCTGATGCTGATCGTGCTGGCGCTGGTCGTGGCCGGGGCCTGGTTCGCCTACGGCCGGATCTTGTCGATCTTTCACTCGAACGAATATCTGAACGGGCTGATCCTAGCCGTCTTCGTGATGGGCGTGCTGGGTTGTTTCTGGCAGGTGGCCGAACTGGTCAAATCCGTCAGCTGGATCGAGCGTTTCGCCGCCCGCCGCCGCCATGCCGCCGAAAAGGGCCTGGGCGCGACCGAGCCCGAGGGGCCGGACGACGCGCCGCGGCTGCTGGCGCCGCTGGCCGCGCTTCTGGGCCAGCGCGGGCCGGCGGGCGGGGCCATCTCGACCGAATCGTCGCGCTCGATCCTGGAATCGGTGGCGACGCGGATCGACGAGGCGCGCGACATCACCCGCTATCTGGCGAATCTGCTGATCTTCCTGGGACTTCTGGGCACGTTCTATGGGC
Source organism: Paracoccus sp. J55 (assembly GCF_000513975.1). NCBI lineage: Bacteria > Pseudomonadati > Pseudomonadota > Alphaproteobacteria > Rhodobacterales > Paracoccaceae > Paracoccus > Paracoccus sp. J55. The sequence goes on from NZ_AZVA01000033.1 coordinate 16,695, forward strand.
TGGCCACCACGGTTCCGGCCGTGGTCGACACCATCCGCGCGCTGGCCCCCCAGGATGGCGAGACCGGGCTCGAGGTGTTCAACAAGCTGATGACCGGGCTGGAATCGCAGCTGGGCGGCATGGCCACGGCCTTTTCCAGCTCGCTGCTGGGGCTGGCGGGCTCGCTGGTCGTCGGGCTGCTGGAGCTTTTCGCCGCCCATGGCCAGAACCGCTTCTATCGCGAGCTCGAGGAATGGATGTCGGGATTCACCCGCATCGGCCTCGGCGGCGCCGAGGGGCAGGGGCTGGGCGAGGCGGCGCTGGCCGGCTTCATCGAGCGGGTCGAGGCGCAGCTGGCCGGGCTGCAGGAGTTCTATGCCGGGCGCGATGTCCTGCGCGACGAGGAAGCCGCCGCCGCCGACCAGCGTTCGCTGGCGCTGGCGCAGGGCGTGGAAAGGCTGGCCGGGCTGCTCGGCTCGGACCGCGACCAGCTGGGGGCCGCGCTGAGCGCCGAGCGCGAGGCCACGGCGCAGGCGCTTGCCGGAGTCGAGCGGGCAATCGCCGGGCTGGCCGAGCCGCGCCACGATCCGGCGCTTGCGGCGGCGCTGGAACGGGTCGCCGAGGGCCAGGCCCGGCTTGCGGCCCTGGCCGAGACGCCGCAGCCGTCCTTCGACGGCGCCGCTTTGGCCGAGGCGCTGGAACGGCTGGCCGAAGGGCAGGCCCGGCTGGTCGCGCTGGCCGAGGCACCGGCGCCCGCGCTGGACGGCCCGCGGCTGGTCCGGGCGCTGGAGCGGCTGGCCGAGGGACAGGACCGCATCCTCGATCTTGGCGCGCAGCGGCCGGGTCAGGCCCATGCCGCGATTTCGGGCGACGATCCCGAGGCGCGAATGCGGCTGCGCTCGATCGACGTGCAACTGGGCCGGCTGGTCGAGGAAGCCGCCAGCGGCCGCGACGGGCTGATCTCGGAGCTGCGCGAGGACATGGCGGCGCTGACCCGGGCGATCCGCAACCTGGAGCGCGGCGATGGGACTTAGCCGGGGCAGCGGCAACCGCTTTTCGGCGACGATCTGGCCGGGCTTCGTCGATGCGATGACCGCGCTTCTGATGGTCATGATGTTCGTGCTGACCATCTTCCTGCTGGTGCAATCGGTGCTGCGCGACCAGATCACCACCCAGGACAGCGAGCTCGACCAGCTCGGCCGGCAGGTGGCGCAGCTGTCGGACGCGCTGTCCAGCTCGCAGGCCCGCGCCGCCACGCTGGACCGCGACCTGACGGCCGAGCGCGAGCGGCTGCGCCGTTCCGAGCAGGCGGTGGCCGCCGCCCGGGCCGAGATCGACGCCCAGACCGAGGCGGCGCGGCTGGCCGCCGCCCGGCGCGAGGCGCTGGAGGCGCTGGTCGGCGACCTGCGCCGCCGCAATGCCGAGACCCGGCAGCAGCTGGACGAGACCGAAGCCGCCCGCCTGGCCGACGCCGCCGCCGCCGAGGCGCTGCGCGAGCGGCTGGCGAGATCCGACGCCGAGCTCGACGCCGCCACGCTGGAGCTCGAGGCAGCGCGCAAACAGGCCGAGGAGACGCTGACCCTGCTTGCCGCCGCCGAGGCGGCCAAGAAGGAGCTGGGCGAGCAGGCCGAGGCCCAGGCCAGCGAGGCCGAGAAGCAGGCCGGGCTGCTGGCGCTGGCGCGGCAGAAGATTTCCGAGCAGGAGGCGCTTTCCGCCGAGGACCAGCGCCGCGTCGCGCTGCTCAACCGGCAGGTGGCGCAGCTCAACGACCAGCTGGGCAGCCTGCGCGCGGTGCTGGACGCCGCGGGCGAGGAACGCCGCGAGGCCGACCTGCGCGCCGAGGATCTGGGCCGGCAGCTCAACGTCGCCCTGCTGCGCGCCGCCGAAGAGGAGCGCAAGCGCCGCGCGCTGGAGGAGGAGGCGCGCAGCAAGGCCGAGGCCGAGGCCCGGGATCTGGCGCGCTATCGCTCGGAATTCTTCGGCCGGCTGTCGCAGATCCTGGAAGGGCGCGAGGGCGTGCGCGTCGTGGGCGACCGCTTCGTGTTTTCCTCGGAAGTGCTGTTCGCGCCGGGCGAGGCGACGCTGTCGCCCGGCGGCCGAGAGCAGATCGCGCGGGTCGCCGACATGCTGAAGCAGATCTCGGGCGATATCCCGCCGGAGATCGACTGGATGATCCGCGTCGACGGCCATACCGACGACCAGCCGCTGTCCGGGCTGGGGCGCTATCGCGACAATTGGGAACTGAGCCAGGCGCGGGCGCTGGCCGTGGTGCGCTACATGGTGGACCAGCTGGGCTTTCCGGCCACCCGCCTTGCCCCGGCCGGCTTTGCCGATACCCGGCCGGTGGCGGCGGGCGACACGGCCCAGGCCCGGGCCCAGAACCGCCGCATCGAGCTGAAGCTAACCGAACGCTAGGACGCGCGGCATCGCGCAAGCCGCATGGGACGGCAGTCCCGGCAGGTCCGCCGACGGGATCGCCAAGGCCCCTTGCCGCCGCAGAACCGGGGACAGCGGGGCCCCCTTTGCAATCGGAGGCCCGGCGCCGGGGCCGCGGCGCTCCGGCCGGCTCAGTCCGGGGAACCGTGACGGGCGAGGATCTCCTCGAAGCGCGTTCTGGCGCGGGCCGGGACGGCGGCGGGGATCTCGGGCGCGGCCGCCTCGCCGACCCGGATCAGCATGACCATGCCCATGGCGTAATGCGGGCTGCATTTGATGCCGTAGATGCCGGGCACGGTCAGCGTGACCTCGAATTCCTTGTTGAGGCCGCTCTTGAAGGGCTCGGCCCCGGCGGGGATCATCTCGTCGATGGTCGCGGCGTTATGGCCGGGCTGGGTCGGCAGGAAGCGGACCGTGTCGCCGGGCGCGACCACCAGATGGTCCGGCTCGTAGACCATCGGGCCGGTTTCGTTGCGGTTCAGCATCCTGACCTCGTGGATCTCGGCGAGGGCAGGGGCGGCGGTCAGCAGGAGCAGGGCGAGGCTGCGGGAAACCATGGGCGTCCTTTCAGGTGATCGAGAAGGTCAGGATGTCCGGCCCGCCGGCCGGATCGGGCACCCGCCGGACGCGGATGCCGAAGACGCGCGCGACCAGATCGGGCCGCAGCACCTCGGGGGGCGGGCCGCAGGCGACCAGCCGGCCGCCGTCCAGCATCGCGACGCGGTCGCAGCCCATGGCCTGGTTGAGGTCGTGCAGCGCGATGACGGTGGTGATGGGCAGCTGCCGGATGAAGCCCAGGATCGCCAGCTGGTGGTGGATGTCCAGATGGTTGGTCGGCTCGTCGAGCAGCAGCAGTCCCGGCTCCTGCGCCAGGGCGCGGGCGATGTGCAGCCGCTGGCGCTCGCCGCCCGACAGGGTGGCCCAGCTGCGATCCGCCAGCGCGCTCATTTCCACCGCGTCGAGCGCGCGGGCGACCTGCCGCTCGTCCCGCTCGCTCCAGGGTGCGAGCGCCGAGAGCCAGGGGGTGCGGCCCAGCTCGACGGCGGCGCGGGCGGTCAGGCGTTCGGCGGTGTCGGCCTGCTGCTCGACCAGCGCGATGCGCTGCGCGATCCCGCGACGCGACAGCCGGGCAAGAGGCTGACCCTCAAGCCGGATGGCGCCCCGGTCCGGGCGGACCAGCCCGGCCAGCAGCCGCAGCAGCGTCGACTTGCCCGAACCGTTCGGCCCGACCAGCGCCAGCGTCTCGCCGGGCGTCACCTCCAGCGAGACGTCGCGGATGATCTCGCGCCCGCGCAGGGCGAGGGACAGGGATTGCGCCGAAAGCCTCATCGCATCTGGCCCCGGCTGCGGATCAGGATCAGCGCGAAGGCCGGGGCGCCGATCAGTGCGGTGACGACGCCGATGGGCAGGACCTGGCCCCTGATGATGACGCGCGACAGGATGTCGGCGCCGATCAGGAAGACCGCGCCGATCAGCGCCGCGGCCGGGATCAGCCGGCCGTGGCGGACGCCGACCAGGAAGCGCGCCGCATGCGGGATCACCAGCCCGACGAAGCCGATCGAGCCCAGGATCGACACCATGACCGCCGTCACCAGCGCCGCGGCCAGGATCAGCACCGCCCGGACCCGCCGCACCGGCACGCCCAGCGAGGCGGCGCTGTCGGCCCCGAAGGCGAAGGCGTCCAGCCCGCGCGCATGCAGCTGGCAGATCAGCCAGCCCATGACGGCGACCGGCACGGCCAGCTGCACCTCGGGCCAGCGCACGCCGCTGAGATTGCCCATCAGCCAGAACATGATGCCGCGCGCCTGGTCGGCATTCGCCGATTTCGCGATGACGAAGGCGGTCAGGGCGTTGAAGAGCTGCGAGCCGGCGATGCCCGCCAGCACGATCTGCGCCGCGCCGCCGCGTCCGGCGTCGGCGCCGGCGGCCCGGGCCAGCGCCGCCACCAGCCCGAAGGCGATCAGCGCCCCCATGAAGGCGCCGAGCGACATCGAGAGCAGCCCCGCCCCGAGCCCGGCGATGGTCACCGCCACCGCCCCGGTCGAGGCCCCGGCCGAGATGCCGAGGATATAGGGATCGGCCAGGGCGTTGCGCAGCAGCGCCTGCAGCACCACGCCCGAGACGGCCAGCCCCGCGCCGCAGGCGGCGGCGACCAGCGCGCGGGGCACGCGATAGCTCCAGACGATGCCCTGATCCAGCGGGTCGAGCGCATGGCCCGCCTGCCACAGCCGGTTGGCCAGCACCTTCAGCACCAGATCCGGGGCGATGCGGGTCTCGCCGATCATCGCCCCGGCCAGCACCGCCGCCGCCAGCACCGCCAGCGCCAGAAGCGCGGCGACAAGCGCCCTGCGCGGTCCGGCCGCGGCCGGCGTCATTGCGGCAGGCCGTAGGATTTCAGCGCCGCCGCCAGCTCTTCCAGCCCGTCGATCACCCGGATCGTCGCGTCCATGGCGCCGGCATCCATGACGACGATGCGGCCGGCCTTCACCGCGTCCATCTGGCTGGCCACCGGGTCAGATTTCAGGAAGGCGAGCTTCTTCTCGACGTCGTCGGCCTCGAAGCGGCGGCGGTCCATCCGGGCCACCACGATCACCGTGGGATTGGCCCTGGCGATGGTCTCCCAGCCGACGGTCGGCCATTCCTCGTCCGATTCCACGATGTTCCGCAATCCCAGCGTCTCCATCATGTAGCCCGGCGCACCCTTGCGGCCGGCGACATAGGGATCGATGTCCATCTCGGCCGAGGAGAACCAGAACACCGCCGATCCGTCCTTGAGCCCCAGCGCCCTGGCCTCGGCCTCGGCCGTCTCCTCGCGCGCCTTCAGGTCTGCGACCAGCGCGGCGCCCCGGTCCTGCACGTCGAAGATCGCCGCCAGTTCCTCGATGCCCTGGTAGAGGCTCGCGGTCGAGAACATCGCCAGCCGCGTGCCGTCAAGCCCGACCGTGTTGTCCTTGCCGACGCAATCGGCCGGCATGACATAGGTCGGGATGCCGAGCTCGTGGAACTGCTCGCGGGTGGCGACGATGCCCTGCGGGCCGACATGCCATTCATATTGCACCGCGACCAGCCCCGGCTTCTTGGCCACCACGCTTTCGAAGCTGGGATCGTTGTCGGCCAGCCGTGCGACCTTGGCGTCGATGTCCCGGAACTGCGGCAGCACCTCGCTGAACCAGACCGAGGTGCCGGCGACCTTGTCGCCGAGGCCGAGCGCGTAAAGCACCTCGGTCGCGGCCTGGCCGACGCTTACCGCCGAGGCCGGCGCGGCGTCGAATTCCAGCGTCTGGCCGCAGTTCTCGACCGTCAGCGGATAGCCGGTCGCGCCGGCATGGGCGGCGAATGCGGCAAGGGACAGGGAAAGGCCGATCAGGCCCGAACGCAGGAACATGCTCCGTCTCCATCTGGTTGGGACCAGGGGCCGGAGGCGGCGCAACGTTGGGCTTGGCGGACCGCGTCCTGCCCGCAAGGCGGGGCAGGCGGCATGGGACCGCGTCTGGCTGTCGTCATCTCACCCTCCCCGGACAACCCCGCCCGGTGTGAACGTCAAGGCGCCGGCAGGTCTCCTGACTGGCGGGTCTCTGCCTGTCCTGGCCTTCCCGGGTCGAGGACCCAGTGACGTGATCGGACGCGGCTCGCCGCCTACAGTTGCGGGGGCAGTTCCGGTTGGCGCAGGGATGCGCCGCGGATTCCCTCTTGGCCCTTTCGGGACCGGCAAGGGGGCGTATCGCCGAAACGCGGCCGCCTGGCAAGCCGGATATGGCCAAGCCTGTCAGGAAGCGGTGGATGATCGGGGAAAGAAAGACCCTTGGCCCGCCGCGGCGGGGGAAGGGAAAGGCGCCGGCCCGCCGGGACGGGGTCTTCGGCGGCGCCGGGGGTTCAGGCGTCCTGCTGCGGGGCGCTTTCGCGGGGCGGGCGACCGATGATGTCGCGCAGCGCGTCCAGTTCGATGAAATTGTCGGCCTGGCGGCGCAACTCGTCGGCGATCATCGGCGGCTGGCTGCGCATGGTCGAGACCACCGAGACCCGCACGCCCTGGCGCTGCAGCGCCTCGACCAGCGGCCGGAAATCGCCGTCGCCCGAGAACAGCACCGCATGGTCCAGCCGCGGCGCCAGCTCCATGGCGTTGATGACCAGCTCGACATCCATGTTGCCCTTGACCTTGCGGCGGCCCAGAGCGTCGGTATATTCACGCGCGGGTTTCGTCACCATGGAATAGCCGTTGTAATGCAGCCAGTCGACCAGCGGACGGATCGGTGAGTAATCCTCGTTCTCCAGCAGGGCCGTATAGTAATAGGCGCGGATCAGCTTGCCGCGCCGCTCGAATTCCTGCCGCAAGAGCTTGTAGTCGATATCGAAGCCAAGCGCCTTCGCGGCAGCATAAAGATTCGACCCGTCGATGAACAACGCCAGCCGATCATCCTTGTAAAACACGATTCCCCCAAGATGTCTCTTTACCAAAGTCAGAAGGCGAACTTAGTCCTGGTGGCGCTGGGTGCAAACCTGCCTAGTTCGGCAGGTATCCCATCGGACAGCTTGCGTTTCGCGCTGGATAAGCTTTTGAAATTACCTGCGGTTGTGCCGCTTGCCGTCAGCCGATTCTGGTCCACCCCGGCGGTGCCGGCCGGTTCCGGTCCCGATTATGTGAACGCTGCGGTTTCACTTTCCTGCGCGCTGCCGCCCGATCAACTCCTGCGCGAGCTGCACGCGATCGAGGCGGCGCTGGGACGCCGCCGCGACGGGCCGCGCTGGCAGGCGCGGGGGCTGGACCTGGACCTGCTGGCGCATGGCGATCTGGTGCTGCCCGACGCGGATGCGCAGGACCGTTGGCGCAGCCTGCCGCCCGAGGAACAGCCGCGCCACACGCCCGAGCAGCTGATCCTGCCGCATCCGCGGCTGCAGGACCGCGGCTTCGTGCTGGCGCCCCTGGCCGAGATCGCGCCCGGCTGGGTGCATCCGCGCCTTGGGCTCAGCGTGGCGCAGATGCTGGCGGCGCTGCCGCCCGAGGCCATGGCCGGGATGCGGCCGGCAAGTGCTTGACATTTCCGTTTCGCGCACCCAAATATCCGGCTTCGCCCTGCACCCCGATTCCAGCTGATAAGGTGACCGATGGCCCGCGTTACAGTCGAAGATTGCGTCGACAAGGTTCCGAACCGTTTTGACCTGGTGATGCTGGCGGCCCATCGCGCGCGTGAAATCGCGGCGGGGAGCCCGCTGACCGTCGACCGCGACAATGACAAGAATCCCGTGGTCTCGCTGCGCGAGATCGCCGACGAGACCCAGCCCGTGGACGAACTGCGCGAGCGCATGATCGAGGCCCAGCAGACCCAGATCGAGGTCGACGAGCCCGAGGAGGACGCGATGGCGCTGCTTCTGGGCGCCGAGATCGACCGTCCGAAGCCCGCCGACGAGGAATCCGAGGAGCGCATGCTGCGCATGATGCTGGAAGCGCAAGGCAGGAACTGAGTCCAAAGGTCTTCGGCTGAACATGATCGACGTCGAAGACCTCATCGCGCTTATCCGCAATTACAACCCGCGCACCAATGCCGAGCTGATCCGCGACGCCTACGAATACGGGCGTCGCATGCATGAGGGGCAGTTCCGCCATTCGGGCGAGCCCTATTTCACCCATCCCGTCGCGGTCGCCGCCATCCTGACCGAGATGCGGCTGGACGATGCCACCATCGTCACCGCCCTGCTGCACGACACGATCGAGGACACGCGTTCGACCTGGGCCGAGGTGGCGCAGATCTTCGGGCGCGAGATCGCCGATCTGGTCGATGGGGTCACCAAGCTGACCAATCTGCAGCTTTCGGGCGCGCATTCCAAGCAGGCCGAGAATTTCCGCAAGCTTTTCATGGCCATGTCGCGCGATCTTCGCGTGATCCTGGTCAAGCTGGCCGACCGTCTGCACAACATGCGGACCATCAAGTCCATGCGCCCGGAAAAGCAGCTGCAGAAGGCGCGCGAGACCATGGACATCTATGCGCCGCTGGCCGGCCGCATGGGCATGCAATGGATGCGCGAGGAGCTTGAGGACCTGGCCTTCAAGGTCATCAACCCCGAGGCGCGCAACTCGATCATCCGCCGCTTTGTCAGCCTGCAGCGCGAATCCGGCGACGTGATTCCCAAGATCACCGCCGACATCCGCGCCGAGCTTGAACGCGAGGGGATCGAGGCCGATGTCTACGGCCGCGCCAAGCGGCCCTTCAGCATCTGGCGCAAGATGCAGGAAAAGCAGCTTTCCTTCTCGCGCCTGTCGGACATCTACGGCTTCCGCATCATCACCCGGACCGAGGCCGACTGCTATCGCACCCTGGGCGTCATCCATCACCGCTGGCGCGCCGTGCCCGGCCGGTTCAAGGATTACATCAGCCAGCCCAAGGCGAACGGCTACCGCTCGATCCACACCACCGTCTCGGGCCGCGACGGAAAGCGGGTCGAGGTGCAGATCCGCACCCGGCAGATGCACGAGGTGGCCGAGGCGGGCGTGGCCGCGCATTGGGCCTATCGCGACGGGGTGCGCACGGCGAACCCCTTTGCCATCGATCCGGGCGAATGGATCGCCAGCCTGACCGAGCGTTTCGGCGAAGAGGACCACGACGAATTCCTCGAGCATGTGAAGCTTGAGATGTATTCCGACCAGGTGTTCTGCTTCTCGCCCAAGGGCGACGTGATCCCGCTGCCGAAAGGCGCGACGCCGCTGGATTTCGCCTATGCCATCCATACCCGGCTGGGCAGTTCCTGCGTGGGCGCGAAGGTGGACGGCATCCGCGTGCCGCTGTGGACGCGGCTCAAGAACGGCCAGTCGGTCGAGATCATCGCCGCCTCCGGCCAGCGGCCGCAGGCGACCTGGCTCGACATCGTCGTCACCGGCCGCGCCAAGGCCGCCATCCGCCGCTCGCTGCGGCAGGAGGACCGGACGCGCTTCATCCGGCTGGGTTCGGAACTGGTGCGGGTGGCCTTCGAGCATGTCGGGCGCAAGGTCAGCGACAAGGCGCTGCGCATCGCGGCCAAGACCATGGCGCTGCCCGATACGGACGAGCTGCTGGCCCGCATCGGCAGCGCCGAGATCTCGGCCCATGACGTGCTGACCACGCTTTATCCCGAACTGGCCCAGAAGCGCAGCGAGATCGACGCCAAGCGCGCCGTCGCCGGGCTGGAGGCCGATCAGGAATTCACCCGCGCGCCCTGCTGCAATCCCCTGCCGGGCGAGCGCATCGTCGGCATCACCTATCGCGGCAAGGGGGTGGTGATCCATGCCATCGACTGCCCGGTGCTGGCCGAGTTCGAGGACAGCCCGGAACGCTGGGTCGACCTGCACTGGCGCGAGGGCCAGCACCCGGCGGCCTATTCGACCATGCTGTCCTTGACCATCCGCCACGATGCCGGGGTGCTGGGCCGGATCTGCACGCTGATCGGCGCGCAGGGGGCGAATATCTCGGATCTGGAATTCGTCGATCGCAAGCCGGATTTCTACCGGCTGCGCGTCGAGATCGAGCTGCGCGACCGCGAGCACATGCACACGCTGCTGACCGCGCTCGAGGCCGAAAGCGACGTGGCGCAGGTCTCGCGCATCCGGGACCCTTCGGCCCATATGAGCTGAGGTCGGCCCGGCATGTTCAAGAGACGCAAGCCGCTCAGCTATGCCCAGATGTGGACCGAGATGTTCTATCCGCGCTCGGGCTGGAAGCGGGCCTCGAAATATGTGCTGCACCGGCTGCGCCGCCTGCCGGACCAGCCGCATCGGGTGGCGCGGGGCTGGGCCTGCGGCATCTTCATCTCGTTCACGCCCTTCTTCGGCTTCCATTTCATGGGCGCGGCGGCGCTGGCCTGGCTGATCCGCGGCAATATCCTGGCGGCGCTCTTGGGCACCTTCGTCGGCAATCCGCTGACCACGCCCTTCATCGCGCTGACCTCGGTCGGGCTCGGCCGCTGGATGCTGGGGGTCGAGGGCAAGTTCACCCCGCACCTGATCTTCGACGAATTCACCCGCGCCGGCAGCGAGCTGTGGAACAACCTGCTGGCGCCGGTGACGGACCGCGTCGCGCATTGGGACCAGCTGCTGCAGTTCAACCAGCAGATCTTCCTGCCCTATGCGGTGGGGGGCATCCTGCCCGGAATCGCGGTTTCCGTCGCGGCGCATTACCTGACCGTGCCGGTGATCCGGGCCTATCACCGCCACCGCGAAAGGCAGATGGCCGAGCGCATCGCCCGCGCCAAGGCCAGGCGCGAACGCGAGCTGGCCGGGAAATCCTAGAAGCCCAGCCGGTCGCGCAGCGAATACCAGCCCATGCCGGCGACCAGCAGCGGCCAGCGCAGCGCAGCGCCGCCGGGAAAGGCGGGCGAGGGCAGGGCGGCCATGGTGTCGAATCCCTCGGCCTGGCCCTGCACCGCCTGCGCCATCAGCTTGCCGGCCAGCGTCGCCAGCGCCAGCCCGTGCCCGGAATAGCCGCTGGCCGACAGGCAGTTGGGCGCCGGCCGGGCGAAGCAGGGCATCCGGTTCATGGTGATCGCCAGCGTGCCGCCCCAGGCATGGGTCAGCGCCACATCGGCAAGGCCCGGATAGATCTCAAGCAGCGGCTTGCGCACCTTGGCGGCGATATCGGCGGGAAAGCGATAGCTGACATTCTCGCCGCCGCCGAAGATCAGCCGGCCCTCGGGATCGAGCCGCCAGTAATTCACCACGAATTTCGTGTCATGCACGCCGATGGGCCGGGTCAGCACCTCGGCTGCACGCCGGCCCAGGGGCTCGGTCGCGACGATGAAATTGTTGATCGGCATGACGCGGGCGGCGACATGGCCATCGAGATGGCCCAGATAGCCATTGGCCGCCAGGATGACATGGTCGCAGGCCACCCGGCCCTTGCCGGTCTGCACCACGCTTTTCTCGCCGGCGCGCCGGCCGTGGCGGATGTGGTGGACATGGCTCAGCTCGCGGATCCGGGCGCCTGCGGCATCGGCCAGCTGCGCCATGCCGATGGCCAGGTTCAGCGGGTGCAGATGCCCGGCACCATGGTCCAGCTCGCCGGCGATATAGGCCTCGGACGGCACCAGCGCCCGGAAGGCGTCGCGGTCGAGCGGCTCGATCCGGTCATAGCCGTAATCGCGCCCCAGCCTGTCGATCAGGGCGCGGGCATGGTCGAACTCGGCGGGCTTGCGGAAGGCATGGGCGATGCCGTCGGCCACCGGCACCCCGGCGCGCGCCGCCAGATCGCGGGTCAGGCGCTTGGCCTCCTCGGCCATGTTCCAAAGCCGGTGGGCGGCCTCTCGCCCGGCCATCCGCTCCAGCTCGTCGATCTCCAGCCGCTGGCCCGAGCCGAGCTGGCCGCCATTGCGCCCCGAGGCGCCGAAGCCGACGCGATGCGCCTCCAGCACCACGACGTCGCGCCCCGCCTCGGCCAGATGCAGCGCCGCGGAAAGCCCGGTATAGCCGGCGCCGACCACCACGACATCGGCGCGCTCCTCGCCCCGCTGCTCGGGGAAAGGCGGCAGCGGGTCGCGGGTCGCGGCATAGAGGCTGGGCGGATATTCCCCCCGCCGGTCGTTGGAAAACAGCAGGTTCATGCTTCGGCTTTCACCGTTTCTCAAATACTCATCCGACGGCGCGCAAGGGCCCGGCCGCGCCCGGCTCTACACGTTCAGCAGCAGGTGCTCGCGCTCCCATGGGCTGATGACCTGCAGGAATTCCTTGTATTCATTGCGCTTGACCGCCTGATAGACGTCGATGAACTCGGATCCCAGCACCTCGCGCATCGCCGTGTTCTCGTCCATCAGGTCCAGCGCGTCGCCCAGGTTATAGGGCAGCTCGTCCTCGGACATATAGGCGTCGCCCAGGCATTCGGCGCGCGGATTCTCGCCCTCGATCAGGCCCAGATAGCCGCAGGCCAGGCTGGCGGCGAGACCCAGATAGGGGTTGCAATCCATGCCCGCCAGCCGGTTCTCGATCCGCCGCGCCTCGGGTTTCGAGATCGGCACGCGCAGCCCGGTGGTGCGGTTGTCGCGCCCCCATTCCAGGTTGATCGGCGCCGCGAAATCCGGGACATAGCGGCGATAGCTGTTGACATAGGGCGCCAGCAGCGCCACCGCCGCCGGCAGGTGCTTCTGCATGCCGGCGATGAAATGCATGAAGGCCGGCGTCTCGCGGCCCCGCTCGTCCGAGAAGATGTTGCGCCCGTCCGCCAGCCCGACGACCGAATGGTGGATATGCATGGCGCTGCCCGGCTCGCCCTCGATGGGCTTGGCCATGAAGGTGGCGAAACAGTCGTGGCGCAGCGCCGCCTCGCGGATCAGCCGCTTGAAATAGAAGATCTGGTCGGCCAGGGCGACCGGGTCGCCGTGGTTCAGGTTGATCTCGACCTGGCCGGCGCCGCCTTCCTGCAGGATGCCGTCGATCTCGAAGCCCTGGGCCTCGGCGAAGTCGTAGATGTCGTCGATGACCTTGCCGTATTCGTCCACCGCCGACATGGAATAGGCCTGCTTGGCGGCGGCGCGGCGGCCGGTGCGGCCCATGGGCGGCATGATCGGCTGGTTCGGGTCGATGTTGCGCGCGACCAGGAAGAACTCCATCTCGGGCGCGACGATGGGGCGCCAGCCCTTCTGCCGGTAAAGATCGACCACGCGTTTCAGCACGTTGCGCGGCGCGATCGGCACCGGATTGCCCGACTGGTCGGACACGTCGTGGATGACCTGCAGCGTGACGTCCGCCGTCCAGGGCGCCGCCGTCGCGGTCGAGAAATCCGGCGTCAGGATCATGTCGGGCTCGGTGAAGGCGCCCGACGGGTTGTCGGCCCAGTCGCCGGTGATGGTCTGCAGGAAGATCGAATTCGGCAGGTAGAACCGTTCCTGATGCGCGAATTTCGAGGCCGGCATGGCCTTGCCGCGCGCCACCCCGGCGATGTCGGCGACGATGCATTCCACCTCGTCCAGCCGCCGCCCGGCGACGTAATCCTGCGCGGCCTGCGGGGTTTCGTCGATCCAGTGCGATTTCATGCGGCCCCCTGCCGTGTCGCCTGCGCCGCAAAGCTGCGCGGCGCCTTGAAGAAGGCCTCGATCCGGTCGGCGATGCTGCCCGATTGCAGCGGCCCGCCCATGCGGGCGCGGGCCCGGTCCAGCAGCGCGCCGGGCACCGTGCCGCGGGCGCGGTGCTCGATCAGGCCCTCGATGAAGGCGTCGTCGAATTCCGGATGCGCCTGCACGGTAAAGGCGCGGTCGTCATAGACCAGCGCGGCGTTTTCGCAGAACGGGTTGCTGGCGACGATTTCGGCGGCCTCGGGGCGGCGGATCACCTGGTCCTGATGCCAGGCGTTCAGCCGCACCGGTTCGCCGCCGAAATCGTAATCCTGCGGCCCCACGGCCCAGCCCTCGGGATGCTTCGCCACCTGGCCGCCAAGCGCCTGGGCGATGATCTGATGGCCGAAGCAGATGCCGACCATCGGCACCCGCGCGGCATAGGCGGCGCGGATGAAGTCCTGGAGCGGCGGGATGAAGGCGTGGTCCTCGTAGACGCCGTGGCGCGAGCCGGTCAGCAGCCAGCCCCCGGCCTCGCGGACGTCCTGCGGAAACTGCATGTTCTCCACGTGATAGCTGGCGAAATCGAAGCCCCGCCCGGCAAGGAGCCGCTCGAACATGGTGTCATAATCGCCCAGTTCGCCGCGAAGCTCTTCGGGCGATTGGCCGCATTTGAGAATGCCGATGCGCATGGTGGTTGGCCTGTCGGTTGTTCCCCCCGAAGCTAGTCGTGCGGGGCGCGGGCGGCAAGGGGGCGCTGCGACCTCGGTGGGGCTGGCCGGCGGCGCGGGGTCGCGCTAGGGTTGGCCTGCAACAGCAGAAAGGATCGGCCATGCCCGGACTTCGCCCCGATGTGGACCCCGAGGGCTTGCAGGAATTCTCGGTCGTCTTCACCGACCGCTCGCTCAACCACATGTCGCAGAAATTCCAGGCCGCGATGCGCGAGATCTCGGCCATGCTGCGCGAGGTCTACGGGGCCGAGGCGGTGGCGCTGGTTCCGGGCGGCGGCACCTGCGCCATGGAGGCGGTGGCCCGCCAGTTCGGCCGCGACGCCCATGCGCTGATCGTCCGCAACGGCTTTTTCAGCTATCGCTGGAGCCAGATCTTCGAGGCCGGCGGTTTTGCCCGCCAGACCACGGTGATGATGGCCCGGCCCCAGGGCAACGAGCTGCGCGCGCCCTTCGCCCCGGCACCCGTCGAGGAGGTGGTGGCCAAGATCCGCGAAGCCCGCCCCGATGCCGTCTTCGCCCCGCATGTCGAGACGGCGGCGGGCATGATCCTGCCCGACGATTACATCAAGGCGCTGGCCGATGCCGCGCATGAGGTCGGCGCGATCATGGTGCTGGACTGCATCGCCTCGGGCGCGATCTGGGTCGACATGCGCGAGACGGGCGTGGACGTGCTGATCTCGGCGCCGCAAAAGGGCTGGTCGGCCTCGCCCTCGGCCGGGATGGTGATGCTGTCCCCGCGCGGGATCGAGCGGCTGGAGACCACGGTCAGCGACAGCTTCGCGCTGGACCTGAAGAAATGGCGCGCGATCATGAAGGCTTACGAGGATGGCGGCCATGCCTATCACGCCACTCTGCCGACCGACGCGCTGCTGGGCCTGCGCGATGCAATGAACGAGACGCGCGACTTCGGCCTCGAGGCGGCGCGAGAGGCGCAGTGGCGGCTGGGCGATGCGGTGCGCTCGGAACTGGCGCGGCGCGGGCTGCGCTCGGTCGCGGCCGAGGGCTTTGCCGCGCCGGGCGTGGTGGTCTGCTATACCGACGACCCCGAGGTGCAGAGCGGCCGCAAGTTTCTGGCCGCCGGCTATCAGATCGCCGCGGGCGTGCCCTTGCAGGTGAACGAGGGCGAGGGCTTCCGCAGCTTCCGCATCGGGCTGTTCGGGCTGGACAAGCTCGGCGATGTCGAGGGCACGCTGGCGCGGCTGATCCCGGCCTTCGACGCAGCCCTGTGACCCGGCCCGGTAACGCGACGTCCTGACGCGGCGGGCGGGAAATCCGGGCGGTTCCGGGAACGATCTGCCGGCTTGGGTGTTTGCCTTGCGAAACCCATACAGCCCTGTGAAAGGACAATGTCATGGCGAAACCTGAAGCCACCGCCGACGAAGTGAAAGCCCAGGCGCGCGAGGCCGCCGACGAGGTGGGCCGCCACGCCCGCCGCGCCGCCGACGAGGCGACCGAAGCCTATGAGACCGCCCGCGAGCGCGGCGCCGAGCTTTACGAAACCGCGCGCGAGAAAGGCGCCGAATTCGTCGAGACCGCCCGTCAGCGGGGTGCCGAATATGCCGAGACGGTCCGCGAGCGTGGCCATGACTATGCCGAACGCGCCCGCGATGAGGCTCGCCGGCTGTATCGCCAGGGCGAGCGGCAGGCGCATGAGGTCGCGGCCCATGCCGAGGAATATTACGACGAGGTCTCGGGCATGGTGCGCCGCAACCCCGCCCAGGCGCTGGGGATCGCGGCGGGCGTCGGCTTCCTGCTGGGCCTGATCATCGCGCGCCGCTGAGGCCGGCGATGTTCGATTACACCCGGAACCTGCAGCTTGCCCTGACGGACAGGCTGCGCCGCGCGGGCTTGGGCGCCGGGGCAGGGCTGGCCCTGCTGATCGGCGCCGGCTTCCTGCTTGCGGCGCTGTGGACCTGGCTGGCGGATCATCTTGGCTGGGGGGCGCTCGGCGCCTCCCTCGCCATCGGCATCGGCTTTCTGGTGATCGGGCTGCTGGTGATGCTGATGGCGCGCAAGGAGCGCCATCCCGTGCCCACCACCGACGAGTTGAAGGCCGAGGTCGAGCAGCGGCTGATGCTGGCCGCCGATGCCGCCATCGGGAAAGCCACCGGCGCAGCGGATGCGGCGCTTGAGCGGGCCTCGCAAAAGGCCAATCGGCTGATGGAACAGGCCGAGCAGCGCGTCCACAGCGTCGCCGACAGCCTGTCCTACAAGGCCGACCGCCTGGCCGACCGGGCCGAGGCGCGGGTCTATGGCACCGCGCGCCGCGCCGGAGAGCAGGCCGCGCAACGGCTGGGCCTGCCCCCGGATGCGCTGCGCCGCGCCGCGGGACAGGTCCAGGCAGCCTCGCAATCGCGGGCAGCGGCCATAGCGCCGCTGATCGGGGCCTTCGCGGTCGGCATGACGCTGGCCTCGCGCTTCCAGGACTGGCGGCAGCGTGACACCCCGGAATGGGACGCCACCGAGGACTGGATGGACGATCCTTACGAGGATGGTTGAAGTGTATGCCATAGGACGATTATTTTATTAAAGTTTTTTGTCTTGCTCTTGCTCGTCGGTGCCGCGCCAACGACGCGGCAGCCGGAAGGTCGTTAGGATTCCCGGCGCTGCTGACTGTCTAAAACCGCAGGCGCCGGCCAAGCGTTTCAGATGACCGTCCGCGCCATGCATCCCCCGGGGCCGGAGGTTGCTGGAAGAACTCTGATAAACCTCCGGTAAGTCATTATTTTCAAAAGGAAAAGACCCCGACAATGCGGGGCCGTCGTTGTCAGTGAGGGCAGGCGCCCGGTCAGGCATTGGCCTCGCGGATGCGGTCGGCGGCTTCCTTGTCATAGGTCACGCCCGCGTTTTCGAAAAGCTGGTCAAGCTCGCCCGACAGGGTCATCTCGGTGACGATGTCGCAGCCGCCGACGAACTCGCCCTTGACATAAAGCTGCGGAATCGTCGGCCAGTCCGAGAATTCCTTGATGCCCTGGCGGATCGCCTCGTCCGCCAGCACGTTCACGTCGCGATACTGGACGTTCATATAGTTCAGCACCCCGGCGACGCGGCTTGAAAAGCCGCATTGAGGCATCTCCTTGGTGCCTTTCATGAACAGGACGACATCGTTGCCGTCGATGGTGTCCTGGATCTGCTGGCGTGCGTCGGTCATTCTGCTGGTCCTTGCTGAAGCGTCGCCATGGCGCGACGCTGGCGGTTGATCTTATTCGGGGGCCTTGGTGGTCAGGGCAAGCGCATGCAGCGCGCCGTTCGGGCCGTCCATGTGGCCCTGCAGCGCCGCATAGACTGCGCGCTGCTGCTGCACGCGGTTCTGGCCGCGGAAGCTTTCGTCGATCACCTCGGCAGCATAATGGTTTCCGTCCCCGGCAAGGTCGGTGATGGTGATCTGGGCATTGGGAAATGCAGCGCGGATCAGGGCTTCGATATCCTGGGCTTCCATCGCCATGGCGGTTCCTTTCACTGTTCTCCATGATGTAGGGGAAGCCCGCGCGGCCCGCAAGATCGCCCTTCACGCCGCATTCCGCCAGGAGATCGGGCAGCTTGCCCCCGCGCGGCGGGGATGCCACTCTGCCCGCGGCAGCAGAGGGGCGATCAGGATGTCGAACGCGGTTTCCGACAGCGACCCCGCGCGCGGCAGCGCCGGCGAGGTCTTCGGGGCCTTCCTGCGGCTGGGCCTGACCTCCTTCGGCGGGCCGATTGCGCATCTGGGCTATTTCCGCGACGAGTTGGTGGTGCGGCGGCGCTGGCTGGACGATCACGCTTATGCCGATCTGATCGCGCTGTGCCAGTTCCTGCCCGGCCCGGCCTCGAGCCAGGTCGGCTTTGCCCTGGGCCTGATGCGGGCCGGCTGGCTGGGGGCGCTTGCAGCCTTCACCGCCTTCACCTTGCCCTCGGCGCTGATCCTGCTGGTGTTTGCCGGGGCTGCGACGGCGATTTCGGGGCCGCTGGGACAGGGGGCGCTGCACGGGCTCAAGGTCGTGGCGGTGGCCATCGTGGCCCAGGCGGTCTGGGGCATGGCGCGGCAGCTGTGCCCGGATCGCGAGCGCGCGGCGATCGCGGTGCTCGCGGTCGTCGTGCTGGCCGCGCTGCCGGGCGCCCCCGGCATGATTCTCGCCATCGCCGCCGGCGCGGGGCTGGGGCTTGCCCTGGGCCGCGGCGCGGCAAGGCCCGTCAGCGGGCATCTGGTCATGCCGTTGTCCCGAGGCGCGGGGGCGGCGGCCCTGCTGCTGTTCCTGGCGCTGCTGGCCTTGCTGCCGCTGCTGGCGGACGGGTCGCAGGCGCTTGCGATGATCGACAGCTTCTATCGCGCCGGGGCGCTGGTCTTCGGCGGCGGCCATGTCGTGCTGCCGCTTCTGGATGCCGAGGTGGTGCAGCCCGGCTGGATCGGCCCGCAGGCCTTTCTGGCCGGCTATGGCGCGGCGCAGGCGGTGCCGGGGCCGCTTTTCACCTTTGCCGCCTATCTGGGCGCGGCCCTGGGGCCCGAGCCGAACGGGGTGCCGGGCGCCGCGCTTGCGCTGCTGGCGATCTTCCTGCCGGGATTTCTGGTGCTGCTGGGCGTCCTGCCGTTCTGGGACCGCTTCCGCCGCATGGCCGGGGCGCAATCGCTGATGCAGGGGGCGAATGCCGCCGTGGTCGGCATTCTGGGCGCGGCGCTGTATTCCCCGGTCTTTACCACCGCGATCGGCGGCCTGCCGGACCTGGCGCTGGCGCTCGCCTGTTTCGTGGCCCTGACGGGCTGGAAGCTCGCGCCCTGGCGGGTGGTGCTTCTGGCCGCGATGGCGGGCGCTGCACTGGCGCTGGCCGGATGAGCGGGCTTGCGCCGGCCCTTGATCGGAAGGGGGTTCCGGCGGAGGAAAAATAACCCGAAGGCAGGCTGGCCCCTTGGGGCGGAAGGACCGATTTCGGATATCGGGCAGCGGGCTTGTCCCTCGACGCGCTTTCCCATCGTGGGACGTGGAGGCCGAGGCCGTGACTCCGAAGGCGCCAGAGCCGAGTTTATATGAGAAAGCCGGACTGGAACGGGCGCCGCACCATCTTGGCGAGTTCCATGCATTTGCCCGGGGCTGGTCTTCGGTGCCGAGCGGGCGGCGCCTCCAATCGCGCGTCAAGGGTCGAAGCCTGCACGAGAGTGGTCATTCTTTCGGTTGTCGCGACATTCGCTGAAAATCATGATAACCAGAGTTATGTCATCAACCTTCATGCCAAGTCGGCTTGGCCTTCACGTCGGTTAATGCGGCCTGAGCTTAGCCAAGCCTCGGGCTCATGTTCGACCCGCCACGCAAGCAGCTTCGACCCGCCACGCAAGCAGCAAGGATTCCGGCTCTGCGCCAGAAGCGACCGGGCAAGCGCGCGCTGGCGCTGGCCCGGAAGACTGTTGCTCAGCCGCGGCGCAGCTGTTCGAGCAATGCCGCCGTGGGCTCGCCGGTGACGGGCAAGCCGCGCGAGGTCTGATAGGCCCGGATGGCGCTGATCGTGTTCGAGCCGACATTGCCGTCAACGCCCTGGGTGTCGAAACCGCGCGCGGTCAGCAGGCGCTGCATCTCCTTGCGCTGCTCGATGCGCAGGCCGGGATGGTCGGCCGGCCAGGGATTGGCAAGCCCCGGATAGCCCTTCAACCGATCCGCCAGATGCGACACCGCCAGCGCATAGCTGTCGGCATTGTTGTAGCGCAGGATGGCGTGGAAGTTGCGGGTGATCAGGAAGGCCGCGCCCGAGGAGCCGCCCGGCAGGATCAGCTCGGTCGGGGTGCCGGCGGGCGGCAAGGGCCGCTGGTTGGCCTGGCGCACGCCCAGCGACTGCCATTCGGCGACGCTGCGCCGCTTGCCCTTGCCGGCCAAGCCGGTGTTGAAGCCGGGCGGCAGCGTGACCTCGACCGCCGCCGGCAGGCCGCGCTGCCAGCCGGATTTCGCCAGATAGTTCGCTGCCGAGGCCAGCGCGTCCGTCGGGTCGTTCGACCAGATGTCGCGGCGCCCGTCGCCGGTGAAATCGACAGCGAAGCTGAGATAGGTGGTCGGGATGAACTGGGTGTGCCCCATGGCGCCGGCCCAGCTGCCGGTCATGTGGCCGGGATCGATGTCGCCGGCCTGCAGGATGCGCAGCGCCGCCATCAGCTGGCTGCGGAAGAATTCGCCCCGGTAGCCTTCATAGCCCAGCGTGGCCAGGCTTTCGATCAGCGGCAGGTCGCCGCGCCGTTCACCATAGGTCGATTCCATGCCCCAGACCGCGGTGACGATTTCCTTGTCCACGCCATAGGCCGCCTCGACGCGGCTCAGCACGCCGCCATATTGCGCCAGCGCCGCCCGGCCGTTGGTCTGACGTTTTTCCGAAACCGCGTTTTCCAGATATTCCCAGACGGATTTCTTGAACTCGGCCTGACTTTGCGAGCGGCGGATGACCTCGGGGTTATAGGTCACGTCCCGAAAGGCGAAGTCCAGGGTGCTGTCGCTGATGCCCTGGCTGCGGGCGCGGGTCTTGAAGCCCTCGACCCAGCCGCGCAGGCCGGCGACCTTCTCGGGCGGCGGGTTCTGGTAGCGGCCCCATTTGATTTCCTGGCTCTGCTGCGGCACCCCCGTGCCGGGATAGTTGCCGGCGCAGCCGCCCAGCAGCAGGGCCATGGCCGTGAGCGTTGCCGAAAGTCGCAATGAAAACCGCATTCCTGTCCCCTTGGTCGAGCGTTTTGGCCCAGCCTAGCGCCCGATCCGCAAGGCCGAAAGCCGGAAATTCCGCTCCGGCGGCAGCCCGCCCTTTCTATCGGGTTGCGCAAACGGGTTCAGATCATCCGTGCAGGGAATTGATTTGCGGATCATTCCGCCAGAGGCGTCCAGATCACCTCGTTGATCCGCGGCGCGCCGGTGGCCAGCATCACCAGCCGGTCGAATCCCAGCGCGCAGCCCGAGGCCGGCGGCATGAAGGCCAGCGCGGCCAGGAAATCCTCGTCCAGCGGGTAACGCTCGCCATAGATTCGCGCCTTTTCCTCCATCTCCTTCTGGAAGCGGCGGCGCTGCTCGACCGGGTCGGTGAGCTCGCCGAAACCGTTGGCGAGTTCGACCCCGCAGGCGTAAAGCTCGAACCGCTCGGCCTCGCGCGGCTCGTCCGCGGCCCGGCGGGCCAGCGCCGCCTCGGCGGCGGGATAGCGGTCGAGGATCAGCGGCCGGCCATGGCCCAGATGCGGCTCGACCTTCTCGACCAGCACGCGGGACAGGATGTCGGACCAGCCGTCATCCTCGGCCAGCCGCACCCCCTGCCCTTCGGCCTGGGCGCGCAGCGCCGCAGCATCGGTCTCGGTCCCGTCGCAGGTCGAAAGCAGGTCGATGCCGGCATAGTCGCGGAACGCCTCGGCCACGCTCATCACCTCGGGGGCGGCATAGGGGTCGCATTCGGCGCCGCGAAAACGCAGAAGATCGGCACCGGCGCATTCCGCCGCATGCCGCAGATATTGCGCGCAATCCTCGAAAAGAACACGATAATCCTGACCGGCACGATACCATTCCAGCATGGTGAATTCCGGGCTGTGCAGCGCCCCCCGCTCGCGGTTGCGCCAGACATGGCTGAAGGCGAAGATGCGCTCCTCGCCCGCCGCCAGCAGCTTCTTCATGGCAAATTCCGGGCTGGTATGCAGATACATCCGCCGCGGCACGCCGTCATTGCCGATCTGCCGGGTCTCGAAAGCATGCAAATGCGCCTCGTTTCCCGGGCTGACGGCCAGCGCCAGCGGATCGACCTCGATGAAGCCCTGGGCGCCCAGCCAGTCGCGGGTCGCGGCCTGGATGCGGTTTCGCGCCAGCAGCAGCGGCCGGCGCCCGGCATGGCGGTCGCGGTCCCACCAGGGGCTTTCATCGGCGGATTTCATGCGCACAACTCCTGCATTTGCGTCGTTTTCCGCTTGCGGCTGGCGCAAAGCTGCGGAAAACGCTATGGGACATCATCTTTGCCGGACTTCGTATCCGGCCCCCCGGAATTTGAAAAGCAGGCAAGGGAACCGCCTTGAAAGTCATCGCCTCCAGCCTTCGCAAAGGCAATGTCGTCGAGATCGACGGCAAGCTCCATGTCGTCCTGACGGCGACCAACTTCCACCCCGGCAAGGGCACGCCGACGACCCAGGTCGAACTGCGCCGCATCTCGGACGGCAACAAGGTCTCGGAACGCTGGAAGACCACCGAACAGGTCGAGCGTGCCCATGTGGACGAACGCGCCTACAACTTCCTCTACGAGGACGGCGAGGGCTTCCATTTCATGGAGCCGGAAAGCTATGAGCAGGTCGTCGTCTCGCCCGACGTGGTCGGCGACGACAAGGTCTTCCTGGAGGACGGCATCAGCGTTTTCCTGCAGGTCCATAACGGCGTCGCCATCGCCATCGAACTGCCGCAGAAGGTGACGGTCGAGGTGGTCGAGACCGAGCCGGTGGTCAAGGGCCAGACCGCCTCGTCCAGCTACAAGCCGGCCATGGCGCATAACGGCGTGCGCATCATGGTGCCGCCGCATATCGGCGTGGGCACCAAGGTGATCATCAACACCGCCGACCTGACCTATGTCGAGCGCGCCAAGAGCTGATTTCTGACGCCCTTGGGCAGGGGCGTGCTCGCGCCCTGCCCTTTCTCGTCATGCAGCGTCATCCGGGGAACGGCGGGACCCTGCGGATCAATCCGCGGTCGCGGCGCCGATGGTCCCGCCCACCACCGCACCGGCCGGACCGGCGATGACGGCTCCGCCCAGCCCGCCGGTCGCAGCGCGTTCGGTGGGGTTGTCGCCGCAACCGGCCAGCAGAAGCACCAACGCGGAAACGGCTGTCGCAATCAGGCTACGCATCTCGTATGTCCTCCTGTGAAGCGGCAAGGCGCCGCTCATATTGGACAAGACGCGCGGGCCCGCCTTCCGGTTCCGCGCGCCGCCCTTGAGGATCGTGGACGAGGTGCCCTCTGGCGGCGCCCGTCAGGGGAAGATCGGCGCCAGCATCAGCCCTTCGGTTTCCGGCAGGCCCAGCATCAGGTTGGCATTCTGCACCGCCTGCCCCGAGGAGCCCTTGCACAGGTTGTCCAGCGTCGAGACGACCAGCGTCCGCCCCGAAATCCGGTCGCCCGTCACGCCGATATGGCAGAAGTTCGAGCCCTGGACATGGGCCATTGCCGGCAGTTGCCCAAAGGGCAGCACCACGATGAACGGCTCGTCGGCATAGGCCGCCGCCAGCGCGGCATGTACCGCCTGCGGCTCGCCCTTCAGGTAGCAGGATGCCAGGATGCCGCGGTTCACCGGGACCAGATGCGGGGTGAACTGGATGCGCACCTCGCGCCCGGCCAGGGCCGAGAATTCCTGGTCGAACTCGCCCAGGTGGCGGTGCTTGCCGCCCTGGGAATAGCCCGCCACATCCTCGGACCGCTCGGCGAAGAGCATGTTTTCCTTGAGCGAGCGCCCTGCCCCGGACACGCCGTTCTTCAGGTCGCAGATGATGTCGTCCAGGTCGATCAGCTCTGATGCGATCAGCGGCCGCAGCGCGAATTGCACGGTGGCGGCATTGCAGCCGGTGCCGGCGACCAGCCGCGCCTCGCGGATCTGGTCGCGATAGAATTCGGTCAGGCCATAGACCGCCTGCGGCTGGATCCCGGGCGCGGCATGGTCGAGCCCATACCATTTCCTGTAATCCGCCGGATCGCGCAGCCGGAAATCGGCGCCCAGGTCGACGATCTTCACATCGCCCGGCAGCTGCCCGACCAGCGGCTGGCTAAGCCCGTGCGGCAGGGCGCAGAACACCAGGTCGATGGCCGAGAAGTCGATCTCCTCCATCCTGACCAGCGCCGGCAGCTTCAGGTGTCGCAGATGCGGAAAGACTTCGTCATAGCCCTGCCCCGCCTTGCGGTCGGCGGAAAGCGCGGCGATCTCGATCCGGGGATGGGTGGCGAGGAGGCGGACGAGTTCCGCCCCCGTGTAACCCGAGGCCCCAAGGATGGCAGCTTTCAGCGTCATGTCTCGATCCCGAGGAAACGGCCGCGCAGGCGCGGCGCTGGTTGGTCAGGCCCGCAGGGGCCGAAAACCGGCACTAGGCCCGGTCCCCCGGCATGTCAAGCCGCCGGCCGGATCGCAAGGCCCGCCCGTTTTGGGGCCGCCCTGCCCCGCTTGCTGCCATCTTTCCAGAAAGCAGGGCAACGAAGCTTATCCAATCGGTGGAAATTTCTTCAAATATTGTAATTCAGCGCGGCAGATTCTCCCTGACAGCAGAGCTGGAGGCATCACCTGTCGCGATTGCCGTTGTCTCCCCCACCTGCAGCCGGTGATCCGATTGAATCGACGACGGAAACCGGCCCGGCTGCAAGGGACGCGAATAGGTTGGGCTTCTTTTCGTGCGCAGAAATGCTGCATCTGCATCATTTTATTGCGAGACATGGCGGAAGGAATCAAATATTCGGGCAGCGGCCGCCGAGGCCCTGGATAACGGAGAGAGTGATGAGCGCGACCCCCGATCGCAAGGGCCGTCTGAGCCCCGATGACATCCGTGCCCGCAAGGGCGGCGAGCCCGTGGTCTGCCTGACGGCCTATACCACCCCCATGGCCCGGCTGGTGGATGCGCATTGCGATATCGCGCTGGTGGGCGACAGCCTGGGCATGGTCCTGCACGGCCTGCCCTCGACCCTTGGCGTCACCATGGAGATGATGATCCTGCACGGCAAGGCGGTGGCGCGGGGCTGCGCGCGCGCCTGCATGGTGGTGGACATGCCCTTCGGCAGCTATGAGGAGGGGCGCGAGCAGGCCTTCCGCAACGCCGCGCGGCTGATGGCCGAGACCGGCTGCCAGGCGGTCAAGCTGGAAGGCGGCCGGCACATGGCCGACACCGTGGCCTTCCTGGTGGCGCGCGGCATCCCGGTGATGGGCCATGTCGGGCTGACGCCGCAATCGATCAACACGCTGGGCGGCTACAAGGTGCAGGGCCGCGGGCATCACGAGGCCGACCGCATCGCCCTCGATGCCGCGGCGCTGGCCGATGCCGGCGCCTTCGCCGTGGTGCTGGAAAAGCTGCCCGAGGCGCTGGGGCGGCGCATCACCCAAGAGATCCCGGTGCCCAGCATCGGCATCGGCGCCGGGGTCGATTGCGATGGCCAGGTTCTGGTGGTCGACGACATGCTGGGGCTGTTCTCGGATTTCCGGCCCAAATTCGTCAAGCGCTACGCCGAGCTGGGCCAGGATGCCGATGCCGCCATCGCCGGCTATGCCGCCGAGGTGCGGGCCCGCCGCTTTCCCGGCCCCGAGCACGCCTTCGCCGAGGGCAAGCCTGCATGAGCGCGCCCATCGTCCGGCCGCTGGCCGAGCTGCGTGCGCTGGTGCGCGGCTGGAAGTCCCGCGGCGAAACCATCGGCGTGGTGCCGACCATGGGCGCGCTGCACGAGGGGCATCTGAGCCTGGTCCGCGCGGCGCGCGCCAGCTGCGACCGGGTGATCGTCACCCTGTTCGTCAACCCGCGCCAGTTCAACAATGCCGAGGATTTCGCCCGTTATCCGCGCACCGAACATGCCGATGCCGCGCTGCTCGGCCCGCTGGGCGTGGACGCGCTTTTCGTGCCCGAGGGCGACGAGGTCTATCCGCCCGGCCATGCCACGGTGATCTCGGTTTCGGGCGTGTCCGACCCGCTGGAGGGCGCGCATCGGCCGGGGCATTTCGACGGCGTGGCGACGGTGGTGACGCTGCTGTTCAACATGACCCAGGCCGACCGCGCCTTCTTCGGCGAAAAGGACTGGCAGCAGCTGCAGCTGGTGCGGCGGCTGGTGCAGGACCTGAAACTGCCGGTCGAGGTCGTCCCCTGCCCCTGCGTGCGGGCCGAGGACGGGCTGGCCCTGTCCTCGCGCAACCAGCGCCTGACGGCCGGGGGCCGCGCGCTGGCCTCGGCCCTGCCGCAGGCGCTGTTCGAGGCGGCGCGGCGCATCGAGGCCGGCGAGCCGGTGGAGGCCACGCTGGCGGCGGCCCGGGCCGGGCTGGAGGCGGCGGGGCTGGGGCCGGTCGAATATCTTGAGCTGCGCGACGGCGAGTCGCTGGGCGAGCCGCGCCCGGGCCGGCCGGCGCGGCTGCTGGTCGCGGCCTGGCTGGAGGGCGTGCGGCTGATCGACAACGTCGCGGTGACGCTGCGCTGAATGGCCCCTTTGCCGCGAGGCGGCGCGGGATGCGCGGTTGCCTCATGAGTATTTGGAAAACGGTGAAAGCGCCAAGTCCCGGGCGGCGGGCGGCAGAGCGTCGAGATGCAGCTCGGCCCGCAGGCCGGGATGGGCGTTTTCCAGCCGCAGCGCGCCCTGCGCGGCATCGGCGATGTCCGAGACCACGGCCAGGCCGATGCCCTGCCCCTCGCCGTCGGGATCGAGGCTCAGCCCGCGCCTGGTCAGCCGGGCCAGCGCGGGTTCGGGCACGCCCGGCCCGTCGTCGCGGATGGCGATGACCAGCCGCGCGCCCGCGACGCGGACCGAGGCCGTGACCCGCGCCCGGGCATGGCGCATGGCGTTTTCCAGCAGCGCGCCGAGCGCCTCGGTCAGGTCGTCGGGATCGATCCGGGCCAGGGGGCCGGGCGGCGCGGACAGCCGCCAGTCGATCTCCGCACCGCGCGGCGTACGGCGCAGCACGCCGATCAGCTTGGCCAGAAGCGCCCCCGGATCGGCGGACTGGCCGCTGCGGGAGGACTGGATGCGCGCCCGCGCCAGCTCGCGGTCGACATGGCGGCGCATCTGGGTGGCGACGGTTTCGATGCTGGCGGCGATCTCGGCCTCGCCGTCGGCGCGCAGCCGGGCCGCATCGCCCAGCAGCGCCTGCAGTGGGGTCTTGAAGCCATGCGCCAGGTCGGCGGCGCGGTGGCGGGCCCGGGCCAGCTCTTCGTCGCGCGCGTCCAGGAGTCGGTCGATCTGGGTCGCCAGCGGGATCACCTCGGTCGGCAGGTCCAGCCCGATGCGCGCGCGCGCGCCCGAGGCCAGCGCCGCCACCCGCGCCCCGACCTGCCCCAGCGGCCGCAGCCCGACGGTGATCTGCAGCCAGCTGGCCAGCAGCAGCGCCGCGCCGAGCAGCGCCAGATAGGGCAGCAGGTCGTCCAGAAAGCCGCGTCGGGCCAGCGCCAGCTCGTCGCGGTCCGAGGCGACGATGATGCGCAAGGGCAGCGGCGGGTCGCCGCGGCCGACCGTCAGGCTTTGCTCGACCGCCAGCAGCGGCTCGCCCTGCGGGCCGGCCAGCGCTCGCACCGCGGTTTCGCCCGGCGCCGGCGCGGGCTCGCCGGTCGGCAGGGTATAGTCCCACAGCGAGCGCGAGCGGCGCAGCTCGGCGCCCAGCATGACCTGCCAGTAATGGCCCGAGAAGGGCTGGTCGTAGAGCGGGTCGTCCGGCGGCGCGCGCAGGCTGGCGCCGGCCTCGCCCCCGGGCCGCACCATGGCGGCCAGCGCCAGGGCCCGCGCCTGCAGGTCGGCGACGGCGACGCGCTCGACATGACGCTCGAACAGCACGGCAAGCCCCATGCCCGACAGCGCCAGCGCCAGCGCGATCGCCAGCCCTCCGGCCAGCACCAGCCGCCAGCGGATCGAACGCATCATGCCTTGCCCTGCGACGCCGCCGGGCCGCCGTCGAGGTGATAGCCGAAGCCGCGCCGGGTGCCGATCACCCCCGGCCCCAGCTTGCGGCGCAGCCGGGTGACGACCGCCTCGACGGCATTGGTCTCGCGCGAATCGTCGTCGCCGTAGAGATGTTCCAGCAACTCGGTCGGCGGCACGCTGCGATCGCGGTTCAGCGCCAGATAGGAGACGAGGCGGAATTCCAGCGGCGTCACCGGGACCGGGATGCCGTCGATGGCGGCGGTCATGCGGTTCAGGTCCACCGTCAGCCGCCCGACCTGCTGGGTGGCGTTGCCCCGCCCGCCGGCGCGGCGCACCAGCGCCCGGGCGCGGGCGATCAGCTCCTCCATGCGGAAGGGCTTGGGCAGGTAGTCGTCGGCGCCGGCATCGATGCCCTCGACCCGCTCGGTCCAGGCGCCGCGCGCGGTCAGGATCAGCACCGGGCTTTCGCAGCCCTCGGCCCGCCAGCGTTTCAGCACCGTCAGCCCGTCCAGCCGCGGCAGGTTCAGGTCCAGCACGATCAGGTCGTAGCTCTCGGTGCCGCCGCGGAACCAGGCGGTCTCGCCATCGGCGGCGCGCTCGACCAGAAAGCCTGCCGCCTTCAGCGCCCGCTCCAGGTCGGCGGCGATCCGGGGCTCATCCTCGACGATCAGGGCGCGCATCAGTCATCCTCATCCGCATCATCCGCATCGTCTTCGTCCAGCGCCAGGATCCGCCCGGTGCGGGCGTCCAGCTCGACCTCGATCAGCCGGCCGTCGGCGGTGACCAGCCCGATCTCATAGGCGAGGATGCCGTCCTCATCCTCGAACTCCACCTCGACCACCCGGCCCGGATGCGATCCTTGCAGCCGCGCCAGCACCTCGGCAAGGGGCAGGATCTCGCCGCGCTCCACGGCGTCGCGGGCGAATTCGAAATCCGGCGCCGACAGGCCCTGCCCCGTGACCGGCGGCGGGCAGAGCGTCAGGGCCAGGGACAGAAGGACAAGCGGTCTCATGCCGCCGGTCATAGCGGCGGCGGCCTGACAGCCGGCTGACAAAGCGCGGTGCCGGCCCGCGCCGTGACCCCGGCGTGCCGAAACGGCAACAGCCCGCCATGGGCGGCTTTCCGCCCAGGTCGGGGCATTCTGACAGCCCGCTGACAGCCGGGGTCAGAGCACTGTCAGCCGGTCCGTGGCATTCCCGCCATGACCTTCGCGGCAGGGGCGACCCGCCGCCTCAGCACAGGAAAGGATCAGGACATGGTGCGCAAGATCGGAACGAATTTCGCGGATACGCTGAACGGCACGGCATTCGGCGACTGGCTGTCGGGCCTGGGCGGCAATGACCGGCTGTTCGGCCTTGCCGGCGACGACCGGCTTGATGGCGGCGACGGCCGCGATTCGCTCTATGGCGGGGCCGGCCGCGACGCCCTGCGCGGCGGCAACGGCGACGACCTTCTTCATGGCGGCGAGGGCGCGGACGAGCTGGAAGGCGGCGCCGGCAACGATATCCTGCATGGCGGCAACGGCAATGACGAGCTGGAAGGCGATGCCGGGGCCGATACGCTTTACGGCGGGGCCGGCCATGACGAGCTCGAGGGCGGCGGCGGCAATGACCTGCTGTTCGGCGGCATCGGCAATGACGAGCTGGACGGCGATGCCGGCAACGACCGGCTGCACGGAGGCGCGGGCCGCGACCGGCTGGAGGGCGGCCGCGGCAACGACATCCTGACCGGCGGCGCCGGCGCCGATGTCTTCGAGTTCGAGCGCGGCGACGGCCGCGACATCGTCACCGATTTCCAGAACGGCGTGGACCGGCTCGACTTCGACGATTTCAGCCGGGCGCAGGTTCAGGCGGTGATCGACACTGCCCGGCAGGTCGGCGACGACGTCGTGCTGCGGCTGTCGGCCGACAGTTCGGTGACCATCCGCGACATGCAGCTGTCGCAGCTCGACATGAACGACTTCGTCTTCTGATCCGGCCCGCCGGATGCCGGCATGACGCCGCCGCGGCCCGCCCGCGGCGGCGTTTTCGTCGCCTCCGGGCTAGGCCCCGGAAAATTTTCCGGCCAGTGTCGGGACGGCGGACCCCGGTCCGTCCTTGGCGCAAGGAGAACCCGATGCTCTATACCCTGCTCTGCTATAACGACGAGGCGATGACCTCCGCCTGGACAAGCGAGGAAGAGGCGGCCGTGATGGCGCGGCTGGACGGCGTGCACCGAAAATGGGCCGCGCATTTCGGTCCCGTCGCCCGGCTGATGCCGACCAGCGCCGCCACCACCTTCCGCAAGGACGAGCAGGTGGTGCTGGACGGCCCCTATGCCGAGACCAAGGAGCAGCTTCTGGGCTTCTACCTCGTCGAGGTCGAGGGGCTGGACATGGCGCTGCAGATCGCCCGCGACCTGGGCGAGGCCAATCCCGGCGGTGCCTACGAGATCCGGCCGGTCATGCTTTATTCCCCCGGCACGGAGGCGCCCGGATGATCGAAGCCGATCCCGACTGGATCGAGACGCGGCTGGTCGGGGCCCGCCCGCGCGCCATGGCCGCGCTGCTGCGCTATTTCCGCGATCTCGACCTGGCCGAGGAGGCCTATCAGGAAGCCTGCCTGCGCGCCCTGCGGCATTGGCCGCGGAACGGCCCGCCGCGCAATGCCGAGGCCTGGCTGGTCATGGTCGGGCGCAACGCGGCGCTGGACCAGCTTCGTCGCCGGACCCGCCAGACCGAGCTGCCGCCCGGCGACGCGGTTCCCGACCAGGCCGACGGCCCCGATCTGGCCGAGCGGCTGGACGCGGCGGATTACCGCGACGACATCCTGCGGCTGCTGTTCATCTGCTGCCACCCCGAGCTTCCGGCGACGCAGCAGATCGCGCTGGCGCTGCGCATCGTCTCGGGCCTGCCGGTCGAGCGCATCGCCCGCGCCTTCCTGGTCGCGCCGCGCGCCATGGAGCAGCGCATCACCCGCGCCAAGGCCCGCATCGCACGGGCCGAGATCCCCTTCGACGCCCCCGGCCCCGTCGAACGGGCCCAGCGTTTCGCCGCCGTCGCGGCGATGATCTATCTGGTCTTCAACGAGGGCTATACCGACGCGAACCCCGCCAGCGAGCGCGCGGCGCTGTGCGACGAGGCGATCCGGCTGGCGCGGCTGCTGCTGCGCCTTTTCCCCGCCGAGCCCGAGATGATGGGCCTGCTGGCGCTGATGCTCATCCAGCATTCGCGGCAGGCGGCGCGTTTCGATGCCGAGGGCGGGCCGGTGCTGCTGGAGGATCAGGACCGCGGCCGCTGGAACCGCGCCATGATCGCCGAGGCGCTGGCCATGCTGGACAAGGCGATGCTGCACCGCCGGCCCGGCCCCTATCAGATCCAGGCGGCCATCGCGGCGCTGCATGCCCGCGCCGCCCGGCCGGAGGAGACCGACTGGGCCGGCATCGACCGGCTCTATGCCGCGCTGGAGCGGCACGCCCCCTCGCCGGTGGTGACGCTGAACCGCGCCGTGGCGGTGATGAAGCTGCAAGGCGCCGAGGCGGCGCTGGAGATGGTCGAGCCGCTGCGCGAGCGGCTGGACGGCTATTTCTACCTGCACGGGCGTGCTGGACGCGCCGGTCGCCGGACTCTGGCGCTGCTGGACCGAGCCGGAGCTGCTGAAACAATGGTTCTGCCCGAAACCCTGGTATGTGTCCGAGGCGCGCATGGACCTGCGTCCGGGCGGCGAATTCTTCTCTGTCATGAACGGGCCCGAGGGCGAGCGGTTCGAGAATATCGGCGTCTTCCTGGAGATCGAGCCGCAGCGCCGGCTGGTCTCGACCGATGCCTTCCGGCCGGGCTGGGTGCCGACCGAGCGGGCCTTCATGGTCTCGCATGTCGAGTTCGAGCCGCAGGGGGAGCGGACGCGCTATCTGGCCCGCGCCATGCATTGGAACGAGGAGACCCTGAAGCAGCACGAGCAGATGGGCTTTCACGACGGCTGGAACATGGCCGCCGACCAGCTGGAGACGCTGGCGAAATCGCTGTGAGCTTGCCTTCCCCCTGCTCGGGGCGCATCAGGTGGCGCAGCGCGGTTTCCAGCTGCGCCGCCAGTTCGGGTCCCAGGCGATCGCGGGGCTGGAGAAGGCCAGCAGGGGCAGCCTGCTGGAGCTGAGCTGGAACGGCGCCGCGCGCAGCTTTGTCGAGGACAACGATACCCTGACCCTGCGCGGCACCGCCCGGGGGGACGGCTACAGCATCGGCTTCGGGGATCGGACCGGCAAGGTTATTGCAGCCTTGCCTGATCCTTACGCGCGATATCTTCTGTCATTTCGACGGAAGGGCCGCCAACGGTCAGGCGATCCTGATCCTGCCGTCTCTTCGATGGATTCGAACAGGGCGCGGAAATTGCCCTCGCCGAAACCGTCATCGCCCTTGCGCTGGATGAACTCGAAGAAGATCGGCCCGATCACCGTCTTCGAGAAGATCTGCAGCAGCACCCGGGTCGTGCCGCCGCCCACGACCCCCTCGCCGTCGATCAGGATGCCGTGCTTCTTCATGCGCTCGATGGGCTCCTGATGGCCTTTCACCCGGCGATGCGACATCTCGTAATAGGTGTCCGGCGGTCCGGGCATGAACGCCATGCCGGCCGCGGCGAT
>NZ_AZVA01000034.1:0-45663 GCF_000513975.1 Paracoccus sp. J55
CGCCGCAGAAAGGGAATAGGTGGACGACTTTTACGCCGCCCGCAGCAGCACCAAGCCACCGCTACCGTGGACGAATTTCTCACCGCCGTTCTCAGCCGCGTTGCCCCTGGACCTTCGCGGGCGGTGGTTTTCCGTGCCGCCTAGTCGGTCACCTCCCATGCGACCGGAAGCTGCTGGCCGCGGATCTGGATCTTCACCGTTTCGATCCCGTAGGTCGGGCGCAACACATCGGGGGAAAGCGCGGTTTCAGGCGGGCCGGCGACCACGATCCTGCCCTGCGCGAGGACCGCGACCCGGTCGCAGAACCTTGCCGCCATTTGCAGGTCGTGCAGCACGCAGACCACCGCGGTTCCGCCCCGTGCGATCATGCGAAGCTGGGCCATGACCTCAAGCTGGTGGCGGGGGTCCAGCGCGGCGATGGGTTCGTCCACCAGCAGCACCTCGGCACCGACGGCAAGGGCGCGGGCCAGCATGACCCGCGCCTTTTCGCCGCCCGAGAGGGTGTCGACGGTCCGGTCTGCAAGACCCATCACGCCGCATCGGGCCATGGCGGCCTCGACAAGCGCATCCTCCATGGCCGCCGCCCGTCTGGACCAGCCTCGATAGGGCAGACGGCCAAGCCCGACCAGCCGGCGGACGCGGATCGGCCAGATCGCGTGGTGGCCCTGCGCCAGATAGGCCAGCAGCCGCGCCCTTTCCCGCAGCGGCACGGCGGTCAGGTTGCGGCCCTGAAGCAGGATCTCGCCCGAACTCAGGGGAACAAGTCCAAGGCTCGCCCGCAGAAGCGTCGATTTTCCGGCACCGTTCGGCCCGACCAGCGCCGTCATGCCGCCCGGCTGAACGGCAAGGGTGATGTCGCGCAGGATTTCCCGCCCCCGCAGCGAAACGCCCACCCCTTTCAGGTGCAGCGGGATCATGCCTGCTCTCCTTGCAAACGAAAGATCAGCGCAAAGAAGAAGGGGGCACCGATCAGCGAGGTGACGACGCCAAGCTGCAATTCCGGCCCGACGGCGATCAGCCGGATCGCGATATCGGCCGTCAGCAGCAGCGCCGCCCCACCCAGCGCCGAGGGCAGCAGCAGCCTTGCCGGGGCGTGATCCGTGAAAGCGCGCAGCAGATGCGGCACGATCAGCCCGACGAAGCCCACCGCCCCCGCGACCGACACCCCGGCGCCGACGCACAGGCTGGTGCCCAGCACCACCTGCATCCTGACCCGGTTTACCGGCGTTCCCAGCGAGCGGGCGGTATCCTCGCCCAGGGTCAGCGCCTCGAGTCCCCCGCCCGAGGCAATCAGCATCGCGCAGCCGATCAGGATGAAGGGCGCGGCCAGCCCCAGGTCGGAAAGCGTCCTGTCCTTCAGCGATCCCATCAGCCAGAAGGCGATCTCGCTGATGGCCCAGGGGTTGCTGGACAGGTTCATCACCAGCGAGATCAGCGCGATCGACAGCCCGCCTATCGCCACCCCGGTCAGCAGCAAGGTCAGCTTGGCAGCGCCACGCACGGCCAGAGCCCACAGGATCGTCGTCGCCGCCAGTGCCCCGGCCATCCCGGACAGCGGCAGGGTCCATGAACTGGTCGCGGCCAGCCCGAAATAGATGACCAGAACCGCGCCGAAGGCCGCAGCCGAGCTGACGCCCACCACCCCCGGCTCGGCCAGGGGGTTTTGCAGCAACCCCTGCAACGCGGCGCCCGACAGTCCCAAGGATCCGCCGATCAGCAGCGCCAGCGCGGTGCGGGGCAGGCGCAGATCCTGCACGATGGTCACGGTCTTGGGGTCTGCAAGACCGGCAAGGCCCCGCAGCACCTCGCCCACCGGGATGGGCGTATAGCCAAGGACAAGCGAGATGACGACCAGCACGCAGCAGGTCAGAAGCAGCGCCATATTCAGCGCCAGCTGCGGAACCGGGCGGATCATCGGAACGCGTCCTCCAGCCGGACCCGCTCGCCGGCGAGAAGCGTGACGGCTTGCGAGATCACCGGATGGTCGCAGGGCCAGAGCTTGCCCGGGACCGGCAGGACCACGCCCTGTTCGGCAGCCCGCCGCAGGACGGGATTGCGCCCCAGCCCGGCGTTTCGCGCCGGCGGTTGCGTGTCGAAATAGGAAACCACGAAAGCCCCGGGCGGGGTCATCACGATCTGCTCAAGCGGGATGCCGCCCCAGCCTGCGGGACCGGTCCTGCGCTGCATGTTCCGGTATCCGGCAGCGGAAAGCGCCGCATCCACGATGGTGCCGGCACCCGCGCCGCCGCCGTCGGGGCGATAATAGGCCACCACTGGCCCGTCCCTGCCGGGGTCGGCGGCGGCCGCGAGGTCGTGCAGGAACGCCGCGCGCAGCGCCTTGCCGCGCTCGGGCTGACCCAGCCGCTTTCCGACCTGCGGGATCTTGTCCGCCAGTTCCTGCAGGTCCGAAGTCGCCCCGAGATCGAGTTCGGCGATCCCGAAGCGCCCCAGAACCCTGCGCATCTGGGTCGAGCTGCCCTGGCCCGTCACCACCAGGCCGGCATCGCCCGCGATCAGCTCCTCCAGGCTGCCGCGGTTCCGGGGCAGACCGGCCGCCTCTCCGGCATAGGGGGAGGACGGGCCCGCCGCATCCCGCGACAGGCTGAGGATCTGGTCGCGATCGGCCAGCGCCAGCACCCACATATCCCCGCATAGCGCCGTCGAGGCGACGCGCGGTTTCGCGGCAGGTGTCGCAGGGGGCAGGGATTGCCCGCCCCCCGCCCCCACATGTGCCGCGGCGATCCCGAGCGACAGCAGGGCCGCAAGGCCCGCTGCCAGGGCGGCGATGGGTTTCATCCCCTGTAGCCCTTGCTCATCCGGTCCGCTGCGCCGTCCTCGATGCCGATATAGGTGCGGCGAACGTGGTCCCATGTCGCCAGCCGCTCCCAGTCCGGCTGGTCGGCCAGCTGGTCGTCGGCGGTGATGAAAGGGTTGGGAAAGAAGAGGCTCAGCATCTGCTCGCCCTTGCCGTTATCCATGCGGAATCCCCACGAGCGGGGATGCCCGTCGGGATCGAGGCTGCGGAAGAACTCGGCCTTGCCCGGACGACGATGGGCGACCAGCGCCTCGCCGCCCTGCTTCACGGCGCCTTCGTTGCGGCCGATGCACAGATGAAAATGCCCCTGAAGCCCGTAGAACACCGTCAGATAGCCGTCATGCAGCGAAATGCGCTGCGGCTTGGACGGTGGCCGCAATTCATAGGCGGCCCCCTCGACGATGGGACCGAAAGAGAGCCCCTGCCAATGATTGTCGAAGATGTCGGTCAGGAAGTCTTGCAGCCAGTCCTGATCCAGCGGTGCGGGCCAGCGATGTTCCGTCGCGCGCCCTTCGGCATTCACGGTCGTTTCCATGGTCAGCTTCGTCATGTCAGTTCCCCTGCAGGCTCAGGCGGATGCCGGCGAACAAGCTGCGGTCGTTGGTGTTGTAACCCCAGCTGGTCTGGTATTGCTTGTCCAAGACGTTCTCGATCCGGCCATAGAGTTCGGCCCGCTCATCCAGACGATAGCTGGCCAGCAGGTCGGTCACGCCATAGCCGCCAATCTCCTGCCCATAGCCGCTGACCGCGCCCAGGCCGTTGCGGCTGGCATAGCGCAGGCGCGCGCCCACCGACCAGTCGCCGGGGCGATAGCTGACGGTCAGCGCACCGGAGTTCTTGGGCTGGCCGCGCCACTGGCCGGTTTCGTCATTATGGGACAGAACCCAGGTGTGGTTGTGCTGGATCAGCAGGTCTTGCAGGATTTCGGCCTGCCAGGACAGCTCGATGCCTTTCTCGCGCGTGCGGCCGGCCATGTAATAGCCATAGCTGCCGTCCTCGCGCAGGCCCCAGGCGATCTTGTCCTCGACCCGGTTCTGGAAATAGGTCGCGCCCAGTTCCAGCCCGGCATCCGGCCAATAGACATCCGCGCCGATGTCCCAGCCGCGGCTGCGCTGTGCCGTAAGGTCGGGATTGCCATAGGTCGGATCGTAAAGCTGATAAAGCCCCGGCGCCTTTGCACCGGTGCCATAGCTGGCCCGCAGCTTCACATCCGCCGCGCCGCTGGCGGAAAGCAGATAGGCCCCGGTCAGCCGCCATGTGTTGAAGGTGCCGAACTGATCATTGTCGTCGCGGCGCAGCGCGGCGGTCAGGGTCAGATGGTCGTCGGGACGCCAGGCCGCCTCGGTAAAGAGCGCGGTGGTGGCGTTGCTGGCGATGAAGCTGCCGGTATAATTGGTGATCTGGAGGGTTTCTTCCTTCTCGCGCGTGACGCCGCCCACAAGCGACCATGGCTCGGCCGGCTTCCAGGTCACGTCGTAGCCATAGCGGGTCAGCATGCCGTCGTAGACATCGCCCTCGGGCCGCGAAAAGCCGGTATGATAGGTTCGCCGGGCATTGTAGCGGCCCCAGCTGAGCGTCTGCCGCAGGGTCCGGTCGGCGCTTTCATGGAGGATGCGCGCGCCCAGGTTCCATTCGTCCTTTTCGACCGTATCGCTGCCGTCACTGGGCGGCGAATCGTATTCGTGCCACGTATCGCTGCGCAGGCCCGTGAGTTCGGCCCGCAACTGCGGCGCGATCTGCCAGCCCAGTGCCGTGCCGATCCCGTTGCCGCGATGGGCGTCGTCGTCCATGGGGCCGGGAACCGGGCTGGTGCGCGGATCGGCCTGCGACGGGCCGTCGTAATGCGTGGAAAAGCCGCTGACCCGGGCGTCGAGATCGCCCCTTTTCCACAGCAGGGTCGCGGTGGCCCGGCGCCAGCCGTCCGGACCAAGCTCCAATCCGCTGGACAGCCGCCAGCCGTCCTGGACCGGGCGCCTGGTGATGATGTTGACAACGCCGCCGATCGCGTCCGATCCGTAAAGCGAGGACTGGTTGCCGCGCAGCACCTCGATCCGGTCGATGCCCTCGACATCCAGATGGTCGAACTGGAACGCCGTCTCGGTCGAGGACGGATCGCCAAGCCGGACCCCGTCCATCAGGACAAGCACCTGGCCGTTATCCGATCCCCGGATGCTGATGCTGGTCCAGGCACCGGGACGGTCCTGCGAGACCTGAACCCCCGGCACGTCCCGCAGCAGGTCGGTGATGCGCTTCGCCTGTTCGCGGCGGGCGCGCTCCTCGGTCACGACGGTGACGGCGCTGCCGATGGCGCGTTCAGGCAGGTCGGCGCGCGAGGCGGTGACGACGATGGTATCCAGCGTCACCGCGTCCTCGGCGGTGGCAGGCGGGACGGCAAGGGTTGTGCCCAACAGCACGGGAATGATATGGCGGACCTTCATTTCGGCACTTATCCTCGTTCAACGGGAAGGGAAGCCGGATACGAAGGCATCGCCGCGACGGTTCTTCCGCCGCGCGCGCGAGTTCAGATTCTATCGGTCGCATCGCACATACCGCTGCCTTCGATCCACATGGGTCACCGCAGCGGAAATCCGCACCCTCGGCTTGTCCCGGCCGCGGGATGGGCGACAGCGACGGCAGGTCTCCTGGCTTCCGGTTCCTTGCGAGTTCCGCGCCTTCCCCCGCCCTGGGGCAGAGTGGCATATGCGGGTCGCTCCCGGTTACAGTTGCGGGCACAGCTGCGGCATCGGTTTCCCTCACCGCATTCCCTTTTCACCCCTTGCGGGGCACCGTCGGCGACCGGATAGCACAAGGGAGTTGTCAAATAAACAGATTAGATGGGCAGTATCTGCTTTTTCCCGCCTGATGGCAGTGCGCTTGATATCGCGGCAAGATCGATGAGGAGATCGACGTCACCCCGGGGGGCCGAGTGCCTCTGGGCATCGCGCGATCTGGATGCGTTCGGCGCCATGCGTGTCGCCGGCGCAAGCCTTGCGGCTTGCGTTTGCGGGTGGGTGTCCTTAGCTTGATCTGTCCCGCCCCTCGCCCCAAGGAGACTCCGCGCGGTGGAAGCCCTTATCGAACAATATCTGGGCAATCCGCTGATATTGGCCTTGCTGCTGTTTCTTGCGAATTTTGTCATGGAAGAAGGGGCGATCATCGCCGGCGCGGCACTGGCCGCCGCAGGAGAGATCGGCACCGGACTGGCCCTGGTGGCGCTGGTAACCGGGAATATCATCAGCGACTGGGCCCTTTACGGGATCGGCGCACTGGCCGGAAGCAACCGTCTCGTCCGGCGCTGGGTGGACGGCAAGATGCTGGAGCGGGGACGGCGGCTGCTGGATCGCGGCGTCCTGCCGGCGGCGCTGCTGGCACGGCTGTTGCCTCCGGTCTTCATGGCCAGCGGTTTCCTGCGCGTCGATTTTCGCCGTTTCGCAATCGTGAACGGCGTGGTCGCGGCAGTATATACGGCGGCGCTGTTCTTCGGGGCGTTCGGCCTCAACCTGGTCCTGTTCGATCTGCTGGGCAACTGGGCCTGGCCGGTCATGGTTGGGCTGGTGATCGGCGCGGTCTGGCTGAGCCACCGCTTCACGGTCTATTATTTCGCCTCGGACAAGGACGAGGGGGGGCGCTCGGGCGACTGAGACGACGACTTTCCGTCCCCGATGACGCAAGCCAGAGCTGCGCGCAGCAAGTCGGCATGCGTCCAGGGCAGGAAATGGTCGGCCTCTTCGATCAGGATCAGCCGCGGGCCGGGACTGCCGGGCAAATGCACCTGCAGGAAGGCCACGTTTTCAGGCGGCACTAACGTATCGGCCAGCCCCTGGACGATGGTGACGGGGGCAGTGACACGCGCCAGGTCGGGGGTCAGCTCCTCAAGCCCGGGCCGAAGATTCATCAACTCGGCATTGGCGTTGGCCAGTTCCGTGGGCAGAAGTCCGGCAAAGAAATCAAGCGCCGCCAGTTGCTGCAGGGGATGGGTTTCCTCCAGCTCCGGATCGGCGGCGCCGCCGATCAGCAAAACCCCCGCAACCCGGTCGGGATAGTCGGCGGCAAGCCGCAACGCAACCGGGCCGCCATAGGAATAGCCGACCAATACCGCGGCTCCGGTCCCGCCCGCCGTCAGGAGCGGGGCGACGGCGGCGGCCTGACCGGCCAGATCGGGCTCGGGCTTTTCCCCGCTGGCGCCGAAGCCGGGACGGTCCACGGCCATGTGATATTGCCCGACCGGAACGTCCAGCAGGAAGCGGTCCCATTCCTCGGCGGTGCCGGGGCTGCCATGCAGGAAAATCACCCGCCGCCCGCCGGGTTGGCCCGCCGCCAGATAGCCCAGTTGGGCCTGCCCGTCCCCGCGCGCCAGCCGCATTTGCCGGACCGTGCGGCCCTGTTCCCCGGGCCAGGCGTCGTCGGGTTCCAGCCCGATGCCGGTGATCGCCGAGAACTGTTCGCGCAACGGCTGGAACGGCTCAAGCACGAAACCCAGCGCCCCTTCGGCCAGCGTCTGTTCCGGCGCGGGGATCACGATGGTTTGGCCGGGGGGCGGACAGATGGGCAGATCGGGAATCATGCAAGGCTCCTTTGCGGAGGACTGAAGCCGCCGCACCGCTCGACGGCGGGATTGTCTCGCCCGGCGCGCAGCTGCGCAAGGGATGTTCACGAGCTTTGGGGATAGACGCGCCGCAGCGCCTCCTGTTGTCGCTGCAACCGGATCATGGCGCGCAGGCCGACGGGCCGCGCCCCGCGCCTTCGCATGGCATCGCCGATGGCGAAAAGCCAGCGATACTGTTTCCACAACGCACCGTATGCCTGCCGCAGCGTGCTGCCGCCGGCCCAGAAATGCAGCATCTCGGCACCGGCGCCGTTCAGCTCCAATATCCTGAAATCGCGGGCCGCACCCAGGTCCTCGACGCTGCGGAAGCGGATGTCGAAGCGCCCGAAATGAAAATCCGGTATCTCGCGCGAGATCTCGTCGATCAGCGATTCCAGCTGCGGCGTCACCAGCGATTGCGCGTCGCGATAGACCGCGCCGAGCCTTGCGCTGCGGGCATTGGTCAGGACGTGGAAGGCGCCGGGGCCGGGCACCGTCTCCCAGCTTTCGGGATGGCGGTCGCGATAGATGGCGCTGTTCGGACGCAGGACCTTGTCGGCCCGGACCAGCTGGGCCACGCTGCGGCAACCGTCACCGATCACATGGGGCGGATAGACGAAGGCCATCGAGACGATGCGTCCCCGCACCTGGTCGGGATGGCGCAGATAGAAGATCCCCGCCTCGCCGGGCAAGTCGACCAGTTCCTGCAACAGGATGACGGTGCCCGGAGGCTGCACCGACAGATAATCCGCCAGATCCCCGGCCCGCTGGATCAGCCTGACTCCCCAGCCCTGATAGCCGCGGTCGGGTTTGGCGACGACCGGGAAATCCAGCCCGGCCTCGGCCATCGCGGCCAGGGCGCAATCCACGGGGGCCTCGGTTCCGGGATCGCAACGAAGGCGGGCAAAACGGGCCAGCCGCGCCCTGCCCTGCGACCCGAACAGGTCCAGCCCCTGCGATTTGCTTTCGCCCCACAGGCCCCCCGCCTCCATCGCGGGATTGGCGGCGCTGGGAAGCGTCAGGCTGCGGTAACGGATCGCCAGCGCCAGCCACATCAGCGCGGGAACCACATAGAACAGCCGTTCGGGGATGTGGCGCTTGAAGGCGGGATAACGCTCTCCCTCCGGCGGACGGAACTGGAGAGAGGCGGCTTGAGGCGTGCAGGTCAATGGTTCGGGTCGTCCTTTTCCGGGGTCGCGGATGGTGCTCCGGGCAGGGCCGAGCCATCTTTGCCGGCGATGCGGCCCGGCTTCCGACGCGCCATCCGGAAGAAGCGACCATGGCGCAATATAGCCCGAAGGTCCAGATTTCGATGATCAGCGATCAAGCGCTACGCCGGTTGCGGGGCTTTGCGCGCTGCGGCGAAACCGGCCAGCGCGAACCGCATTTCGAGGTGCTGTCGGCCAATGCGCTGGCCTCTGGTCACAGCGGCGATGTGCCGCCGATCTTTGCCCATCTGGATATCCGGGACAGCATGCGGTTTGGAGTTCGTCCCGCCCTGCGCTCACCCGATCCGTCGTCCTCGATTCCCCTGTTTTACCCGCAGCCTGGGCGCATCCATCCTGATCGTCTTCTGCATATAACCGCAAGATCAACGGACCCTAACCCCAGGACGACCGTTCCGTTTTTGCTTGCCGTTTCGCGGGTTGGCCGATCCGGACGTGGGCCCGCGGGGCGGCGGCAATCGCCCGGCCGCTGCAAATCGACGGAACCGGCTTGCAGGAATTATGGCCCTTCCTTCAAAAACTCCTTGGCAAGTCACAGGTAAAAATGGGAGCCTCCCGCCTTGTGGATTTAAGAAGGGAGGAAATCCGATGATCCAGAAGATCCTTTGTCCAACCGACGGGACCGATCATTCCGATATTGCCGTCGCTTACGCTGCACAGCTGGCTGCGAAATGCGGCGCGTCGCTGACCATATGCGTGGTGAATATCGCCCATGGCGGTGCGCGTGGCCCGGTCATCCATCATTGGACCAATCAGGAAATGACCGACAAGCTCGAGCGCGCCCGCACCCTCGCGCTCGAGAACGGCGTCGCCGAGGTGAAGCAGGTCGACATCGTCAACCGCGAAGCCGCCGCGGGAATCGTGACCTATGCCGAGCACAACGCCTATGACCAGATCGTTGTCGGAACCGGTGACAAGCGTGGATTGTCGCGACTGATGCTGGGCTCTGTCGCGGCCGATGTCATGGCACGCGCGCATTGCACCGTCACCGTCGCCCGGTGATTCGCCGCGACTGACGATCGCCCGCATGGGAAAATCCTGTCGCGCGGACCGGGCGCCGGTTTGCGCGACCGTGAAACCAATTGCTTGATATATCAATGTAATTCATGGATCCCAAGGCGACGACCAAGCGCGCTTTGCGCTTGGCACGCACGGCCTTGACCGGCGTTCCCTCGGCCAAAAATCTCTCTCCGCTGAAGAAGAAACTTGACAGAATGTCGCAGGATGCCTTTCCTGTAGAGAAAAAAGCTTTCGAGCGCAGAAAGAATCGCGCTACGGCCCACGCGGACGACTTATCAAAAATCGGGCCTCAGGGAGGAATGCAACGTGTCGAATCTGACGAAACGGATCGAAACCATGCATCGGCGCGACATCGCCGTGGCATTGGCCTTTGTGCTGGGACTTTGGTTTGCGATCATCTTCGTGGCGATCGGGACCTGGTCGCTGGCGCCGTCGGCGGCAGCGCGGACGGTGCTGCTGATCGGCGGGGCGGTGGTGCTGCTGTTCAATTCGGCAGCCATCATGGCGATGCTGCGCCACTATCGCGAGGACCGGGACTTCATGTACGGGCTGGATATCCAGTTCCTCGACGAAGCCCGAGAGGCCAGGGAAGCCAGGCGCTATGAGGAAAGGGTCCTGCGTCATGGCTAAATACAATGCCCCCGTCCAAGGCAAGATCGGCCAGATCATCGACGTGATCGTCCTGCTGATCATGGCCATTGGCGCGTTGTATATTCCCTTGTGGCTTGGTCTCGCGGGGTCCGCGAAAAACCCGCAGACCCTCGAAAATCCGACATGGGAGGCGCTGGCCCAAAACCCGGCCATGGTTGAGCAATGGCATAAACTCGGCTATTCCGACCCGAGCCTTGCCGCCGAAATGATCACCGCGCGTTTCGACTACAGTTTCTCGATCGGCGCATTGCTGGCGATGATCGTTGTCGTCGTGGGTTATTACGCAATCCTGCTGCGGTTTTCGGAAAACGAATATCGCGACGTGATCGCCGAAAAATTCGGAGAATGAGG
The DNA here is from genome assembly GCF_000513975.1 of Paracoccus sp. J55. Classification (NCBI taxonomy): domain Bacteria; kingdom Pseudomonadati; phylum Pseudomonadota; class Alphaproteobacteria; order Rhodobacterales; family Paracoccaceae; genus Paracoccus; species Paracoccus sp. J55. Next base: position 10,649 of record NZ_AZVA01000034.1, read on the forward strand.
GCATCATGGATCTTTGGGATTATCTGGAATATGCGGCCTGGGGCGCCTCGGCGGTGTTCGGCCTGGTCATCGTCCTGGACTGGATCCGCACCGACAGCACCTATAGCGAGGAGTTCCTGACCTCCTCCCGCGAGGGGGAGCTGGAAGCCCTGACCGAAGAACAGCATCGGGGGTGACATGGAACAGGTGCATAAAACCGAACATGTCGGCCTGGCCCGCGTGCTTGGCCCCGCCCATGTCTGGGCGCTTGGCGTGGGGATCGTTCTGGTCGGCGAGTACATGGGCTGGAACTTCGCGGTCGGCAAGGGCGGCGCCTATGCCGCGCTGATGGCCTGCTGGTTCGCCGGCATCCTCTATACCTGCGTGGCGATGATCGATTCAGAAGTGACCTCGACCGTCGCCGCCGCCGGCGGGCAATATACCCAGGCCAAGCATATCGTCGGGCCGCTCATGGCCTTCAACGTCGGGCTCTATCTCGTCTTCGCCTATACCATGCTGGAGGCGGCGAACGCGATCACGGTCGGCTTCCTCGTCGATACCGTCGCCACGATGAGCGGCCATCACGGCGGGATCGACCAGCGGCCCTTCATCATCCTGGCCATCATGTTCCTGGCCTGGCTGAACTATCGCGGCGTGCTGGCGACGCTGACCTTCAACCTGGTCATCACCGCCATCGCCTTTTCGGCGATCATCGTGCTGTTCCTGTCGACCTCGGGCGCCCTGGGGACCAGCCCGCTGCGCCATGCCGACCTGATGGAGGGCGCCGCATCACTGCCCTACGGCTGGCTCGGTATCCTCGCGGCGATGCATTTCGGCCTGTGGTTCTATCTGGGGATCGAAGGCACCACCCAGGCCGCAGAAGAGGTGCGCAGCCCGGCGCGCTCGCTGCCCTTCGGCACGCTGGCCGGGGTGATGACGCTGGCCATCGCGGCAACCCTGACCTGGTATGTCTGCACGGGGCTGATGCCCTGGGAATATCTGGGTCAGGCCGGCGTGCCGCTGTTCGACGCGGCCCGGCTTAGCGGATCAAGCTTCCTGATGGTGTTTCTGGGCATCGGCACGCTGTTTGCGACGCTGGCCTCGGCCAATGGCTGCATCAACGACGCCAGCCGCGCCTGGTTCGCCATGGCGCGCGACCGCTACCTGCCGGGCTGGTTCGGCGCGGTGCATCCCAAGCACCGCACGCCCTATCGCTCGATCATCTTCCTGGTGCCGATCGCGCTGATCTTCGCGCTTGGCGCGCCGATCGACCAGGTGATCACCTTCTCGATCCTGTCGGGTCTGCTGGAATACACCTTCATGCCGCTGAACATCATCCTGTTCCGGCGCAAATGGCCGCTCGACACCATCAAGCGCGGCTACGAACATCCGTTCCACCCGCTGCCGGCCTTCGCGCTGCTGGCGCTGTGCGGGACGGCCTTCTTCGCGGTGTTCCTCGGCTACGGCACGCAACTGGTGGCGATGATCGCCTTCTACATCGTGGTCTCGCTGTGGTTCCACTTCTGGCGCTACCGCTTCGTGGACCGCGGCGCGCAGTTCACCATGCCTTGGCCGAAGCCGAGGGGCTACTGAACATGCAGGCGGGGCTTCTCGTCCTGATCCTTGGCGGGGGGCTGGTGATCCTAGCCCTCCGCCTCAGATCCGAGGCGGCGCGGCGCAGTTCTGCCCGCGCCGGCTATTTCGACCGCATCGCGCCAATGATGCGCGATCTGCGCCGCGCGGTGTCGCCGACCGGCTTTGCCCGCGTCTCGGGCCGCATCGAAGGGGTCGAGACCGATCTCCAGGCGGTGCCCGACACGCTGACCTATCGCAAGCTGCCGGCGCTGTGGCTTCTGGTGACCCAGCCCGCCGCCCTGCCGGTCTCGCAACGCGTCCACCTGATGGCGCGTCCGCGCGGGATCGAGCCTTTCTCGGCCTTCGACACCCTGCCGCACCAAACCCTGCTGCCCGAGGGATTTCCCCATGATGCCACCTTGCGCAGCGAAAGGCCGCTCTCGCCCGGCGACGCCGCCTTGCTGGCCCGCCACCGTGCGGTCTTTGCCGATGCGAGGGTGAAAGAGCTGGTGATCTCGCCCAAGGGCCTGCGGATCACCTGGCTTGCCGACGAGGCCGAGCGCGGCCGCTACCTGCTGTTCCGCGAGGCCGAGATGGGACGGACCCCGCTTGCCCCGCAGACGCTTGCACCGCTTCTTGCGGCGCTGGCGGGGTTGCGCGCGGATATCCTGGACGAGGCCGCCGCCGAAAGGAAATGCGCATGAGGCCGCCGCCCAATCCCTATCTGGTGCTGGCCTCGGCCGTCCTGCTGCCGGGTTCCGGCCAGGTCTGGAACGGAGAGCCGCAGCGCGGGCTGATCTTCCTGTTCTTCCTGCTGCTGCTGGGTGGCTTCACCCTGATGACCACCGGACCCGAGATATCCTTTGTGGGCCGTTTCGCAGGGGCCTTCTTCGTGCACGCCATGGCGATCTTCGACGCCTACAAGCGCGCGCGCATCCGGCAGGCGGTTTGGACGCATGACGCGCGTTCAAGCGCAAGGCCGAGGCATAGCGGTGGCCAGAACGCCTCTTAAAACCGATGTGCAATCAGGCGGGGTTCAGGGGCATCCTTCCATGGCGATAGCAGAGGACCGGGGTTCGGCGCGATGGTCGAACCGGCGGCACCTCCGCCCCTCACCTGCCCACCGGCACCTGCGCGACCGTCGCTTCGGTCAGCATCCCGCCGGGGATCGGCCGCGGCGTTGATCCGCCCGAACGGCGACGGCTTCCTGGTCCACGGGTTTGCGGCTCATCATCGCTGCCTGACAGGCCCGACGAACCGCAAGCCCTTCCGCCTTCAATCAAGAATTCCGTCCCATAGGCCCTGACGCCGGACAGGCGGGGTGGTCCTGCGGCCGGGATTGTTGCAAGATGGGATCATGCGACAGCTTTGCGATATGCGATCCGGTGGAGCGATGATCTCCGCCCCGGTTCACTGGCGCCTGAACCGTCCTCGCGACGGATTCGTGCAAGCTGGTGACGAATTGGCGCAACATGATGCCGTTTCAACCGGGCTATTCCGGGATATCGCTGGTCGGCCCCCCATCTCTGCCCGAGGGAAAGAGGGATATGGAAATATTTGGTTTCATTGCGAATAACTGGCCGGTCATCCTGCGGCTGGCCGGCGAGCACATCTCGATCGTCGCGGTGGCCGTGGGGCTGGCGATCCTGACCGGCGTGCCCATCGGCATCGCCATCACCCAGAACCGGCGGATCGCGGACGCGGTGCTCTATGTGGCCTCGATCATCGTCACGATCCCCTCGATCGCGCTGTTCGGGCTGATGATCCCGATCCTGTCCAAGATCGGCCAGGGGATCGGCTGGCTGCCGGCGGTGATCGCGATCCTGCTCTATTCGCAGCTGCCCATCGTGCGCAACACCTATACCGCCATCACCAATGTCGATCCGGCGCTGCGCGAGGCGGCCATCGGCATGGGCATGACGCCCTTCCAGCGGCTGACCCGGCTGGAGATCCCCATCGCGATCCCGGTCATCATGGCCGGCGTGCGGACCGCGGTGGTGATGAATATCGGCGTCGCGGCCATCGCCGCCTATATCGGCGCCGGCGGCCTGGGCGTGCTGATCGCGCGCGGCATCTCTCAGACCGATCCGCGCCAGCTTGTCACCGGCGCACTCGCCGTCTCTCTTCTCGCCATCGTGGCCGACTGGGCGCTTTTGCAATTGCAGAAGCGGCTGACCCCGGCCGGGCTGAAACGCTGACATTTCCGGGCAAGGACCTTTGCGGATGATCCGACTCGAAGACCTGACCAAGAGATTCAAGACCCCCGGCGCCGATATCGTGGCCGCCGACCGGGTGAACATGGAAGTGCCCACCGGCGAGATCTGCATCCTGCTGGGGCCCTCGGGCTGCGGCAAGACCACGGCGCTGAAGATGATCAACCGGCTGATCCCGCCCACCAGCGGCAAGATCTACATCAATGGCGAAGACACCGCGCAGCTGGACGATATCCAGCTGCGGCGCAATATCGGCTATGTGATCCAGCAGATCGGCCTGTTCCCGAACATGACGATCGAGGAAAACATCTGCGTCGTCCCCCGGCTGCTGAACTGGGACATCCGCAAGGCCCGGCAGCGTGCCGCCGACCTGCTGGACCTGGTGGGTCTCGACCCGCGCCAGTTCCTGCGGCGCTATCCCAAGGAGCTGTCGGGCGGCCAGCAGCAGCGCGTCGGCGTGATCCGGGCGCTGGCCGCCGATCCGCCGGTCATGCTGATGGACGAGCCCTTCGGCGCCATCGACCCGATCAACCGCGAGATCATCCAGGACGAGTTCCTGAAGATGCAGGCCGAGCTGAAGAAGACCATCATGTTCGTCAGCCACGACATCGACGAGGCGGTGAAGATGGGCGACAAGATCGCCATCTTCCGCGCCGGCCGGATCGAGCAATACGACACGCCCGACATGATCCTGGCCCATCCCGCCAATGCCTTCGTCGCCGATTTCGTGGGCGCGGACCGCACGCTCAAACGGCTGCGGCTGGTCACGGCCGAAGAGGTGGCCTCCACCGAGGTGCCGGTGACCGCGCGGTCGACCAAGGTGTCCGACGCGCTGCACCAGCTGACCGTCGCGAAGGCCCGCCGCGCGGTGGTCATCGACAGCGACCGCCGCCCGGTGGGCTTCGTGACCGCCGAAGAGATGGCCGGCGCCTCGGGCGCGGTCCGGGACTTCGCCCATCCGCTGCCCGCCACCGTGCCGATCCGGGCGGACCTGCGCGCCGTGGTTTCGGAAATGTTCGCGCATGACACGATGTGGCTGGCCTGCACCGACGATCACGGCCGTTTCGCGGGCGTCATCACCCAGCCGGACGTGACCGCGGCGCTGCGCGCGACCTATGGTCCCGACAAGGGCGCGGGACTGGAACAGGGGGCGTCATGACACGCTGGCTGGGTCTCGGGCGCGGGGCGACGATGCTGCTGGTCTTCCTGCTGGGCATCTGGGTAGCGACCTCGGGGTTGCTGGACCAGATGGCGATATACTGGGACGACATCACCTATCTGACGCGCCAGCACGTGTTTCTGGTCGCCAGTTCCGGCGGAGCGGCGATCCTCGTGGGCGTGCCGGTGGGCATCTGGCTGTCGCGCCCCTCGATGGAGCGTTATGCCGAAACGGTGATGCAGGTCTTCAACATCGGCACCACCATCCCGACGCTTGCGGTCATCGCGCTGTCGATGACGCTTCTGGGCATCGGCTTTCCGCCGGCCTTCTTCGGGCTGTTCGTCGCCTCGCTGCTGCCCATCGTGCGCAATACCTATGCCGGGCTGCTGGCCGTGCCTTCGCATCTGAAGGAGGCCGCGACCGGCATGGGCATGACGCAGCGGCAGATCCTGTTGCGGGTCGAGATCCCGAACGCGCTCTACGTCATCTTCTCGGGCATCCGCACGGCGCTGGCGATCAATGTGGGCACGACGCCGCTGGCCTTCCTGATCGGCGGCGGCGGACTGGGCGAGCTGATCTTTACCGGCATCGACCTGATGGACACGGGCATGTTGCTGGCGGGCGCGGTCCCCACGGCGGCGCTGGCCGTGGCCGTCGATTTCCTGATGGGACAGGCGCAGCTGCGGCTGATCCCGAAAGGCGTGAATCCGCTTCGATAAGGCGGAACCAGAACCAGCAACCAAGGGAGCCAACAGCATGAACATCACCGTCAAATCCGGCCTTGCGGCACTGGCCTTCGCGGCATTCGCGACCGGCGCGCAGGCGGCCGACATCGTGGTCGGCGGCAAGAACTTCACCGAACAGCAGATCCTGTCGGCCATCACCCAGCAGGTGCTGGAGGCCAACGGCCACCGGGTCGACAACCGCGCCGGCATGGGCTCGGCCGCGGTGCGCCAGGCGATGGAGAACGGCCAGATCCACGTCTATTGGGAATATACCGGCACCTCGCTCATCACCTACAACAATATCGAGGAAAAGCTGGACCCGCAGCAGACCTATGACACGGTCAAGGAGCTGGACGCCCAGAAGGGCATCGTCTGGCTGAACCCGTCCGAGGCCAACAACACCTATGCCCTGGCGATGCGCGCGGCGGATGCCAGCGAAAAGGGCATCGCGTCCATTTCCGACCTGGCCGGGGCGATCAATGGCGGCCAGAGCCTGACCTTCGGCTCGAACGCCGAATTCTATGCCCGCCCGGACGGGCTGAAGCCGCTGGAGGCGGCTTACGGCTTCGAGTTCGGCCGCGCCAATGTCAAGCGCATGGATACCGGGCTGGTCTATCAGGCGCTGCGGGACCGGCAGGTCGATGTCGGGCTGGTCTTTGCCACCGATGGCCGCATTCCCGCCTTCGACTTCACCGTGCTGGAGGACGACCGGGGCTATTTCCCCAGCTACGCGCTGGCGCCCGTGATCCGCGCCGAGGTGCTGGAGGCCAATCCCGATATCGGCGACCTGCTGAACGAGGTCTCGGCCAAGCTGGACGATCAGGTCATGGCCGCGCTGAATGCCAGCGTCGACGTCGACAAGGTCTCGGTCGAGAACGCGGCGGCGAAGTTCCTGCAGGACAACGGCCTCATCTGAGGCGGGACGGGCGGGGGCGGATGCGCCCCTGTCCTCGGGATGGCGATGCGGAGGGGCCGAAGGCGATGACCACCAGCAAGACGATCACCATCGGCGCCGCGCAATTCTCCAGCGAGATCGGCGATGTCGACGCCAATCTGGACCGCCACCTGCACTGGATCGCACGGGGACGCGAGGCGGGCCTGGACATGCTGGTCATGCCGGAACTGTCGCTGACCGGCCATTACGGGTCCGAGCGCCTGCTCGATGCGGCCATGTCGCGCAAGGACCCGCGGCTGAAGCGGCTGGCCGAGGCGGCGGGCCCGATGGCCGTGACGCTGGGCTTCATCGAGGAAGGGCCGGCCGCGCAATTCTACAACGCGGCGGCGATCCTGTGCGACGGGCGGATGATCCACCTGCACCGCAAGGTGAACCTGCCCACCTATGGCAAGTTGGAAGAGGGCAAGCATTACGCCCCCGGCCGCTTCGTCGAGACCTGCGAGCTGGACGGGCACTGGCGCGCGGGCCTGCTGATCTGCGCCGATGTCTGGAACCCGGCGCTGACCCATCTGGCCTTCCTGCATGGCGCCACCCTGCTGATCTGCCCGGTCAGTTCCGGCGAGGAGGCGGTGGGCGCCGATTTCGACAATCCCGGCGGCTGGGCGCTGACCTGCCGCTTCTATGCGATGATCTACGGCGCCCCGGTCGTCATGGTGAACCGCACCGGGACCGAGCGCGACCTGACCTTCTGGGGCGGTTCGCGCATCATCGATCCCTTCGGGCGCGCGCTGGCCGTGGCCGGTTCCGGCGAGGAGATGATCACCGCGGTGCTGGATTACGACGTGCTGCGCCGCGCGCGCCACCTGCTGCCCACGGTGCGCGACAGCAATCTGGCGCTGGTCCAGCGCGAGACGGCGCGGCTGATCGACACGCTGGGCGTCCCGGATTTCGTCCGCGAATGAGGCAAGGCGACGATGCGCGATTTCTTCCTGAACGACGAGGACCGGGCCTTCCGCGCCGAGATCCGCGATTTTCTGGCCCGCGAACTGGCCCCGCGCGTCGACCGGATCGAGCGCGACCAGGATTTCGCGGCCCAGCTGGAGGTCGCGCAGGCCCTGGGCGAGGCCGGCTATCTGAAGCTGATGCTCCCCGACCTTTACACGGGCAGCCTGTCGCGGCCCGGCCTGACCCATGCGGTGATCGTCTCGGAAGAGGCCGCCTATCTGAATTATGCCTTCGAGACGACCATCGCCACGGCCCTGTCCTGCGCCTATCCGATCCACCGTCATGCTCGCCCGGCGCTGCGCGAACGCTACCTGACGCCGATCCTGGAGGGCCGCGCCGTCGGCTCGATCTGCATGACCGAGCCGAATGTCGGCTCGGACAGCGCCGGCATGGAAACCGCGATCCGCTTTGACGAGGCCAGCCGCGAATGGGTGATCGACGGGTTCAAACGCTATATCTCGAACGCGTCCAAGGCCGATGTCTATATCGTCTGGGGCATCACCGATCCCGATGCCCCTCCGCAAAGGGGCATGAGCGCGGTTCTGGTGCCCGCCGATACCCCCGGACTGTCCTTTCCGCGGCTTTACGACTTCATGGGCCGGCGCGGCTCGGTCGTGGGCGAGGTCGCGCTGGACGGGGTGCGGGTGCCGGAGGAGAACCTGCTGGGAGAGGCGAATGCCGGTTTCCGCATCATGCTGGGCGCCTTCAACTTCGAGCGGGTGATCCTGGGCGGTTCGGGCCTGGGCGTGGCGCGGGCGGCCTTCGACCTGGCGCGCGACCATGCGCAAAGCCGCGTCAGCTTCGGCGAGAAGCTGGGCCAGAAACAGCTGATCTGGGACATGATCGCGCAGATGAGCTGGCGGATCGACGCGGCCGAGCTGCTGACCCAGCGGGCGGCCAGGATGTATGACGGCGGCATCGGCGGCAAGGATCTGATGCGCGAGGCCAGCCAGGCCAAGCTGGTCGCGACCGAGACCGCCGTCTTCTGCTCGGACCGCGCGGTGCAGGTCCTCGGCGGCGACGGCGTCACCCGCCAATACGGCCGGGCCGAGCAGCTTTACCGCGATGCCCGCGCGCTACCCATCGTCGGCGGCAGCTCCGAGATGTGCAAATACCTGATCGCGGCGCGCGAGATGCCGGCGATCCGTCCCAATCTGTGACAGCAAGAGAGACCGATGCATATCGCCCGCATTCTGGAGGCTTCCGCCGACCGCTACCCGGATCACCTGGCGCTGGTCTTCGAGGACCGGCGCTGGACCTATGCCGAATGGCTGGCCCGCGTGCGCCGCTTTGCGCAGGCGCTGTCGGATCTGGGGGTGCGGCCCGGGGACCGCGTGGCCTTCTATGTCTCGACCTCGGAAAACTCGGTGACGACCTATTTCGCCTGCCAGATGCTGGGCGCGGTGGCGGTGCCGATGAACTTCCGCCTTTCGGCGGGCGAGGCCGCCTATATCCTGCAGGATTCCGGCGCCCGCGTGCTGATCTATGGCCGCAGCCTGACCGAAAACGTCGAACGGATCGCGGCGCAGATGCATTCGGTCCACGATTTCATCGGCTGCGCCTATGACCGGGCGCATATCCCCGCCGGCCATCTGCATTTCGATACCCTGGCCGAACAGACCGCGGACCGGGACGAGCCGCGCATCATTCCCCCGGGGGATGCGATTTCCTCGCTGGTCTATACCTCGGGGACGACCGGGCGGCCCAAGGGGGTGATCCACACCCATGCCAACGACATCGCCATCGCGATGAACTGCGTCATGGAATATTCGCTGAACCACACCGACAAGGCGCTGCATATCGCGCCGCTCTACCATGTGGGCGGCATGCAGGCCTATTTCATTCCGCATCTGCTGGTCGGCGGCACCAATGTCGTGATCGGCCGCTACGAGGCGGAAAAGACGCTGGACACCATCGCGGCCGAGCGCATCACCACGCTGTTCGCCGTGCCCACCCAGATCCAGGAGATGCTGTTTCACCCGCGCTTCCGCGATCAGGACCTCTCCTCGCTGCGGCTGATCACCACCGGCGGCGCGGCCATTTCCGCCGCCACGATGGAGCGGGTGATGGCCGAGTTCTGCCCGGCGATCTTCAACGGCTACGGCATGACCGAGGCGTCGCTGACGCTGGTGCTGCATCCGCAGGACGCGCTGCGCAAGCTGGGGTCCTGCGGCAAGCCGACGCTGATTTCGGAATGCCGGATCGTGACCGACGACCCCGGGCGCGAGGTGCCGCCCTCGGAAACCGTGCCGCGCGGACAGGTGGGCCAGCTGATCGTGCGCGGCCCGCAGGCGATGCAGGGCTATTGGAACAACCCGTTCGAAACGCAGAAGAAGCTGAAGGCGGGCTGGATCTATACCGGCGACCTGTTCAGCCAGGACCGGGACGGGTTCTATTACTTCCACGGCCGGGCCGACGACATGATCGTCTCGGGCGGCGAGAACATCCATCCGCGCGAGGTCGAGGAGATCCTCTATCGCTGCCCCGGCGTGCAGGAGGTGGCGGTCGTCGGGCTGGCGGACGAGAAATGGGGCCAGGCGGTGACGGCCTTCGTCGTCCGCTCGGACCCGGCGCTGAGCGCGCAGGATCTGGATGCGTTCTGCAAGGCCAGCGACGATCTGGCGCCCTACAAGCGGCCCCGCCGCTACGAGTTTCTGGAAAGCCTGCCGCTGAACCCCAGCGGCAAGGTGCTGCGGCGCGAGCTGGTCGCGCGCCATGCCCCGCAGCCGGCCTGTTGAGGACAGCATCATGCCATCGAACTTTCACGATTTCCTGCACGACATGCGCGCGGAGGACATGCCGGATGCGGTGCTGGACCTTGGCCGCCGCTGGCTTCTGGACCTGCTGGGGGTCGCGGCGGGCGGCAGCCGGACGCGGCTGTCGCGCATCATCCGCGACCATGCGGCGGCGCATTTCGGCGCGGGGGGCCGCGCGGCTCCGATGCTGATGGACGGCCGCGGAGTCAGCCCCGCGGGCGCGGCGCTGGCGGGCGGCATGACCATCGACGCGCTGGACGGCCATGACGGGCACAAGCTGACCAAGGGCCATGTCGGTTGCGGCAGCCTGCCCGCGCTGCTGGCGCTGATGCAGGCCGAGGGGCGGACGGACGACCGCGCGCTTCTGGCCGGGCTGGTCGTCGGGTATGAGATCGGGACGCGCGCGGGCATCGCGCTGCACCGCACCGCCTGCGACTACCACACCTCGGGCGCCTGGGTCGCGGTGGCGGCGGCGTCGCTGGGCGCGCGGGTGCTGGGGCTGGATGCGGCGCGGACCCGCGAGGCCGTGGGCATCGCCGAATATCACGGCCCGCGCAGCCAGATGATGCGCTGCATCGACCATCCGACCATGGTCAAGGACGGCTCGGGCTGGGGCGCGATGGCCGGCGTCTCGGCCGCCTATCTGGCGGCGGCGGGCTTTACCGGCGCCCCGGCGATCACCGTCGAGGGCGCGGATGTCGCCGACCTCTGGGCCGATCTGGGCACGAACTGGCGCATCGCCGAGCAGTATTTCAAGCCCTGGCCGGTCTGCCGCTGGGCGCAGCCCTCCGTGCAGGCGGTGCTGGACCTGCGCGCGCGGCATGGGGTGACCGCCGATCAGGTCGAGCGGATCGAGATCGCCACCTTCCACCAGTCCCGCCGCCTGGCCGCCCGCGATCCGGCCAGCACCGAAGAGGCGCAGTATTCCACCGCCTACCCCGCCGCCGTGGCGCTGGTGCGGGGCCGCGTCGATCCCGCGGACGTGGCCGAGGACGGCTTGGCCGACCCGCTGATCCGCAGCCTTGCCGCCGGCATGACCGTCACCGAGCGCGAGGATTTCAATGCCGCCTTCCCGGCCCGCCGCTTTGCCGATGTGCGGCTGGTGATGAAGGACGGCCGGGTGCTGGAATCCGGCCCGACCGAGGCGGCGGGCGATCCCGAGGCCCCGGCACCGATGGATGCGGTGCGCGCCAAGTTCCGCGCCTATGCCGCGCCGGTTCTGGGCGAGGTTCGAACGACCGCTCTGGAACGCGCGGTGGACCGGCTGGGCGACGGCGGCGGCACGGCGGCGCTGTTCGGACTGCTGGGCGCTGCCTGAGCGGCGGTCGGGTTCAGGCGATGCGGCGCGACCGGGCGCGGGCGGCCCGCGCCTGTTCGCGCATCTCGCTTGGGCGTATCCCGTAGAATTCCTTGACCCATTTCGAGAAATGCGAGGTCGAGGCGAAGCCCGTGGCGACGGCGATGTCGATGATCGGCTGCTCGGTGTAAAGCAGCATCTCGCGCGCGCGCTCGACCCGCAGGGACAGGTAGCAGCGCGCCGGCGTCATGCCCAGGAAGCTGCGGAAATTGCGCTCCATCTGGCGTTCGCTGACGCCCGTCAACGCGGCCAGCCTTTCGATCTGCAACGGCGTCTCGATATTGGCCTGCATCAGGCGAATGGCCATCTGCATCGTCCCGGGCAGGGTGCCGATCTGCTCGGCCCGGCCGCCCTGCTGGTTCTCGCCCGCATCGCGCATGCGGGCGTGATGGAACTGGTTGGCGACCCCGTTGGCCAGGTCGCGCCCGTGCAGGTCGGCGATGATATGCAGCATCAGGTCCATGGATGCCGTCCCGCCCGAACAGGTCAGCCGGTTGCGGTCGATCTCGTAAAGCGTGCCGGTAATCGGCAGATGCGGGAAATCCTCTTCGAAGGCGGCGCGGTTTTCCCAGTGGATCGTGCAGCGATAGCCGTCCAGCAGCCCGGCCCTGGCCAAGAGATAGCTGGCCGTGGACAGGGCGCCGATGGCCCGGCCGCGATGCGCCGCCCGCCGCAGGGCGGCAAGATAGGGGCGTTCGTCCTGCGGATCGACCCGCGCGCCGCCGCAGATGAACAGGGCGTGGTTGCGCTCGATCGCCTGATCGACGGGGATGGCCGGAAAGGGAATGCCCGAGGACGGCATGACCGGCTGGCCGTCGATGCTGCACAGGTCCCAGCGGAAAGCCTCGCGCCCCAAGAGGCGGTTGGCGGCGCGCAGGGGCTCGGTCGCCGAAGCGAGGCTCAGCATCGAGAGCCCTTCCAGCATCAGGAAGGCGAAGCACAAAGGCTCGCCCGTGTCGTGGTAGAACATCGGCGGGTCCGGGTTGCGATGCGCCATGTTCGGCCAAGCTGCCCCGTTCTTCAAGCCGCCCCGCTTCAAGCCGGTCCCATCAGGCCGAGGCCACCGCGGCGGGCAGCCAGCCCTGAAGCGCGTCCCAATCCGGCTCCAGCCGGTCGAAGCGGGCCAGCCGCAGGCTGGAGAGATCGGCGAAATCGCAGTGCCCCTGCGTCACCAGCTGCATCAGCGCCCGGCCCGAGGCGGGCGACAGGCCGAAGCCCACGCCGGACAGGGTGGCGACGGTCAGGTTCTGCCAAGGCGCCGGGCGGTCGAGGACGGGGCGGCCGTCGGGGGTGTTCTCGATGATGCCCGACCAGCTGCGGATGACACGGGCATGGGCGGCCTTGGGCAGAAGCTGGGCCACACGCCGGGCGATGCTGCCCGCCAGCGGGGTCGAGGGGCGCGGGCCGCCCGGCTGTTCCTCGGTCTCGACCCATTCATGCGGGCCGCCGCCATAGGCCAGATTGCCGCGCAGGGTCTGGCGGCCATAAAGCCCGTTGCCGTCGATCCCCCCCAGCGGCATCAGCGGCAGGGGCTCGGTCACGATCATCTCGGCGCGGGCGGCGCGCATGGGGATGGCGACCTCCAGCATCGCGGCCAGCCGGCCGGTCTGCGGCCCCGCCGCGATGACCAGATGGTCGCAGCCAAAGACACCCCTGTCGGTCTCGACCGCCCTCACCCGGCCGCCCTGCCGGCAGAAGCCGGTGACGGTGACATGCTGGCGCACCCGCCCGCCCCGGTCGCACAGCGCCCAGGCATAGGCCTGCACGGTGCGGTGCGGGTTCGCATGGCCGCCGAAATGATAGTAATGCCCGGCATGGACATTGTCCCCGGCCAGCGGCACCAGATCGCGCACCGTCTGCGCGTCCAGGTCGTCGGCGCGGAAGCCCTGCTTGCGGGCATTGGCCGCGGCGCGGCCGTAAAGCGTGAACTGCTCGGGCGAAAGCGCGATACGGATGCGGTTCGGCCGGAACTCGGTCGGGTAACCCAGCAATTCGTCCATCATCGGCCAGAGCCGCTGTTCCTCGGCAAAAAGCGGGCTGTGGTGATGCGAGCAACCGCCGCCATTGCGCCCCGAGGCCTCCCAGCCGACGATGCCGCGTTCCAGCACCAGCACGTCCACGCCCGCCTCGGCCAGCCAGAAGGCGGTGGAGAGGCCGGTGACGCCGCCGCCGATCACGATGACCGAGGCGCCGCGATTGTCGTCGCCGGCGTCGATGCCGGGAATGGGGTTATTCGCTGACATGTTCCTTCTCCGTCGCAAGCGCGGCGACCGTGTAATGGTCCTCGACATCCCAGAAAGGGACCCATTGGCGCGGCATTCCGAACCAGGAATCCCAGGCGGCGGCGATGGCGGGATCCTCGGGCAGGGCGGCGGCGGCCAGGCTGAGCGGGCGGACCGGGCTGCGATAGCCGGCCAGCGGCACTACCCCCAGCGACAGGTCCTCCTGCAAGGCCAGCAGCGCCTGAATCTGCTCGCGGCAGCGGCGGCCCTGACAGGGGCCCATGCCGGCGCGGGTCAGCCGCTTGATCTGGTCGGGATCGGGCGGACCCTCGCCCAGGATCTCGGTCAGGCTGCGCGTCAGGTTCGGCAGATGCGGCGCGTTCAGATAGCGCGGCGGGCTGACATCCAGGATCTCGCGCGCCGTGACCTCCTCGCATTGGCAGACCGGCATGTCGGCCACGGCCTCCACCACCGAGGAGCGGACCCAGGCCTTGCGGTATGCGCCCAGATCGGCGGCGGGTGCGGGCTGCGGGGCGGCATCGACCGGAGCCTCTGCCAGCCCCAGCGCCGCCAGCGCGGCCCCGGCGGCCAGCCGCCCCTCGGCCTCGGCCAGCGCGGGATCGGCGGATTTCGCGGGCCAGATCCCCACGCAGTCGCCCGCGGCGCGGATGCCGGGCAGGCTGGTTTCGCCCCCCGCGCCCAGCAGCGGCACGAAGCCGCCGCGATCGTTGTCGAAGGCGCAGCGCGCCCCGGCTGCGTGGAGCAGGTCGATCATCGGCACCGCGCCCACGCCCAGCAGCACGGAATCGCAGGCGATGGTGCGGTTGCGCAGCACCAGCCCGGTGACGCCATCCGCGTCCGAGGTGACGCCGCGCGGCGCCTCGCCGGTGACGATCTCGACCCCGGCGGCGCGGATGCGCGCGACCAGATCCTCGGGCGCGGCGGCGGCCTCGGCCTGCTCGACCACGGCGGCGATGGTCACGCCCGCGTCGATCAGGTCCAGCGCCGCCAGCAGCGCCTCTGGGGTTGAGCCCAGCATGACCGCGCGGCGGCTGTCCAGCGCATCATAGAGCCGCGCCAGCATCAGCGCGGCGCCGGCGCCCAGCACGCCGGGCAGGTCCCAGCCGGGAAAGGCCAGCCCCATGTCGCGCCGCCCGGTGGCCACGATGGCCTGATCGAAGCCGATCAGATGGCTGCCCTGTTCCTCATCCACCAGCCCGGCGACCAGACCGGGCATCCAGCCCAGATTGGGCTGATTGGCGAACAGCCCCCAGCAGGCGGTGCCAAGGCGGATGTCGATGCCCAGATCGAACAGTTCGACCAGATCGGGGCGAGCTTCCAGCATCCGCTCGGTCATGGCGTTGCGGTTGCGGATGGTGCCGCCCATCCGGCCGCCCCAGATCTGCGGGACGCTTTCGCCCATGGTCTCGAAGGGCACGGGATGTTCGTCCACCAGCATCACCTGCGCGCCGCCCTGATGGGCGTGGCGGGCGGCGGCGATTCCGGCGGGACCGGCGCCCACGACCAGGATCTGGGTCCGTTCCGCGATCTCAAGGCGCTTGCCGGCGACGGATCGGGGGTCTGTGGTCATCTTGCGTCCTCTGGTGACTGCATCGCGGCAGGGCCATCCTTGGTGTAAAGCCCGCCGGGCCGGCAGCAGGTTTTCGACCCGAAGGGAAAGAAATCCGACCGTGATCCGGGGTCAGGCCAGCCTGATCTCGACATCCGACGCCGCGCGGGTCGAGCAGGCCAGCACATAGCCCTTGGCCGCCTCTTCCGGCGTCAGCCCGCCATTCGGCCGGCTGTCCACTTGGCCCGAGACCAGCTGCACCATGCAGGTGCCGCACATGCCCTCGCCGCAGCCGCAGGGGATGATGACGCCCTGCCGCAGGCTGGCCTGTAGCAGCGTCTCGTCGGCGCGGATGCCGATGGCGCGGCCGTTCACGGTCAGGCCGAAGCCGGGGCCTTCGGGGGCGGCTTCGGCGATGGGCGCAGCGGCGGGGGCCACGCCGCCGAAGCTTTCGGTGTGGAACTGCGCCCGCGCGCCGCCCTCGGCGGCATGGATCAGCCGG
Organism: Paracoccus sp. J55; assembly: GCF_000513975.1. Lineage (NCBI taxonomy): Bacteria > Pseudomonadati > Pseudomonadota > Alphaproteobacteria > Rhodobacterales > Paracoccaceae > Paracoccus > Paracoccus sp. J55. The sequence continues at coordinate 26,607 of NZ_AZVA01000034.1, forward strand.
ACCTCCTGCATGAAGCCCTGCGGCCCGCAACAGAAGACCTGTCGCCGGCCCAGATCCGGGATGGCACTCGCCAGCCGCCCCCGGCTGACGCGGCCGCGATAGCCGAACCAGCCCGGTGCGGCGCGGCTGACGCTGATCGCCACCGTCAGCTTGGGCATCCGGCCCTGCAATTCGGCCAGTTCGCGGGCAAAGAGCACCTCGGCCGGATCGCGGGCGGCGTGGAACCAGGCCAGATCGGCCTCGGGATCGGTCTCCGCCAGATGCCGCAGCATGGCCATCATCGGCGTGGCGCCCGAGCCGCCCGAGACGAAGGCCAGCCGGTCGTTGTCGCGCAGCCCCAGCGTGAAGGCGCCGCGCGGTGGGCGGGCCTCGATGCCGCGGCCTTCGCGCAGATTGTCATGCAGCCAGCGGGTCGCGCCGCCCGGCGCCTGCGCCTTGATGGTCAGCTCCAGATCGCCCCCGGTCCCGCCCGAGATGGTGAAGCTGCGCCAGACCGGGCCGCCCGGCAGGGGCACCTTCAGCACCAGTGCCTGACCGGGGATGAAGCCCACCGGGCCACCATCTGCCCGCAGGCGGAAGGTCTTGACGGTGGGCGTTTCGTCGCGAACGGCGATGCAGGACAGCGACAGCAGGGCCGCCGAAGGGGCTTGCATGTCCATGCGCCTTACTCCGCCGCGATCCGCGCCTGCGGGCCGCCGGTGAAATCCGCCATCTTGCCCGCATACCAGTCCGAGAAATTGCTCAGCATGAATTCCGAGGGCGCATAGGGGCCGGGCCGGTAGGCGCGCGACAGGATACCGCGATGGTTGTTCTCGGCCAGCACGCGATCCTCGTCATTGGTGGCCAGCCAGACCTCGGTCAGGCGTTGCAGGTCGTAATCCACGCCCTCGACCGCATCCTCGTGGACCAGCCATGTCGTGCGCACCTCGGTCCGGTTCGCCGACAGCGGCAGGACCCGGAAATGCAGGATGTGGTCGGAGAGGAAATGGTTCCAGTTGTTCGGCACCCGGAACATGCGGACCGAGCCCAGGTCGGGCTCGGTGAAATCGGCCAGCAGCTTGTTGCAGGCGGGCTTGCCGTCCATGGTGAAGGACAGGCAGTCCTCGTTGAAGGGCAGGCGGATGCAGCGGAACTCGTTGCCGCCCTCGGCGGGCTTGTGGGGCAGCCCCAGCGCGTCCCAGCGCGCGGTGGAACGCTCCATCAGCCCCTGGAACTGCGCCTTGACCAGCGGATCGTCGGGCAGGGCGAATTCGACCAGCGTCACCAGCAGCTCGGGATGGTTGCCCGCGCAGTGATAGCATTCGCGGTTGTTCTCGATCACCAGCTTCCAGTTCGCCTCCTCGACGATGGTCGAGGTGAAGGCAACCTTGGTGCGGTCGGGCATGTGCGGGACGATATAGGGCGTGACCCCGGCGCGGAAGCGTGCCAGCGAGGGCGGTTCGTCGGCAAGGCAGATATAGACCATGCCGCAGATCACCTCGACATGGACCGGGGCGAGGCCGTGCGCCGCCTTGTCAAAACCGTCAGGCATCTGCCGGGCATTGATCAGGCTGCCGTCCAACTCGTAGACCCATTGGTGATAGGGACAGACCAGACGGTTCGCGCGCCCCCTCTCCTTCTGGCAGATCAGCGAGCCGCGATGCCGGCAGCTGTTGTGAAAGGCGGCGATCTCTCCATCCCGGTTGCGCAGCACGACGACGGGATTGTCGCCGACCTTCAGCGTCAGGTAGTCGCCGGGGCGCGGAATCTCGACCACGTTGCAGGCGAAGATCCAGTCGGTTTCGAACACCGCCTGCATGTCGGCGCGAAAGATCTCGTCATCGACATAGAAGTCGCGGGGCAGGGAATGGCCGGGCCGGCGCTGCGCGAGCAAACCCGCTATCCGTTCTTTCAGCATTCTCGCTAACCTCTTGATAACCCTTCCCATGGGGGCGCATTTCGGCATTCTCGGGCATCCTGTCCTGCGCCCTGGTTCCGGCGCAGCAGCAATGCGACATCGGCCGTCAGCTTTCCGACGGGCCGCGAAAAGGTCTGGTGCCGTCGCCCGAAGGGAAGGGGTGGACAGCCGTCAGCGGGGGGCATCCGGCGACAGGTCGCGCCTTGCATGAACGATCCGCATGGGCCACCGGGATCTCCATCGCTACGGTCTATCGATCGGTCAGCACACTGGAAAGCTGTGGCCTGATCGAGCGCCACAGCTTCCCCGACGGACGCGCGCGCTTCGAAACCAGCGGTTCCGGACATCACGACCATTTCATCAATATCGAGTTTTTGTTGCCTGATGAAACTTCGATGGCTGCCAATTGCCCTGACAAATGGGCGAACTTGCCGTCCCTTCGCGGCTAAAGTCACGAAAACATGGATATATCCGAGACCGGACAGGCCTTGATCGCCCGTCGCTTCAACGGTTTCTCAGGCCGAAAGCGGCTCGGCCCGGGCGCCAAGCGCGGTCAGCGCCGCGCGCGGCGACAGCAGCAAGAGCAGCCCGCGCTTGCCGCCGTTCACCGCCACCTCGTCGAAGCCCATGGCCTCGGCCTCGAAGATCACCGGCACCGGGCGGCGCTGGCCGAAGGGGCTGATGCCGCCGGTGCGATAGCCGGTCAGCCGCTCGGCCTTGTCCGGCGGCATCATCGTCGCCGTCTTGCCGCCAAAGGCCGCGGCCACGCGCTTCATCGACAGGCTGCGGTCGCCGGGAATGACGGCGCAGGCGGGCCGCCCGTCCACCTCGACCATCAGCGTCTTGAGCAAGCGCCCGGCGGGCAGGCCGATGGCTTCGGCCGCCTGCAGCGCCACCCGCTCGGAACCCGGGTCGTAGCGGTATTCGACCGCGCGGAAGCCCAGCTTCGCCCGGCGCAGGAATTGCGTGGCCGGGGTGCCGGTGCTCATCCGGCGGTCCCGTCCCGCGGCGGCGCAAAGCCCATCTCGCGGTCGATCCAGCCCATCAGCAGCGCCACGATCCGCGCCTGCTCGGCATCGCCAAGCGCCCGGCCCGGCGGGATGGCGTGCCATTTCCCCAGGCAGGACCGGCAGCAGCAGGCGGTGGCGTGCTGGGCGATAAAGACCGGATGGCCGCGCATCGGCGTCTGCCGGCCGTCGTTCGCCGGCTGGGCGGGCGCCAGCCGGGCGGCGACGAAATCGCGGGCATGGGCGGCGATGGTCTCGCGCCCCTTGGCATCGGCATAGGCGCGCTCTTTCGGGCCAAGGCGAAAGCGGCGGCGAAAGGCCGAGCGGGCCAGCCGGTCGAGGATCTGGTTCTGCGCCGTCATGCCCCGGACATAGCCGCCCCGGCGCGCGGCGGAAAGCCCCTAGCCCGCGACCTTGCCCAGCACCAGGAAGGTCATCATGCCCAGCGGCGGCAGGCTCCGGCGTTCTTCCAGGACCAGCGACCGCTCTTGCAGCACCCTGTCGATGGGGAAATCGGAATGCCAGCCGATGGTGTTGGCCAGCGGCGCGAACACCCGCTCCAGCGCGGCAAGGGCACCGCGTTCGCGGGCGAAATGGTTGGTGATCACCACCTTGCCGCCCGGCCGGCAGACGCGCGCGATCTCGGCCATCACCTTTTCCGGCTCGGGCACCACCGACAGCACATGCATCGCGGTCACGGTGTCGAAACTCCCGTCCGGGAAATCCAGCTTGCGCGCATCCATCTGCCGCAGCGCGCGCACCTGCTTCAGGCCCAGCCGCTGCACCTTGGCGATGGCCTTGTCCAGCATGTCCTGGCTGAAGTCGATGCCGGTGACCTGCATCTGCGGGCCGTAATGTTCCAGCGACAGCCCGGTGCCCACCCCGACCTCGAGCACGCTGCCGCCGCGGCGGTTGATGTAGTCCACCGCCCGGCGCCGGCCCATATGGGTCACCGCCCCGAAGGTCCGGTCATAGATCGGCGCCCAGCGGGAATAGGAGGATTGGATGGCTTCGATATCCATGGCCGTTCCTTATCGGCTTGAGGGGCGGTCCCGGTCGATCCAGGCCCAGATCACCATGACGGCATAGCCCAGGCAAAGCGCGATCAGCGTGATCCAGGCAAAGCTGAGCAGCGCGGCGCCGATGAAGGCCACGCCGACAAGGAAGAACTTGACGTTCTCGCGCGAGATCTTCGTGGTCTTGAAGGACCAGGTGGGGATCCGGCTGATCAGCAGCAGGCCGACCAAGATCATGTGCAGGCAGATGACGATCTGCGGCAGCACCGGCCGGTCGGCGAAGGCGAAGGACAGATACATCGGCAGCATCACCAGAAGCGCCCCGGCGGGCGAAGGGATGCCCTCGAAATAGGCGCTGTCGCGATGCGCCTCCTCGGACTTGCTCGAAACGTTGAACCGCGCCAGCCGGATCACGCAGCAGACGGCAAAGACCAGAACGCAGATCCAGCCCAGGCTGCGGATGTCCTTCAGCGCCCAGAAATACAGGATCAGCGGCGGTGCGACGCCGAAATTCAGGAAATCCGCCAGCGAATCCAGCTCGGCCCCCATCTTGCTGGACGATCCCAGCAGCCGCGCGATGCGTCCGTCGATGCCGTCCAGGATGCCCGCGCCGATGATCAGCAGCACCGCCGGCATGTAGTCGCCCTGCACCCCGAAACGGATGGCGGTCAGCCCGGCGCAGACCGCGATGATGGTCAGCATGTTCGGAAGCAGCTGCACCAGCGAGAATTCGGTCTGCGGGCCGGTGGGCTGTTCCATCACGCCTCCGCCCGCTCGGCCGGCGGCAGTTCGGCGATGACGGTCTCGCCGGCGACCATGGTCTGGCCGATCTCGACCAGCGGCGCCACGCCCGGCGGCAGGTAGACGTCCAGCCGCGAGCCGAAGCGGATCAGGCCGAAGCGTTCGCCCGTGCGCAGCCGGTCGCCGGGCTTGACGAAGCAGACGATGCGCCGCGCGACCAGGCCGGCGATCTGCACCACGGCCAGTTCCCGGCCGTCCTGCATGCGGATGCGCAGGCCGTTGCGTTCATTGTCGACGCTGGCCTTGTCCAGCGAGGCGTTGAAGAACTTGCCGGGCCGATAGGCGACCGAGACCACCTCGCCCGCCACCGGGCTGCGGTTCACATGGCAGTTGAACACGCTCATGAACACGCTGACGCGGGTCAGGGGCGCGTCGGCCATGCCCAGCTCGGCCGGCGGCACCGCGGGCTCGATCAGCGAGACCACGCCGTCCGCCGGGCTGACCACCAGGCCGGGACGGGCGGGCGTCACCCGCTCGGGGTCGCGGAAGAAGTAATAGCACCAGATGGTCAGGCCGACGCCGATCCAGCCCAGCGGCTCCCACAGCAGGAACAGCACCAGCGTCACGGCGGCAAAGATCGCCACGAAACGGACGCCCTCGCGGTGCATCGGCTTGATGAAGGTGTCGCGCATGCGCATCTGGCTTCTCCCCGGGGCTGAGCTGCCGCGCCAGTCATAATGGGATTGGCCCGGCGCGCAATAGCGCAGCCTGCCATACATGTGGCCCTTGCGGATGCGCGATCAACCCCTGGCGAGGGCCGGCATGAAGCCGCCGGCTCTGCGGGCGCCGACCGGCGGGATCACGGTTCAACGCCCCGGACGCGCGCAGCGCCGCGCAGGCGCTGCGGGGGCACCGGCGGCCCGATCACGCGAAACCGCGATGGCCGAGCGGCGCAGGAATCAGGCCGCAGCCGTCTCCGCCGCCTTCCCGGAGGGCGTGACCGACGCCTTCTCCGCGGGCTTGTCCGAGGCGATGCGCTTCTGCTCGGCCGCCTGCACCGTCCTGGTCGAGGCGATCTCGATCCGCCGCGGTTTCATCTCCTCGGGGATTTCGCGCCGCAGGGTGATGGTCAGCAGCCCGTCATGCAGTTCCGCCGCCTCGACCCTGACGTGATCGGCCAGTTCGAAGCGCCGCTCGAAGCCGCGGACGGGAATGCCGCGATGCAGGTATTCGGCCTTGTCGTCGCCTTCCTTGCGGCCGGTGACGATCAGCATGTTGCGCTCTTGCGTCAGCGAAAGGTCGTCCTGCCGGAAACCGGCCACGGCCATGCTGATACGATAGCTGTCCTCGCCTTCCCGGGCGATGTCATAGGGCGGCCAGCTTTCCGCCGCATTGGCGCGCGAGGCGGTTTCGAGGGCGTTCAGGAGCCGGTCGAATCCGACGCTCGACCGGAAGAGCGGGGTGAAGTCAAACGTGGTTCTCATAGCCACATCCTCCTTGAGCAACATGGGTACAAGCATTTGATCTTGCCGGAAGACGCCCGGCAGGCAGGCCCCGGACCCGGCGGCCCGCAACAGGCGATTTAGGACCGGATCGGCCGGATTCAAGTCCCCTGGCCGCGCCGGCACCGGCGGCGAGGCCGCGGGCGGATGCCGGGCGCCGCTTCGGGCATCGCGACCGGCCCGCCGGGGCGCTTCGGCGCGTCTGGCCGGGCTGCCGCGGCGCCCCGCTCTCGCCGCGATCCGGTCATTCCGCGACCGGGTCCATGCCCATATGGCACATCCGCGTCCGCAATTCGTGGCGCAGCCCGCCAGGTTCCAGCCGGATCACGCTTTCCCCCATGAAATCCTGCGCCAGCGCCTGCTCGATGATCATCGAGCCGAAGCCCCGCGCCGGGCTGGGGGCGACCGGGGGGCCGCCCGTTTCCGCCCAGACCAGCCGGAACGGCTCGGCGCTGCCCGGCCGCCCGCCGCTCCAATGCAGGTCGACCATGCCGCCCGGCACCGACAGCGCACCGTATTTCAGCGCATTGGTGGCCAGCTCGTTCAGCGCCAGCGCCAGCGTCAGCGCCTGCTTCGCCGACAACCGCACCGGAGGGCCCGCGATGCGGAAACGCCGCTGTCCGCTGCGGAACGGCAGCAGCGCCTGTTCCACCACGGCGCCGATCTCGGCATCCAGCGCATGGGACTGGGTCAGCAGCGATTGCGCCTGCGCCAGCGCGCCGATGCGCTGGCGCAGCACCGCGCGCGCCTCCTGCCCCGAATGGGTCTGCAGCGTCTGGTTGACGATGGCCGACACCACCGTCAGCGTGTTCTTCATCCGGTGGCCCAGCTCGCCGTTCAGCAGCCGCATCTGGCGGCTGGCCTCGACCTTGCCGGTGGTCTCGATCACCGTGTCGATCATGCCGCGCACCACGCCGGTCTCGTCGCGGATCGGGCTGTAGCAGAAGGTGAAATGGCATTGCTCGGGATAGCCGTAGCGGTCGATGACCAGCGAGAAATCCTCGATGAAGGTGGCCTCGCCGGCATAGGCGCGCTCGGCGATGGGGCCGATCTCGGGCCAGGCCTCGCGCCAGATATCGGCGAAGGAGCGGGCGAGCACATGCCCCTTGTCGCCCAGGATCGGCCGGAAGGCGTCATTATACAACGAGACCAGCCCGGGCCCCCAGACGATGCATTTGGGGAATTTCGAGTTCAGCGCCATGCCGACCGCGATCTTCAGCGCCGAGGGCCAGCCGTCGGGCGGGCCAAGCTCGTTTCTGCTCCAGTCATGGGCGCGAATCGCCCGGGCCATCTCTCCGCCACCGTCCAGAAAATGCACCGAACCGCCCATTCCCCCACCTTTCCGTGCCACCCGCACCCGTCCCGCCGCCGGGTTCGTCCCGGCGCAACGCAACAACCCCCGCCCGGGTTGCGCAGGCAGGGGCCGGACCGCCTCCGGAGGGCGGGTGACAGGAATGTCGGACGCGGCCGGTGCGGACGTGGGGACGGTTCCGTCCGGCGGCAAAGCCTCTGGCGAACCCGGCACAACATGCGCCCTGCCGCCGCTTGGCCGGATCGGGCCGCGCCCTCCGCGCCAATCCGCAGAGGGAACAACCTGGCCCTCCGGCAGGTTCCTTTCCCGATGCAAGCCGAGGGACGTCCGATACATCACGAGGAGACCCGCAATGTCCGCACCACGCACGAATCTGGAAAAGCAGAAACGCCGCCACCTTGTCCCGATCATCGGGATCATCGCCGTCGTGCTGGTGGTGATCGCCGCCTTCCTGTGGTGGTTCGACGACGAGACCAGCAATCCCGAGATTCCCGGCCAGGTGCCGGGCCCCGTGGACGAGATCACCGAGCCCGCCCCCGCCGGAACCGGCACCGAAACCGGAACCGCGCCGCCCGAAACCGCGCCGCCGCCTGCAGAGCCGGCGGAATGAACCACCGGCGCGGCCGCCACCTGTCCTGAGGGCCGGGCGACCGGAACCATGCCCGGCGGGGAGAGCGTCGCAGGCGCCTTTCAGGCCCAACCCCGCGGCTGGCCAAGGGAGAACCGGCAGCCGGAGGGGGCGCGGGCGCCGGTCATTGGCGCCTTGCGATGCCGGTCCGGGCGGTATGCGCGGGCGGCTGGCAAGGTCCTGCGGCCAGCAACGCCACCTAGGCGGTCACGCGCAGGATCGCCGCCCCAGCGCGCCAGCAGCAGGAAATGCATGAAGCTCAAAGCACACCCCAGACCAGCCGGCTGCTTGCAAGCCGAAGCCCGGCCGGCGAGCCGGCAGTTCCGACCGCGCGCAGAAAGGAACGGTGGTGATCGCCGCGAACAGGCTGAACCAGCCCGGGCCCCCGCCGTCCACCGCAACGACGCGGTTACGGGCCGCGAGAAATAGATGCTGAACATCGGCGTAGCGCCGCCGCCCGGATCCTCTGCAGGTCCGCGCGGCGGTCCAAGGCGCCCTGCAACACCCTGCCCGCCATGACCGGACCCGAAACCAGGTTGATCTCGCGATTCTCGATCCCCGGGGCCGCATCTGCGCGCAAAGCCGGAGGCAGGGCACCGGCCAGTCCGATCCCGTCACCGGGAGACCGGCGTCTCCGGCTCGACCCTGATCCGGCGGCGCTTGGCGCCGGTTTCGGGCGGCAGGCCGTGGTGAAAGGCCAGCTCGGGCAACGCACAGCCCAGGCGCCGCGCCATGGCGGCAAGGCCGGTGCGCAGCGCCGCCTCGGTTCCCCAAGCCGCGCCGTCCAGCCAGAGATGCAGCACCGCGCCGCGCTGGATGACCCGATAGTCCCGCAGCGCCTGCGGCAGGCAGGCGATGGCGGTGCGGATCGCCTCGGAAGTGACCAGACGCGGACCCGTGGCCGAGGTCCACCACAGCATGTCGTCCTCGCGGCCCTCGATCCGGGCGATGCGCTGGCTGGCGCAGCCGCAGGGGCAAGGCTCGGGATCGGGGATCAGCACGTCGTCCAGCCGATAGTTCAGGATCGGCAGGCTTTCGCGGGTGAAATCGTGGACGATCGGACAGAACGCGCCCGTGGCCCTGTCGATCACGTCGCGGTCGATGCGCAGCCAGCGTTCATTCAGGTGCAGGTGGCCCAGCCGGCAGGTCATCGCCAGAACGCCCTCGGTCGCCTGATAGACCTGATCGACGCGAATGCCGAAGGCGCGTTCGATCAGCGCCGCATCCTCGGGCGACAGCGTCTCGGCGACCGAGATCACCCGGCGCGGCGCCAGGGCCAGCCCGCCCGCCGCCTGCCGTTCGGCCAGCAATGCCAGGATGCGCGCGGGCGCGATCAGCACGCTGGGGTTCAGTTCGGCCAGCCGGGGCAGATGCGCCTCGAAAGGCGACAGCAGGTCGAAGAAGGCAAAGCGGACCAGCGCATTCGACAGGCTGCGATACAGCGCATTGTCGGCGCGCATGAAAAAGGCCACGCGCTGGCGCCGCCACAGTTCCGGCCAGTAGCGCCCCAGCATGATCGCGGCCCAGAGCCGCCTTTCCCGCGGCGTCGCCAGAAACAGCCCGCGCTGGCCCGAGGTGCCGGTGGACAGCCCGACCGAGACATCGCCGATCAGCGGACGGAAATCGCGGCTGGCCTCGGCGCGGATGGCGATCTGCATCGCCCTGTCGCGGTCGATGCCGCAGGTGTTGATGGCCGAGAAATGCGCCATCAGCCGCGCCTTGTCCATGCGCGGCAGCGCCTCCAGCGGCCGGTCGGCCATGCCGCGATAGAAGGGCGAGCGCGGCATGACCTGCGCGCTGAACCGGCGGAAGGCGGCAGCGTGATGCGCCTCGATCCGGGCGCGAGACGCGAAGCCGCGGCCATGGCGGCTGTGCAGGAAGGCGGTCAGGCTCATGGTGCGGTCTCGGGGCAATGCGACGGGTCGATGGCGATGTCGGGACGGCGCTGCATCAGGGCGCGCAGCCGCGCGAAGGTCCGGCGATAGGCGGCGGCATCGCCCAGGCGCGCCAGCACCGGGCCGGGCGGCGGCCGGTTTCGGCGCAACGGCGCCCGGCCATAGGCGGCATCGGCGACCAGGAAGCGCGCGGCCCCGGGCAGCCACAGCCCCGTCTGGCCGGCGCCGTGGCCGGGCAGCGGCACGGCGATCAGCCGACCGTCGCCCAGCAGGTCGTGGCCTTGCGGGAATTCGGGCAGGCCGGTGGGGACCGCCGGCCGCGCCTCGACCCTCTGCGGATCGCGCGCCAGGATCGCGTCGCGCAGAAGCGGCGGACAGGCAGCGCGCAGGCTGGCCAGATCGCCGAGCGTCCGCAGCTCGGCAATCGCCGCGGCCGAAGCCATGACCGGAATGCCGGCCGGCAGGTCGATCAGCCCGGCGCTGTGGTCGGCATGCATATGGGTCAGGAACACCAGATCCGGCAGGCGCGGCAATTGGCGCAGCAACTGCTCCTGCCCCGGCAGCCGGACAGGGGTCAGCCAGCGATAGAACCGCGCCGGAAAGCCGCGCGTCGCGGCGAAAAAGGCGGGGCCGTAGCCGGTATCGACCAGCACGCAGGCGCTTTCGGTCTGGATCAGCGTCGCCAGCGCCGGAAACCGCGCAAAGCCTGGGCCGGGCAGCCCGGCAGCCCAGGCCGGGGCGCGGCATTCGCCGATCTTCAGCGTGGTCAGGCGAAGCATTCCGCCACCCCTTCCTCGAACCCCACCCGCGGCCGATAGCCCAGATCCCGGCGCGCGGCCGAGATGTCCAGCGTCAGGCTGCTGCCCAGCGAGGCCACGGCCTGCAGGGTCAGCCGGGGCTCGGCCCCGCCGCGCATCCGCGCCAGCCGCTCGGAGGCCCCGGCCAGCCAGCGCGCCAGCCCGTGCGGCAACGGCATGCCGCGCAGGCGCAGCCCGCCGCGATGCGCGATGATCTCGGCCAGGTCGCGGAACCGGAAAGCCTCGCCCGAGGTGATGTTCCACACCCCGCCGCGCGGGCCCGAGGCGGCCAGGATCATCCCCCGCGCCGCATCGTGGCGATGCGTCAGGTCGATCAGCGCCCGGCCGCCGCGGATCATCGGCACCCGGCCGCGGCGCATGGCCTCGATCAGGCGCGGCAGCAGCGCCCGGTCGTGGCGGCCGTAGATGGCGCGCGGACGGATCGCCGTGCAGGCCATGGCACCGGCATGGGCCAGCACCATCCGCTCGGCCTCGCGCTTGCTTTCGGCGTAAAGCGACAACGGCCGGGCCGGCAGCGGCGCATCCTCGGCCAGGTCCAGCCTGTCGGTGCCGTCGGCATAGATGCTGGGCGAGGAAGCAAGGACGAAGCGCATGACCCCTGCCCTTTCGGCGGCCTCCAGCAGCCGCCGGGTCGCCAGCACGTTCGCGGCATGGAACTCCTCCCGCGTGCCCCAGGCGGAGCTCAGCGCGGCGCAGTGGAATACCACATCGATGCCGTCCAGCAGCGGGCCCAGATCGGCGCGGACCAGATCGGCGGCGCGAAAGCCGGGCAGCGCCACGGGCTGGCGCGCGGTGGTGCCGACATCCCAGCCATGGAGCGACAATTGCTCGACCAGCGCGCGGCCCAGGCAGCCGCTGGCCCCTGTCACCAGCGCGCGCATCAGAACCGCACCAGCGTACCGCCGAGCGAAATCCCGGCCGAGGTCCCCATCAGCAGCGCGGTATCCCCACGCACCAGCCGCCCCGAGCGCACCGCATGATCCAGCGCCGTCGGGATCGAGGCGGCGATCTGGTTGCCGGCGCGGGAAAAGATGTCGATCACCCGCTCGGGCGGCAGCCACAGGTTGCGGGTCGCGTGCTGCAGCGCCTGGGCGCTGGCCTGATGCGGGATGACGCAGCCGATGCCGTTCAGCCCGACATCGGCCTTTTTCAGCAGCCTTTGCAGAAAGCGCGGCAGATAGCGCAAGGCAAGCTTGAAGGCCTTGCCCCCGTCCATGTGAAAGCGGTCCTCGCCCGGCGCGATGCCGCGGGCCGGATTGACCCGCGTGCCGCCGGCCGCCAGCACGCAGGCGTCGTGGCCATGGGCATAGGTCTGGAAATCATGCGCCAGAACCGCGCCCTTGCCGCCCGCCTCGACCACCACGGCCGCGGCGCCGTCGCCGAAGATCGCCGCGGCCTCGGGCCGCTTCCAGTCCAGCCCGACCGAGGCGATGTCCGAGGAAAACACCAGCACCCGCCGCGCCCGGCCGCATTGGACATGCATCGCCGCAAGGTCCAGCGCCTGCAGGAAGCTGAGGCAGGTGGCATTCACGTCGAAGGCCGGAATGCCGGACCGGCCCAGCCCCAGGCGATCCTGCACCAGCGTCGCGGTCGAGGGGATCGGCTGCTCCATCACCCCGCAGGCGCCCAGGATCATGTCCAGGTCCCGCGGCGCGCAGCCGGCCATCTCCATCGCCCGGCGCGCCGCCTCGGCGCCCATGAACGAGGTCGTCTCGTCCGGCATGGCGACATGGCGCGAGGCGATGCCGAAGCGCGCTTCGCATTCGCCCGGCGCCCAGCCCATGCGGTCGTCGATATCGGTCGAAAGCAGGACCGTGCGGGGCAGGTAGCTGCCGGTCCCGATGATCGTGAGGTTGATCGGAGGCATCTTGAGGCACCATTACTGAACAATGTTCATTAACGTTGACAAGCGCGGCGATTCCTGTCAAGCATATTTTTGAACACAGTTCAGGAACGCCATGGCCAGACCCAGACAATACGATCACGACGCCCTGCGGACCCGCACGATCGAGGCGGCCAAGCTGCTTCTGGAAGAGGGCGGACCGGCGGCGCTGACCGCCCGCGCCCTGGCGAGTGCGGTCAAGACCACGCCCGGCACCATCTACAACCTCTTCGACAGCATGAGCGCGGTGCTGCAGGAGGTGAACCGGCAGGCGCTGGTCGATCTGGCCATCGCCGTGGATGCGGTGCGCGAGACCGATCCGCGCGCGCGGCTGCTGGCGCTGGCCGAGGTCTATGTGACCTTCATGCTGGATCGCCGCGCGGTCTGGCGCGCGCTGTTCGAGGGACCGCGCATCTCGAACAATTTTCCCGACTGGTATCTGGCGCAGATCGACGGGCTGATCGGCCGCATCACCCAGCCGGTCGCGGCCTTGCAGCCCAAGGGCGACCCGCGCCTGCTGGCCGAGCAGCTGCTGCTTTCGGTGCATGGCATCGTGGCGCTGGCGGCCATCGACCGGCTGGACCTCATCACCAAGCAAAAGCCCATGGACCTGGCGCATGCGGCGGTCGAGCGCATGATCGCCGCTATCCGCGCCGGGGCCGAGTGATGCCTGCGCTGCGGCACCGGCCATGCGCGGCGCGCTGATCCTGGGCTCGGCCCGCTGCGGCTCGACCCTGGTGTCGCAGATCCTGAACGCGCATCCGGCCGTCCTGTCGGTCTCGGAGCTTTTCGCCGCCGCGGGGCATAACGCCTTTCGCCCGGCGCATCTGGATGGGGCACGGTTCTGGGCGCAGATGGCCACGCCGTCGCGCGCCATGTCGCAGGTGGCCAATCCGGATGCCGCGCCGTCGGAATTCCTTTACGGCCGGGTTCCGCAGCCCGCGCATGACCCCTGGCATTGCCCGCCGATCCTTGCCGTCGCGCTGCCGCATCTGAGCCGCGACCCCGACGCCCTGTTCGCCGCGCTGGCCGCGCAGATGCGCCGGCGGCCCCAGGCCCCGCTGGCCGCGCATTATCGGGCGCTCTTCCAGGCGATGGCGCAGCAGATCGGCGGCCGCAGGATCTGGGCCGAGCGGTCGGGCGGCTCTCTCGTCGCCGCGGCGACGCTGCGCGGCATGTTTCCCGATGCGGCGCTGGTGCTGCTGACCCGCAGCGGGCCCGAGACGGCGCTGTCGATGCGCGACTATCCGGCGGCGCGGCTGGCGATCTGGTGCTGGCGGCGGCTCGGGCCCCTGGGCCTCGACCTGCTGCACCCGCGCCGGCATTTCGGGCGCGGCGCGCTATGGCCGCTGGTCGCCGCGGTCGGCGGGCGTTCCGGCGTCCGCCGCATCGTCTCGCAGCGGCCCGGCCTTGCCGAGACCGGGGCCTTCTGGTCGGCGGTGATGGTCCGCGGCCTGCGGGGCCTGCAGGGCGCCCGCCCGCTGATCCTGCGCTACGAGGATCTGTGCCGGGAACCGGGCATCTGGATCGAAAGGCTGGGGCTGCATCTGGACGCCGGCGCGCCCGCCGCATGGCTGGACCGGACGGCAGGCATGCCGCAGCAGCGCCCGTCGCGCCTTGCCGCCCTGTCCGCCGACGAGCGCCATGAGCTGGAGCGCGCCTGCGCCCCCGGCGAAGCGGCGCTGGCCGCCTATGCCTCGGGCTTGTCCGCCGGGGCCGCCCGCCTGCAAGGGTGATCCGCCACGGCCGGCGGGCGGCCTTGGCGCGCCACCCGCCGCGACGCGATGGCGCCGGGGCATCCCGGGGCCGCGCAATCGCCAGCGCGGATCACGGCAGCGGGATGGCATTCGCGGGAAAATTGTGGAAACTTCGGCCCTTCAGGCGCTTTTCGCGCCGAGTCGAAGTCTTCGGCGCCCGATCGATCCGCAAAAGAGAAAGGGACGCATGTCACAGACACCCGCACAGGACAAACCCATCGGCCAAGGCCACGAGGACGATCCCGGCGACCTCCTGCGAGAACAGGAGGCATTGGCCGGCCATCACGACCCCGATACCAGCATCGAGGCCCTGCCGCAGCCCGAAGGACCGACCGAGATCATCACCACCGATTACGAGATCGGCCAGGACAATATCGAGGGCGTCAAGCTGGTCGCCTTCGACATCCACAACCCGGTCTTCGTGATCTCGGCCGCGACGGTGGTGGTGTTCACCGCCGTCACGCTGATGTTTCCCGCCGTGCTCGGGCCGTTCTTCGGCGGCTTGCGGGACATGGTGACCGGCCGGTTCGACTGGTTCTTCCTGATCGCCGGCAATGTCTTCGTGCTGCTCAGCCTGGGGCTGATCCTGTCGCCTCTGGGCTCGGTCCGGCTGGGCGGGCCCGAAGCCAGGCCCGATTTCAGCCTGACCGGCTGGTTCTCGATGCTGTTCGCCGCGGGAATGGGGATCGGGCTGATGTTCTACGGCGTCAGCGAGCCGCTGGGTCATTTCACCGCCGCCCTGGGCGGACCGGTGGTCGAGGGCGGGCTGCGCACCGACTGGGCGCCGCTGGACGGCGCGGCGGGGGATGAGCTTGCCGCCCGCCGGCTGGCGATGGCCGCGACGATCTTCCACTGGGGCCTGCACCCCTGGGCGATCTATGCCGTGGTCGCGCTGGCTCTGGCGCTGTTTGCCTATAACAAGGGGCTGCCGCTCACGCTGCGCTCGGTCTTTCATCCGATCTTCGGCGACAGGATCTGGGGCTGGCCGGGCCATGTCATCGACGTGATGGCGGTGATGGCGACGCTGTTCGGGCTGGCCACATCGCTGGGAATCGGGGCCGAGCAGGCTTCGGCCGGCTTCGGCTTCCTGTTCGGTTGGAGCGCCACCGACACCTCAAAGATCGTGCTGATCATCGCGATCACCGCCGTGGCGACGACCTCGGTGGTGCTGGGCGTGGAAAAGGGCGTCAAGCGCCTGTCCGAGATCAACATGGTGCTGGCCCTTATCCTGCTGTGCTTCGTGATCTTCGCCGGGCCGACGGCCCAGATCGTCAGCGGCTTCTTCGGCAACCTGGGCGCCTATGCCGCGAACATCCTGCCGCTGTCGAACCCGTTCGGGCGCGACGACGACAATTTCCGGCAGGGCTGGACGGCCTTTTACTGGGCCTGGTGGATCAGCTGGTCGCCCTTTGTCGGCATGTTCATCGCCCGCGTCAGCCGCGGCCGCACCGTGCGGCAGTTCCTGGTCGCGGTGCTGATCGTGCCCTCGATCATCTCGGTGCTGTGGATGACCGCATTCGGCGGCACGGCGATCTCGGTCACGCTGGCGGGCTTTTCCGGCGTGACCGAGGCGGCGCTGGAATTGCAGCTGTTCCAGATGCTGTCGCAGCTGCCGCTGACCGCGATCACCAGCTTCGTGGGCATCATCCTGGTCATCGTCTTCTTCGTGACCTCTTCGGACTCGGGGTCGCTGGTGATCGACACCATCGCGGCGGGCGGCAAGATCCACGCGCCGATGCCGCAGCGCATCTTCTGGTGCAGCTTCGAGGGGCTGGTCGCCATCGCGCTTCTGCTGGGCGGCGGGCTGACGGCCCTGCAGGCGATGGCGGTCTCGACCGGGCTGCCTTTCACGCTGGTGCTGCTGGGCGCCTGCTGGGCCATCGTCAAGGGCCTGATCGGGGAACGGCGAGAGCTTGCCTGACCCGGCCGCGCCGTAGCGGAGCGGGCGGGCCCTGGCCTGTCCGTTCCGACGGCACCGACCGGTGGGATGCCGGCTGGCGGATACCCGGTTCACCCGTGGCCGCGCAGGAGGCCGCGCGGTCAGCCTGCTGACGGGTGGGAGCCGGCAGCCGTCGCCGGTGAAGTAATAGCCCGGATATTGCTGGAAACAGGTCTCCATGAAACGCTGGTGGTCGGCCCAGACCGTACGCATCTGACCCGGCCAGCTGTCGGCGATGCACAGCCGATCGGCCGCGGCGTCCAGCGCGCCGGCATATCAAGGCGCCGGATCAGCCCGTGCCGGATTTCCGCCGCCGCCTGCAACGCCGAAATGCAGCCGAGGAAATCGCCCTTGGTCAGCATCTCGCGCATCAGCAGGATCGAGCCTGCCTCGATGATGCTGTTGGCCGGCGCCACCCCGGCATCCATGAAAAAGGCATCGACCACATGCACGGGCTGGATCGCGCGCCGTCGCCGAAAGGCGGCCAGCGCACCGGGCAGCAGGACCGAACGCGACATCGGCAGCGCGCCGATGACGATCTTGCCGACCGCCTGCTCCAGCTCGTGAAAGGCCAGCCTTGCGGCCTGCGGCAGGTCGCGCGCGGCCCGGCTGGCGACGAGGCCGAAGGGGGTGCGCTGGAACAGGGGCCGCCCTGCCTCTTGCTCAAGCTGCGAGATGGCGCGGTGAACCGTCGGCTGCGACAGCTCCAGCGACCGTGCAGCGAGGGTGAAGTTCTCGAACTCGCAGACGCGGATCAGGGCGATGAGCTGCGCGTGACTGGCGTCAGCCGCAACCGGGGCGACAGCTCGACCAGCGGCGGGTCCAGCGCGCGGCAGGGCTTCTTTCCGACCCGGCGGGGCGAAATCCTGGCCAGGCGGAGCCGGCGGGCCTTTGCCCGGGCGAAAAAGGGCTGGGCGCGCCGCAGCTCCACCTGTTCGAGCCGCACCAGACCGAGCAGATGGGCTGGAAGCCCGAAACCTTCCTGGACATCACGCCGGTCTGGGACATCCGCCACCGCCCGATTTCATCCGGGGCGGAGCCGTCGCCACATGCCATAGAGATCGCGGGGATCGTCGGGATCGGCCAGCAGATCGAGCCGGTCGAAGAAATCGGTGCCCTGCACGCGAGCATGGACATAGCGCAAGGCGCTGAAATCCTCGATGGCAAAACCGACGCCATCGAACAGCGTGATCTGCTGATCGGACAGGCGACCGGGACACCGGCCGGACAGGACCTGCCATAGCTCGGTCACCGGGAAATCCTCCGGCATCTGCTGGATTTCGCCCTCGATCCGGGTCTGTTCGGAAAATTCCACGAAGACGTCCGAGCGCAGCAGGATGTCGCGGTGCAGCTCGGTCTTGCCGGGGCAATCGCCGCCGATGGCGTTCACATGCATCCCCGCGCCGACCATGTTGTCCGTCAGGATCGTCGCGCATTTCTTGTCCGCGGTGCAGGTGGTGACGATGTCGGCACCCTCGACGGCGTCATGGGCGGTGCGGCATTCGGTCACCGAAAGCCCCGCGGCCCGCAGGTTCGCCGCCGCCTTGCGGGTTGCCGCCGGGTCGATGTCGTAGAGCCGGACCCGGTCGATGCCGCAGATCGTCTGCAGGGCGATGGCCTGGAATTCGGCCTGGGCGCCGTTGCCGATCAGCGCCAGAACCCGCGCGTCCTTGCACGCCAGCGCGCGCGTGGCGACCGCGGACATCGCCGCCGTCCGAAGCGCGGTCAGCAGCGTCATCTCGGCCATCAGCAACGGATAGCCGGATGCCACCTCGGACAGGGCGCCGAAGGCCACCACCGTCTGCAGTCCCCGCCGCTGGTTGACGGGATGTCCGTTCACATATTTGAACGCATAGTGCCGCCGTTCCGAGATCGGCATCAGCTCAATCACCCCCTCCGCGGAATGGGAGGCAAGGCGCGGCGTCTTGTCGAACTCGTCCCAGCGCAGGAAGTCGGCCTCGATGCAGGCCGCCAGTTCCTCGAGTGCCAGCGGCAGTCCGATGGAATGCACCAGCCTCGCCATGTTTTCGACGCTGACGAAGGGGACACGGGCACGATCCGGCAAGAGCATGGCGAACATCATCCTGGGTGGGTTTCGGATCTGATCGATGACGAGCGATCTTCAAACCTGTCCCGATGGCCCGTCGCAAGGTCATCGGGAGGTTTCATTCTAGGGCATCGGGCGGCGGAACGGGACGAAGATGCCGCGTTCCCTAGAACACCAGCGTCAGGTTGACGCTTGCGTTGAGCGCCGAAGGCCGGACCGGGGCCAGCGTCGGGTTGTCGATATAGGTGATCGCCGATTGCAGATAGGCGCCCTGTTGCAGCCGGTAGGTATAGGAGGCGAGGAAGCTGGTCGAGCTGGAAGCCGCCTCCAGCCCCTGAGAACGGCGGTGAGAAATTCGTCCACGGTAGCGGTGGCTTGGTGCTGCTGCGGGCGGCGTAAAAGTCGTCCACCTATTCCCTTTCTGCGGCGGCAGGGAGGGCGTGAGGATTTACAGCGTGGACCTATATCTGAGAGTTCGCCAGGCTTGCGCGGAAGGCATGAGCCAGCGGGAAGCGGCGCGGGTGTTCAACATCTCGCGTGACACGGTTGCGAAGATGATGACCTTCTCGGTGCCACCGGGCTACCGACGGACGGCCGAGGTCAGGCGGCCAAAGCT